>NZ_CP103300.1:4715000-5015000 GCF_025562755.1 Endozoicomonas euniceicola
AGTGGAGGTGATAGCTACTCCGATAATCCACCAATGGGGGGAGGCGGTGCCAGAATTGCCTGTGGGGTTGTGAAGTGATCTATTAGCTATTGGCTGTTGGCTGCTAACAGCTAACAGCCAACAGCAAATTAGCAAAATCGTCGTAAACCCTGGCCCAATGCGGGCGGGGATATAAGACGGGAAGGCGCAGAGCCTTCCGCCATCAATCTGTGTACTCTGGCTATTAACGTAGTCCTTCAGAGTCTCGATAGTTGCACCGCCAGCACTGCAAGCAAAGTAAGACCTTGACCACATTAAGCCTGCTTTGCTCTGAGCAGTAAGGTGGGTATTCAGCATTCGCAACCGTCTTGATGATGTTGATTTGAGATTATTTACCATGACACTGATAGCCAGTTTTGGTGGGTAGGCCACCAACAGGTGTACGTGATCTTTTTCGCCATCCATTTCAAGTAACTGGCATTCCAGTTTTTCACATGCACTCTCGAACGACTCCCGTAACTGCCTGATCATATAGCCATCAAAAAGCTTTCGCCTGTACTTTGTCGTGAACACCAAATGAACAACCAGCTTGGTAACGCTATGTCGTTTGCGAAGATACCCTTTAAGCAAATCTTTATTGTGTGCGCTCACTTGAAAACCTCTTTCAAATACCTATAATATTAACTTTATATTAATGAGCACTGAAATAATGTTCCATGCTGAGAGCCACCAAAGTACGAATCTATCCAACATCAGAGCAGGCGGAATTTCTCGACCGTCAGTTTGATGCTGTGCGGTTCGTATGGAACAAGGCCCTGGCTATTAAGGTTCATTATTACAAGGTTCGTGGGCAGAGCCTTTCTCCCAAAAAACACCTGAAGCCCTTGCTGGCAAAAGCCAAGAAAAGCCGAAAGTACTCATGGCTGAAAAACGCTGACTCTATTGCACTGCAACAGGCCACTATCAATCTGGATACGGCCTTTCAAAACTTTTTCAATCCCAAATTGCAGGCAAGATTTCCTCGCTTCAAGAAAAAGCATGGCAAGCAAAGTAGCTACCATTGTACGTCTGTCTCTGTGGGCGATAACTGGATAAAAATCCCCAAGCGCAAGCCCATAAGGGCTAAAGTGCATCGTGAAATAGTGGGTAAGGTGAAGTCTATCACCCTGAGCAGAACGCTAACCGGCAAGTATTTTGCCTCCATATTGGCTGATGATACCCAGGAACAACCAAAACAGATTGATAATCTTGAAGCTAATCAGGTTGTCGGTGTTGATATGGGGATTACTGATCTGGCTATCACCAGTACCGGCCATAAGACTGGCAATCCTCGCTTTCTGAAAAAAGCACAACGTAACCTGAAAAGAAAACAACAGGCTCTATCTCGCTGCAAGAAAGGCTCAAAAGGTAGGCACAAAGCCCGTTTATTGGTGGCAAAGGCGCATGAGCGTGTAGCCTTTGCCCGTAATGATTTTCAGCATAAGCTATCAAAACAACTCATCGACGAAAACCAAGCGGTGATTGTGGAGACACTGAAAGTTAAGAACATGCTCAAGAACAAGCGTCTTGCTCGTTCTATTGCTGATGCTGGCTGGCACTCACTGATAACCAAACTCGAATACAAGGCAAAGCAGGAAGGTAAACATCTGGTGAAGATAGACCAGTGGTTTGCATCCTCTAAAACTTGCTCAGTCTGCGATTTGAAACAGGAAAAAATGCCATTGAGAATCCGATCATGGGAGTGTAGCTGTGGTGCTATCCATGACCGGGATATTAATGCAGCTCGCAATATCAAGAAGCAAGGCATATTGAAATTAAAGGCGGAAGGACTGTCCGTTTCTGCTGATGGAGGCTTGCGTAAATCCGGCAGACTGCCGGTTGCTGCCTAAGAAATCAGAAGCCTCACCCGATAGGGTGGGGAGCAGTCACAGACGGTGCCCAAACAGGTTTTTCAGCCCGTCACCCGGATTCTCCTGTCGCATAAAGGCTTCTCCGACCAGAAAGCTGGTAACACCATGGGCAAACATGGCATCAACATCTTCAACGGTGTGAATGCCACTTTCGGTAATGACTTGACGGTCTGAGGGAATAGAAGACAGTAGCTCAAAAGTATTATCCAGGGTGACATCAAATGTGTGCAGGTTGCGGTTGTTGATGCCCAGCAGGGTACCTTGCAGGGGCAGCGCTCGCCTGAGTTCCTCGGCACCGTGAACTTCAACCAGAACGTCCATACCCAGATCAAGGGCGACGCTGCTCATTTCAACCAACTGCTCATCGGTCAGGCAGGCGACAATGAGCAGTACACAGTCGGCACCGAGCATTCGGGACTCGTAAATCTGCCACACGTCCACCATAAAGTCTTTGCGCAGAACCGGCAGAGAGCAGGCGTTACGTGCTTCCTGCAGGTATTGTTCTGAGCCCTGAAAGAAATCGCGGTCTGTCAGCACGGACAGGCAGCTGGCGCCCGCCTCTTCATAACTTCTGGCAATGCCGGCGGGCTGAAAGTGTTCCCGGATCACCCCTTTGCTGGGAGACGCTTTTTTGATTTCTGCAATAACGCCTGCCTGGCCTGACGCTGTACGTTGTTCCAGGCTGTTTGCAAAGCTCCGGGTTGGCATGGCTGCCCTGGCTCTGGCGATCACATCATCAAGAGAAAGCGACTTTTGTCGTGCAGCAATCTCCTCAAACTTGCGTTCGACGATGGTTGTGAGAATGGTAGGAATCGACATAGGCACTCCTGTTAATTCGCCATTATTCAGCCAGAGCTTTGGTGAAGGTGGACAGCTCGTACAGTTTTTCCAGAGCGAGACCGCTGGTAATGATGTCCTGAGCCATGGCGACACCCTGCTGCATGGTCTGGGTGACACCAGAGACATAAATAGCCGCGCCAGCGTTCAGGGCAATCATGTCCGCCGCCTTTCTGGCATTAACGCTGTCACGTTTACCCAGGGCATTGCGGATCAGTTCCAGGGATTCTGCTGAATCTTCAACGTTCAGTCCGATCAGGCTTCGGGATTCAATATCAAAGTCTTCCGGCTTGATCACTGTTTCTGAAATGTTGCCTTCTTTCAGCTCGACAGCAAAGGTTTCACTGGCAATGCTGATCTCATCCAGACCATCCTGGGAATGAACCACCATAACGTGTTTATTCCCCATCTCTTTCAGCACTTCCGCCATAGGGCGACACAGTTCACGGGTAAATACGCCAATGACCAGGTTAGGTACATTAGCCGGGTTGGACATTGGGCCAAGAATATTGAAGAAGGTGCGGATGCCCAGTTCTTTTCGGATAGCCGCCACATTTTTGGTCGCGGCATGGTGTGCAGGCGCAAACATAAAGCCTACACCAACCTCTTCAACGCAACGGGCTACCTGCGCCGGCGAGATATTCAGGTTTACCCCGGCGCGCTCCAGCAGGTCCGCGCTGCCGCTGGAGCTGGATACGCCCCGGTTGCCGTGTTTGGCAACATGGGCGCCCGCTGCCGCAGCGACAAAGGACGAGGCTGTGGAAACATTGAACAGATGGGCGCCATCACCGCCTGTACCGACAATATCGACCAGATGATCGGCATTAATATTGACATGGGTGGCCATTTCCCGCAGTACGGTAGTGGCACCGGTAATTTCCTCAATGCTCTCGCTTTTCATACGCATGGCGGTCAGAAAGGCACCAATCTGACTTTGGGTACACTGGCCGGACATGATGTCGCGCATCACATCAATCATTTGCTCCCGGCTCAGGTCGAGGTTGCGTACCGCCAGTGAAATCGCTTCTTTTATCGTCATAGTTGTTGCTCTCGTCAGAGTTGCTTTCCTCAGATCTTCAGAAAGTTTGCCAGCATGTCATGACCATTAAGGGTCATAATGGACTCCGGATGGAACTGTACCCCTTCAACGGGCAAGGTTTTGTGGCGTACGCCCATGATTTCATCTTCCCGGCCATCATCAAACTGCGTCCAGGCGGTGACTTCCAGACAGTCCGGGAGTGATTCTCTTTCAATAATCAGGGAGTGGTAACGGGTGGTGGTGACCGGGCTGGGCAGTCCGGCAAAAACGCCTTCATTTTTGTGGTAGATGGGAGAGGTTTTGCCGTGCATCACCTGACGCGCCCTGACCACTTTGCCGCCGTAGACCTGTCCGATACTCTGGTGTCCGAGGCAAACGCCCAGTATCGGTATTTCACCCTGAAAGCGGTGAATGGCCTCCATGGATACACCGGCTTCATTGGGTGTGCAGGGGCCGGGTGAAATAACAATCCGTTCCGGGTTGAGCTTTTCAATATCAGCGATGGTGATTTCATCGTTACGATGCACTTCAACCCTGGCACCCAGTTCGCCAAAGTACTGCACCAGATTCCAGGTAAAGGAGTCGTAGTTGTCGATCATTAGCAGCATGCTTATTTCAGTTCCGTACTGTTCAAACCTTAAGCTTCAGGGTACCGGAATATACCACAGCTGGCAGAGGTGTTCTTTATTTGAGGGACAGGCGACCCGGGAGTCTGAATTCTTAAAATCAGAATAAGTTGACAACAGGCAGCGGAATCATTGAGTAATGCAGCGATTTGGTTGTTCCTCTTCTTCAGAATGGGGCGAACCTTCTTCAGTGTTGGGCGAATCATCTTGAGACTCGGCTGGGTCATCTTGAGAGTAGGCTGAGTTACCTTCAGAGTAGCCTGAATCCTCGCCACTGTTGGGACCAAGCGAAAGCACGGGCGGATTATTGTCTCGCGTGCTTGCAGGCATGCGACTCCAAAGGGTTATTGCTGCGAGTACGGCAGCAGCGTTGCAGCCTATAGCTGGTTGGCTTGGGTTTCGATGGTCAAGCTTTGCATAAAATGAGCAGGGAGGATAACTTTCCAGCCTATTGACACTACCGGGGTGAAACAGAGAAGCGGTATAATGTAAAGAGGAATAAGCCGAACACGATGACATGAGAGCTTCTGAACGACGCCTGGCAGCACCGATGTTAAGCGGAACGAAGAGTTGTCCAAAGTCTCCGTCATGAAAATCAACATCATACCTCGGTGTTTTGCACTTATCACAAATCGGCGGCTTGCTCGAAGTGTCTGGTTTCTCTGGTTTCTCTGGTTTATTGTTATTGTTTGTTCCTTTTCTGTCATTACCCTGATTTCCATCACCTCCGCTTGTAGCCGACATCATGTAGACCTGTATCAGCCTGTCGGGGTGAAAAAAGCTGCCAGCAGTGTCGATATATAACTCACTGATTAACTTTTCCGGAAAACCTTTCAGGGTCTTTTTTTCGGCGGCTGTTATATCCGCCAGAAAACAACCTTTGCCCTGCAAGTCAATGATCTGACCGTTTCTGTTATCATAAGTGATCAGTGTCGGTTTGTCAGACTCAATAATTACTGTCGTATTTTGATGTTGAAAATCGTATTGGTACCCAGGCGTTACACCGCTTTCAGGTGAAGCGTCAACAGTAATAATTCCCTGAAACTTGATTCTGTACTCATTATCCATAGCGTCATTGTCTGGCGCTAACAAAAGGGTGCTGGAATTATTTATATCGTATGGTGATATTGCATCCGGCTGATCCAAAACTAACTTCTTAAATTCGTCGTTTATTGATTTAACAGGAGTGTAAGGAATAAAGTCAGGCCAGTAGGGGGTGTCTGTTTTGGCAGAGAGTGCCTGGAGAATAAGTAAAACGGCGAGTGACCATCTGACGGTCTGATATTGAAATAAACTGCCGGTCATGGAATACCTCAATTTCAACATTTTTCTGAGAGGTAACAGTGTAGTGTTTCAGTGATATCAAAGGTGTTTTTTTTTGCTAATGAGCAGAGGGGTACTTATTTTAATTTGTACCCCGGGAAAAATTCAGTAAATCAGGTGCGTGTCAGGAAACCCGTTTGTGCCATGGCAACGGCACGGAACAGAGCCCTGCCTTTATTCATGGTTTCTTTCCATTCCAGCTCCGGCACCGAGTCTGCGACGACGCCGGCACCGGCCTGAACGTGTAGTTGACGATCTTTGATTACCGCCGTTCGGATGGCAATGGCGGTATCCATATTACCGTTCCAGCCAAGATAACCTACCGCACCACCGTAGACACCACGCTTTACCGGTTCCAGTTCATCAATGATTTCCATGGCACGTACTTTGGGGGCTCCGCTCAGGGTGCCTGCTGGCAGGGTGGCCCTGAGTACGTCGATGGCGTCCAGCCCGGGTTTCAGGCGACCAGTGACGTTGGAAACAATATGCATAACGTGGGAGTAACGTTCGACAATCATTTTGTCGGTCAGGGTCACGGAACCGGTTTGAGCTACACGACCAACGTCGTTTCTACCAAGATCGATCAGCATCAGATGTTCAGCGAGCTCCTTGGGATCATTCAGCAGTTCCTGCTCCAGAACCCGGTCTTTTTCTTCGCTTTCGCCCCGTTTGCGAGTACCGGCAATCGGACGCACGGTGATCTCTCCGTCTTCCAGGCGGGCAAGGATTTCCGGCGATGAGCCGACAACGTGAAAGTCCCCCAGGTCCATGTAGTACATATACGGCGATGGGTTTGTACTACGCAGGGCGCGGTACAGGTTCAGGGGTGAGCTGTCGTAAGGGATGGTCATGCGCTGGGAAGGCACAACCTGCATGGCATCGCCGGCCAGAATATACTGACGGATAGTTTCTACAGCCGCCTTAAAGGGTGCTTCGCCAAAAACCGATTGAAAGTCTTCTTCGGTGACTGGATTCAGAGAGGCCTGAACGGGTGCCTGGACGTTAGTGGTCTGCAGGCGGCGAACCAGGTCATCCAGGCGGTATTCTGCTTTGGCAAGAGCCGCTTCATCGGAAGCGTCGGCGTGGGTGACCAGAATCAGTTTACCGCTGAGGTTATCGAACACCACCAGTTCATCGGAAATCATCAGCAGAATATCCGGGGTTCCCAGTTCATCGTAGGGGGCGGAGTGTTTCAGGCGGGGTTCAATATAGCGGACGGTATCGTAAGCAAAGTAACCCACCAGTCCGCCGGTAAAGCGGGGCAGTTCTGGCAGCTCTGGCATTTTATAGCGATCTTTAAAGCGATTAATAAAAGCCAGTGGGTCATCGCTTTCATGGCGTTCAACAATTTCACCCTCTGTTTCCAGGGTAATGGTCTGTCCATGAACCCTGAGAACACTGCGGCAGGGCAGGCCGATCATTGAGTAGCGACCCCACTTCTCTCCGCCCTCAACAGACTCCAGCAGATAGGAATAACGGCCATTGGCCAGTTTGAGATAAGTGGTTAACGGTGTGTCCAGGTCCGCCAGGATTTCCCGGGTTACGGGAATGCGATTGTATCCTTCACGGGCCAGACGCAAGAAAGCTTCAGGCGTCATAACAGTCTCTTGTTTGTAACGGTTTGTTTTGAAACGGTCATCAATGTGGGTGATGCTTGTCAACACTGGGCTGCTTCTAAAACGGGGTGCGACACTGGGTCAGATAAATTTCAGGCACATTTTCAGGCGCAAGGCCAGGCAGACCATCGCCAGGAAGGGATAGCTTGAGAGGAAGGGCTGTTTGGCACCATGTCACAGTGATTCACTGCTGACTCCACGCTATGTCAGTTGAACGTTGCCAGCCATCAGGGGCTGGCACTGGATTGACCAGTTTATGAATAACTTCGAGTTCAAAAGGGTATACGACTGTCGTATGTATTGCAAATGCCCGCAAGGGCGTACGAAAGTACATTTCAGAGCAGGTATGCAGGAGGAGAGTCGCCCCCTCCCGGCATCCTGTTGCCAGAGCCAGAGGCGACAGTCAGAGTAGCTTGTCCAGAGTCGGAACAATCAGATCAGGATTTGAGGCTTCAATCGGTACACCATGGTTGTAGCCATAGGGCAGGGCGATCACTTTCACACCGGCAGCCCGGGCTGCTTTGATATCGTTGCTGGAGTCGCCAATCATCAGAGCTGTATTCTGACTGGCTTCAGTCTTTTCAATAGCGTGCAGCAGTGGCAGAGGGTGAGGCTTTTTCTCGTCCAGGCTGTCACCGCCCAGACTGATTTCGAAGAACTGATCAATGCCCATCATTTGCAGCAGTTTTTCAGTGAAAAACTCGGACTTGTTGGTGACAATCGCCTGCTTTACGCCGTTGTCAGCCATGGCCTGAAGAAAGTCTTTGACGCCGGGGTAGAGGTGACTGTGCTGGCCCACTTCGATGGCGTAGTGGTGCTTAAAGTTGTCGTATGCCTTAATAAACACCTCACGGCTGACAATGCCGGGCTGGTCGCCCGCCATATCGTCAACCAGGGCGCGCTTTACCAGTGAAGGGATACCGTTACCCACCCACAGGCGCACCTTGTCTTCACCGGCTTTCGGCAGGTTCATATCGTCCAGCATGGCATCAATGGAGATAGCCAGATCGGGAATACTGTCGACCAGCGTTCCGTCCAGATCGTACATGATCAGCTGTGGCAGGTCGCCTGCTGTGAATTCAGTCAGTTTCATGTCTTTCTATTACCTGATAGATCGCTACCTGATAGGAGCCTGTTAAATTAAACCGGATCAGCCTTGGACAGTTCTTCACGCATCTGGCTAATTACGGCTTTGTAGTCGTCGGCATTAAAGATGGCAGAACCTGCAACAAATGCATCAGCACCGGCTTCGGCAATCTGGCGGATATTCTGGACGCTTACGCCACCATCAACTTCCAGACGGATCTCCAGGCCGCTGTCATCAATCATCTTGCGAACTCTGCGCAGCTTTTTCAGGGTAGAAGGAATAAACTTCTGACCGCCGAAGCCAGGGTTTACAGACATCAGCAGGATCATATCCAGCTTGTCGATCACGTATTCAATAATGTCGGGGCTGGTGGCAGGGTTCAGTACCAGGCCCGCCTTACAGCCATTCTCACGGATCATCTGCAAGGTGCGGTCGACGTGCTGGGACGCTTCCGGGTGGAAGGTGATCATACTGGCACCGGCTTCAATAAAATCCGGGATAAGGCGATCTACCGGGTTGACCATCAGGTGTACGTCAATCGGGGCTCTCACACCGTGGTTACGCAGAGCCTTGCAGACCATCGGGCCGATGGTCAGGTTCGGGACATAGTGATTGTCCATCACATCGAAGTGAACCCAGTCGGCTCCGGCTTCGATCACCTGATCCACTTCTTCGCCCAGGCGGGCAAAATCGGCAGAAAGAATGCTGGGAGCGATAATAAAGTCACGCATTGTGCTGTGTTCCGGTCTTTAGGTCTGTCAGGGGGTGGCGGGATTCTAGCGGTTTGTGGACCTGATGTCAGTTCTTGTTGTCATGACAGGCAGAGGTTTGTGCTCTCTTCAGACCAGCTTCCGGGTGATGGCAATTTCCTTGCCTGCTTGAGTAGTGTATTGGCTTCGGCGGAACTTGTCGGTGAATTTTGAGTCCAAGCAGGAAATGGAATTCAATCAAGGACCAGGGTTATGGGAACTATAGAGAGTGTTGCGGCAGGAGCGGGTAATGGCAGTCAGTTGGAATGTCCAATTTGCAATGAGAATTATGACGATCATGAACATAAGATGATTGTTCCGCCTTGCCATTGGAAGCATGTGTTCTGCGGTAGGTGTGTTAATGAAGTTCTGAAGGATGAAAACCCTAAATGTCCCTATTGCCGCGGAGATATAAAATCATTAAAGCCCAGCCCATCTCCCATCACATCATTGCGTGAACGAATGATTAAAGGACTATCATCCAGTATTCCTGTTATTGCTGGTGCTTGTTGCGCTACTGTTGCTTATACAGTTGCTGATAGCGGTTATATTCGCAGTGCTGCTGGAGGTGCGATTGCTTCTGTTGGTGTTGCTATGGGTTACGATGTTACTACTGTTGATAATCCAGTCATAAAAATAAGTTCTTATGTCATTGGTTGGGCTGGCTTGATTGCTGGTTGGACTGGCTTGATTGCTAGTTTAGGGGCTGATTTTGATAGTGATGAAATTTGTTGTATCTACTTTTCAGCTTTATTGGTAAGTATTTATTCTATCGAAATCTTTAAACGATGTAGACGAAGCTTGCATGACTACATGATTTCCACTGAACGTCCTTCGCCTTAAAGAGCCTTTCAGGTACAGGGTACTCCAATGGTAGAGCCGTCGATCATTTCAATAGCAATAAATGTCATATTTCACCCGGCTCTATCCGTAATTGGCTAATTTGTCCAGATAATTACCTCAACAGGGGTTTTTTTCCTGTTTTCAGCCGCTATAATACGGCTCCCGTTTCCCAATTGAGCGCCCAATGTTTGAGCAGGCCGATTCGGGAACTATTAGCCTGGTTTCTAATTCTGCAAGGTTCACGCTGCGCAGGAACGGCCAAGTAAGAACAGGTATTGCATCTGTAATACTCTTGAGGCGAATTTAATGAAAACTTTTAGTGCAAAGCCAGAAACTGTAAAACGTGACTGGTACGTAGTAGACGCTGAGGGCAAAACCCTGGGTCGTCTGGCTACCGAGATTGCTTCCCGTCTGCGCGGTAAGCACAAGCCTGAATACACCCCTCACGTTGACACCGGTGACTACATCGTTGTTGTAAACGCTGAGAAGGTACACGTATCTGGCCGTAAAGCTACTGATAAGATGTACCATCGTCATACTGGTTACGTTGGCGGTCTGAAGTCCATGAGCTTCGAAAAACTGATCGCTCACAAGCCAGAGATGGTTATCGAAACTGCTGTTAAAGGCATGCTGCCACGTGGTCCTCTGGGTCGCGCTATGTTCAGCAAGCTGAAAGTGTACGCTGGTGCCGAGCACAAGCACACTGCACAGCAGCCAAAGCAACTGGAAATTTAATCGGGGGTAGTCATGTCTGTGACACAATACTACGGTACTGGACGTCGTAAGTCTTCTACCGCTCGCGTATTTCTGAAGTCTGGCTCTGGCAGCATCGTTGTTAACGGTCGCTCCCTGGACGAGTACTTTGGTCGTGAAACTGCTCGCATGGTAGTACGTCAGCCTCTGGAACTGACTGAACTGCTCGAGAAGTTCGACATCAAAATCACCGTTTCCGGTGGTGGTGGTTCTGGTCAGGCTGGTGCGATCCGTCACGGTATCACCCGTGCCCTGATGCAGTACGACGAATCTCTGCGTCCTACTCTGCGCAAAGCGGGTTACGTTACCCGTGATGCTCGTGAAGTTGAGCGTAAGAAGGTTGGTCTGCGCAAAGCGCGTAAGCGTCCACAGTTCTCCAAGCGTTAATGGGAATACGTCTTCGGACGTTTTCTCTGCCGTTCTCGTTTCGGGAACAGCGCAAAAAAAATGCCTGCTTTATGCAGGCATTTTTTTTGCCATTTCTAAAGTATTTTCTATCGTTATGCCTGATTTTATCATTGACTTTCTGTGGATGGATTATGAAAAGGCCTCTACTGCTGGTGAGCGTCCTCTGGCTTAACGCTTCAGCTCTGTTTTCATGGGATGATGAGCTTATAGATAACACATTTGTTATAAATACTGACGAAGGGCATCAGCTGAGTATTGGCATTCATTGTACTGAAGGAGTTGAAATTTACGAAATACTCGATATTCGAATGATTTCCTTTCAGGGGTTTCCAATAGATTCTTATTCAATTCTAGCCAGAACCTCAGACGGAGACCTGATGCTTACATGCAATACCCATGGGTACGTGTACGATTACAGGATTCCTTCAGATCCAGACTATGCATTTTTCGAGACGAATGACGTGCTTGAGATTGATAGCGATAATGAGAGCGTTGTCTTTGAGGGTGACGAGGGTACAGTTGATGAGGATGTTGGTTATTGTACTGATAGCAGTGTTGTCGAACTGGCTCAATAGTGAGCAAGGCCATTTGTGAATACAGGTCTACCTGGTTGCCAGTTGTACAAGGCCCTCAGAAATATAGAGGCAAACCTTTTTAGAAAGCTCCAAAAGCAGTATCATTACGTACCACTACGCTCGGTGGGTAAGTGGAAATACATGCTAATATCCCACCCATGAACAAAAAGAAGTCAATGGGCACAATCGCCCGGATGGGGAGAGTAGGTTAATGAGTGATAACGGCGTAAACACTGGCCGACGCCGCTTTCTCGTGGCTGCAACTTCGGTGGTGGGGGCTGCCGGAGCTGTCGGGGTTGCTATACCTTTTATCAAATCATGGAGTCCAAGCGCTAAGGCTAAGGCCGCAGGTGCTCCCGTGAAGGTAAATCTCAGTAAGCTCGAGCCGGGACAGCAGATTGTAGTAGAGTGGCGGGGTAAGCCCGTTTTTGTGGTTCGTCGAACCCCGGATATGTTGCAGGAAATCCGCGCGGTTGACGCAATGCTCCGGGATCCGGATTCCGATAAATCAGAACAGCCCGATTACGCTAAAAACGAATACCGTTCCATCAAAGATGAATACCTTATTCTGGTGGGGCTGTGTACCCATCTTGGCTGTTCTCCCAAATACCTGCCTGAAGTCAAACCCATGGAGTTCGATGCTGAATGGAAAGGGGGGTATCACTGTCCCTGTCATGGCTCGAAATTCGATCTGGCTGGCCGCGTTTATAAAGGTGTACCTGCTCCTACGAACCTTGTGGTGCCGCCCTACAGCTATGAAAGCGATACGGTCATCATCATTGGTAAGGATAAGGAGAATGCATGATGAATAGCCTGCTGAACTGGGTCAATGACCGGCTTCCTGTGGTGCGAGCCTGGGAAGATCACCTGGCCAAATATTATGCCCCGAAAAATTTTAATGTCTGGTATTTCTTTGGCTCGCTGGCACTGCTGGTGCTGGTTAACCAGTTGCTGACCGGTATCTGGCTGACCATGAGCTATGTGCCGGATGCGGAAAAAGCCTTTGCTTCTGTTGAGTACATCATGCGTGATGTGGAATATGGCTGGCTGATTCGCTACATGCATTCAACCGGTGCTTCATTTTTCTTCATTGTGGTTTATTGCCATATGTTCCGGGGGCTTCTCTATGGCTCATATCAGACGCCGAGAGAGCTTATCTGGATATTTGGTATGGCCATTTATCTGGCCCTGATGGCTGAAGCCTTTATGGGTTACATGCTGCCATGGGGGCAGATGTCTTACTGGGGTGCCCAGGTTATTATCTCACTGTTTGGTGCGATTCCATTGATTGGGGCCGATCTGCAACAGTGGGTTCGTGGTGACTTCCTGATCTCAGGCATTACCCTGAACCGCTTTTTTGCCCTGCACGTCGTTGCCCTTCCTATCGTTATTCTGGGTCTGGTTGTGCTGCATATCCTGGCTTTGCATGAGGTGGGCTCCAATAACCCTGATGGTGTCGACATTAAGAAAAACAAAGGCCCTGATGGTATTCCCCTGGATGGCATTCCTTTCCATCCTTATTACACCGTGAAAGATTTGGTAGGCGTGGCGGTTTTCCTGTTTGTCTTCTGTGGCGTGATTTTCTTTATGCCGGAGATGGGTGGTTTCTTCCTGGAGCACGCTAATTTTGAAATGGCAGATTCACTGAAAACGCCAGAGCATATTGCGCCGGTCTGGTACTTCGGGGCGTTCTATTCCATTCTGCGGGCTATTACTTTTGATGTCGGGCCTATCGATTCGAAGCTGGGTGGCTTTATCGCGATGGGGGCAGCGATTGCCATACTGTTTGTGCTGCCCTGGCTGGATCGTAGTCGTGTCAGGTCGATTCGCTATAAGGGAATTATCAGCAAAGTGGCCATCGTCACTTTCGCGCTGGTATTTATTCTTCTGACCTGGCTTGGCACCCAGCCTGCGACAGAGACTTACACCCTGATCGCCCAGGTCTGTACCGTGCTGTATTTTGCGTTCTTCCTGTTAATGCCGTTCTATACAAGGATGGAGAAAACAAAACCTGTACCTGAAAGGGTGACCGGCTAATGAAAAAAACAATACTCATACTGTTGCTGTCTTTTTACTCGGTATTGGCTTTTTCCGCAGGCGGTGAGGGGTATCCTCTGGATAAAATTGAAACCGATCCATCGGATAAAGCGTCTTTACAGCGTGGTGTTGCGCTTTACCAGAACTATTGCAGTGGCTGTCATTCCACGGAGTTTCAGCGTTATGAGCGGGTGGCGGACGACCTGGGTATTCCCCATGATCTGATGATGGAAAACCTGGTGTTTAATAAAGATGCCAAAATTGGTGACCTGATGACCAATGCCATGACTAAAGAAGATGGGAAGGCCTGGTTTGGTGCGGCACCACCGGATTTGACCATGGTGACTCGAGTGCGGGGTGAAGACTGGGTCTATACCTACCTGAAAACCTTTTATGAAGATCCAAAGCGTCCCTGGGGCGTGAATAACAAGGTGTTCCCGGATGTTGGTATGCCCCATGTGTTGCTGCAGCTACAGGGGGTACAGCTGGATAGTTGTAAAGGTGAAGACCCTACTAAGCGTGACCCGCTGACCGGTCAGACGGTCTGCGGGCTGACGGTTGATCCTGAGCGGAAAGGCACTATGACTCCGGCAGAATACGATCAGGCGATGTACGATCTGGTTAATTTTCTGGCTTACTCGGCAGAGCCAATGAAGGCGCAGCGTCAGCAGCTGGGTATTTATGTCATGCTATTCCTGATGCTGCTCTTTATCTTTACTTTCCTCCTCAAGCGGGAATATTGGAAAGACGTGCATTAGAGTGGCAAACCACCCTTGGTAATAAAGCGGCACCTTTTTGGGTGCCGTTTTTTTTGCGCAAAGGAAACGATGTGCTCTGGCTGATTGGTAATGGCATTGCTACCATTGCATCTTTATTTTTATGAATGGTGCAGCAGGCTGGGTCACTATCCTGCATGGCAGAGTGAAGAGAAGTTCATGAGTAAATCCCTTCGAGATCAGTTGATGAAAGCAGGCCTGGCGAGTAAGCAGCAGGCTCTGAAAGCTAAAACGACGACTAAGAAAAAGAAGAAGCAGGCAGTTAAGTCTGGTGAAATGACGGAGCAGGAAAAGCGTCGTATCGAGCTGGAAAAGCAACGTTCAGCCCAGGCAGAGCGAGACCGGGAGCTGAATCGCAAGCTTGAAGATGAGCGTCAGCAGAAAGCCATTGAGGCCCAGGTTCGACAGCTGATTGAAACGAACGCCATCTCTCGTGACAGGGGAGAAGTTGGCTACAACTTTGTGGTCGATAAAAAGGTCAAGAAGATTTATGTCACTGATGAAATGCAGGAACGTTTAAGTCGCGGTTTATTTGCGATTGGTATTTTGCAGGAAGCGGACGGCACTGAAGTGTTTCATGTTATTCCGGCACCTGTGGCGGCAAAGATTAATGAGCGCATCCCGGAGGCCGTGGTTATTCATGATAGTAGTGCACAAGAGCTGACCAGTGAGGAAGAAGACTGGTATAAAGACTTTGAAATTCCAGATGATCTGATGTGGTAATGGAATCAGGGGGCTTTCGGCCCCCTCTGCAAATGACGTTACCGTAGACGTTTATTCAGCGGTAGCAATCACTTCGATTTCGACTTTAACGTCTTTTGGCAGGCGAGCCACTTCTACCAGGCTGCGAGCCGGGAACGGGAAGGTGAAGTACTGCTTGTAGACTTCATTAATATCAGTGAAGTCGTTCATGTCTTTTACAAATACGGTTGCTTTGCGCACTTTGTCCATGCCGCTGCCAGCCGCTTCAAGAACCGCTTTTACATTTTTCAGGCACTGGTGTGCCTGAGCCTTGGTGTTTTCTTCCATCTCACCGGTTTCCGGGTCGATTGGCAGCTGACCGGATGTGATGATCATGTTGCCAAACTGGATACCCTGAGAGTATGGGCCGATGGCTGGAGGCGCATCCGGGGTTTCGATCACTTTATCCATGGTGATGTGATTACCTGAGAGTGTTTGCATGGGGAGGATTGTGAATGGCGAGATTTTAGTGTGCTTCGGTGCTTTTGTCATCGTGCCTGCACAGGCAAACTTGTGGATTTGAGTACAAATACTTAGGCGCTGTTGTGAATTTTTATGCAGTTTACTTACAGTTTCGGGTCAAGACCACATTTGTGTAAATACTCCATAACTTCCCGGTAGCGTTTGTTTACCGAAGTATCCTCTAATCCGCCGAGCCAGTATTGCCATACTGTATTACCTGTACCATCAACTGCCTGTACACCATTATTGCCGAAGTAAAGGGTATGCCCTTGTGGTGTGGTCATCACGTAAGAAGCGCCAACGATTTCATCTGGCATGTTCTTACAAGTCATTTCAGAGTCGTGCAGGCTGCTATTTTCAGGGTTGTTTACTTCGCTACGATAGATGGCCTGCTCCCGGGGTGAGCGTTTGTTCAGTCCGTCATGGGTGTAGGCGACGTAAAGGTCTATCTCAGGTTGTTTTGCCATTCTACGCACAGTAATGGTTCGGTCTTCAATGGTTTTGCGCCTCCCGGTGTCTTCTCTCATGGAGGGGGGGAGCGTTTCTGTCAGGGATTTACCGGGTGGGTTGCACAGTGGTGTTGTGGGTTTGCGGGTATGAATGATGACCGTCGCCTGAGTGATGGTTGATTCATTGATCCTGTTCATCAGGCTTTGTTCGAAGGCTCTCTGGAAGTTGACGGCTACAGGGCGTGTCACTTTATCGGCTCCGGCTATCTGGATTTCCGACGATTGTCGCAGTGGTGATATAGCCTGTCTGGCGATACTGGTTTTGACATCGGTATCAAGTTCGTTGTCACTGGAGATGATAGAGGCGATGTCGGTAAGCATTGTCATTTTGAGTTCATTGACATCTTGTGGCAGTGCTTTCGGTTGTGATTCTTTTGTGCTGTGAAGCACTGGTGAGCTACAGCCTGTAATGATGGCTGTTATCAGAAATATCGTGATTAGCAGCCATGGTTTGTGGCTGCTGCTGGGTATAAGGGGATAGCCTGTTACAGGGGTTGGTGAACTCAAGGGGTGGTCACTTCTTGCTATTTGTTTGATTCGAGAAAAGATAGTCAAAAAACACGCTTTCTGCCAAGAGTGAGTGCTGTCTTAGGGGCGCAGCATTCAATAACTTACCGGGCTGTTGGCTTTTAGCTATTAGCTGCTCGTACAGCCAACCGCCAACCGCCAACCGCCAACCGCCAACAGCCAACAGCGGTATATTATGTTCTGCTGCTTCCCTTAGGGGAACGGAAGGTTAGAATGTACCGCTGTTGGCTATTAGCTTTTGGTGGTTGGCTGTCTGAGCAGCTAATAGCCAACTGCCAAAAGCCCGGTAAGACATTGAATGCTGCGCCCTTAACCGGGGAGGGAGGGAGCTATAGCCAGATGTATTGAACTTATGTGCAGTTCTTTAGTCTTAAAGGTCTATGAATGGATTGTATATAAACAGGAATTATCATGGAAAGTGCTAAATCGGCTAATGCCCCAGTTTTTTCAGATCAGGCGAAATTTATAGAGCCTGCCGGGAAGCAGGAGGTTTCGTATCAAGGGCGTTCTATGAAGCCCGCTAATGTTTCTAATAATGCTTCCCTTGCTGAAGGCTCCACTTCAGTATCCAGAATACTCCTGCATGAATACCATGTTTCTCAGCTAAAAGACGTTAAAGCGGCGACATGTGAGTTGCCGGATGAATGTCCAGACTGGTTTGAACCCTATAGGAAGAGTGTTTTTGAGCCTTTGTGTAAAATTAACAATCAGTTTGTTCGTGGCGGCGTTTCGCTGTTCAATACGATTAACGCTTTCAGTCCTCGCTATAACGACATGATTGTTGCATTAATGAAGCTTGAAAAAGCCAGTCAGGCAGGTGCTTTTGATGATGAGCAGAAAAGGGCTATTACGGGTTGGCTGGATGATGTGTTTGAATTGTTTCCTGTGGGTTGGAGAGAGTTGCCGCTGGTGGTGAGTCCTGAAGTCGCGAAGTGGAAACTTCGGGAAGAGGATAAGGAGCTTAAGCCGGTTTTAGAGGCTAATTATGACGAGTATCTCAATAAGATTGGCAGAAAGGCGTTTGTCCCCCCCTGGATGAACAGAGATGTGAACGAACAGGATCTCGGTAGCGTTTACTTTGCATATTACAATATTCGCAATGAAAATGTTGCTTGTGATGAGTCGGGTGCATCATTAACCGCAGCGGGTTTATACGATAAAGACGAAGCGCTCTATGACTGGTTGGTTGCGTTTCAGGATGAAGAAAATACTCGTCGTGTGTCGGGTCTTACCGAGCTTGAATACAATAGTGTGAAGCACAGGCTGTCAACGGTTGATAAAGGTATAGCTCGTATAGAAGAGCTGAAGCCAGAGAATAAGTTCAAATGGGATTATCTCCAGCCGCAGGAGAATAACGATGAGGGTAGTTGTTCAGGCCAATTGGATGATGGTGCTTCGATAGCGGCTGAAGAAGTGCCTGAAGTAATATCTGAAGCAATGCCTGAGACCGAATTGGCGGATGGTAAGAGTATCAAACCTTCAGGCTCGATTTCTGTGACAAAGGCCAGAAAGGGGAGAAAGAAAAGGAAGGCCTGTTACGAAACGAATAATAAAGGGCCAGGTAGCAAGAAAATTAAGACGGAAGTTAGTGAAGAATATCTGGCAGTCAAGCGCAGTGCCCGTCTGAAAGAAAAGTTGATTCAGGAAGACGGGAGCCTTGTCCCATTGAAGGAGGGCGAGGTATACAGGTACACCTACCATACCGATCCTGAAGTGATTAAGAAGCTTAATTTGAGCAGTCCTCTGTGTAAAAAAAGTCGTGTTGACAGAAAGAGCGCGGTCAGGGAAATTGTTGATATTATTTCTCCGGTACAAGTAAAAAACACCCTTGAAGACCCGCTTGCTGAACCTGTTCTGAATATGTCATCCGGATACATTTCAAAATTATTTGGTGTTGGCCTCTACGAGGTGACACTGCCCGCCGAAGTCGTCCGGCAGCTTGGTATGGAGTGTGACCAGGAGGGCGAAGCTCAGGTTAATGTGGATGCCTACCGTGTTGTTACCCTTTTGCTTGAACAGTTAAGGGCGTTTGCTTCTGAAAGTGTTGGCAAAAGATCTGAGAGCGTTGAGGAAGACGGTAACAGGCTGTTAAAGAGTCTTGATCCCTGCTTTGGTGCTCTTGCAGAAAGCGTTGAGCGACACCTGTATAAAAAAGATAAAACAGTAAGGCCTGAGATACAGAAAACCCTTGAAGAGCTGTCTCTGCTAAGGCATAGCGCTCACTCTTCTGTCCGGGAAATAGTAACCGGAAACGGGAGAAAGCCATCGGATGATTATTCAGTAACGGATCTGTTCTGGTCTGCCGCTTTTAAACCCAGTAGCAGGTTTCGGGCTGGGTTGCTCCAGCCTGAAGAGGCTGCCTCAATGGCTGATGCTGAGGTTGATGATTTACCTCACGACCAGTATATGAGCCTGCCAGCTGAAGTGTCAGAGAGGTTTCCAGAACAGTTTTCTGGTGTCAAGAATAGCCCTGGTAGGGAGGGGTATATCCAGGCAGACTTTCGTGTGGTCGGGCGGTTGCTGGCTGACCGGATCAAGCATTTTCAAAGAGTATTTCAGGATCCGCAAGGGGTCTGGAGTATTGATGATGCCAGGCAGCAGTTCGACTTGATAAAAGTGCTTAGTGACAGTTTGAATGAATATTGTGCCGGACGGTTGCGTCATCACGATTCAAACCGCAACTTATTGAGTCAGGATGCCGGAGAGGTGTCGGGTGAGTTGATGGCTGTCAAACACTACTATGCAATTTGTACATTATTACCGCACCTGAAGGCCCTGGCTGATTCGCTGGGGACTAATAACCACACTTTCTTTGCAAGAGAGCTGCAACATAAGCGAAAGGATGTCAGAGAATCGCTGAAGGCAATGGCATCGTCAAAAAAGTAATAACAATTGGGCAGGGGCAGGCTGGCAAATGACTTTGCTGGCTTCCCTTGGGTTTATTGCTCTTCAGTCGCTATAATGCATCGTTTTTAATTCCTCTGACTGGGAATTCCGATGACAGTTCGTACCCGTGTTGCGCCGTCCCCTACCGGCGACCCTCATGTAGGCACCGCTTATATTGCCCTCTTCAACCTGGCCTTTGCCAAGAGCCAGGGTGGCCAATTCCTGCTTCGTATTGAAGACACTGATCAGGCTCGCAGCACGCTTGAGTCAGAACGACAGATTATGGACTCTTTGCGCTGGCTGGGTCTGGACTGGGATGAAGGTCCGGATGTCGGTGGTGATAAAGGCCCGTATCGCCAGAGTGAGCGTCGCGAAATTTACGCTGAACATGCTCAGATTCTGCTGGATAAAGGTCATGCATTCCGTTGCTTCTGTTCTTCTGAGCGTCTGGATGCCCTGCGTGCAGAGCAGACCGCTAACAAGCAGGCGCCGGGTTATGATGGCCACTGCCTGCACCTGAGCGAAGAGGAAGTTCAGGCTAAAATGACAGCGGGTGAAGAACATGTTATCCGCATGAAAATCCCTGCGGAAGGCACCTGTAAGGTTGAAGATATGCTGCGAGGCACCATCGAAATCGACTGGTCTCAGGTGGATATGCAGGTGCTGGTGAAAGCGGATGGAATGCCGACTTATCATCTGGCCAATGTCGTAGACGATCACCTGATGGAGATTACCCATGTTATTCGTGGTGAAGAGTGGATTAACTCTGCACCTAAACATCAACTGTTGTACAAGTACTTTGGCTGGGAAATGCCGGTGCTGTGTCACATGCCGTTGCTGCGTAACCCGGACAAAAGCAAACTGTCCAAGCGCAAGAATCCGACCAGTATTACGTATTATCGTGATGCGGGTTATCTGCCAGAAGCTCTGCTGAACTACCTGGGTCGTATGGGTTGGTCCATGCCTGACGAGCGGGAAAAGTTCAGTTTGAAAGAAATGCTGGAAAGCTTCGACATCAGTCGTGTATCTCTGGGCGGCCCTATTTTTGATCAGGAAAAACTGTCCTGGCTGAACGCCAGCTGGATTCGTGAAGACCTGAGCACCGAAGAGTTTGCCGACCGTCTGCACAACTGGCTGCTGAATAAAGACTTCATTATGAAGTTCCTGCCATTTGCCCAGGGTCGTGTTGAACGACTGAGTGATTTTGCGCCAATGGCGGCTTTCATGTTCTCCGGTATGCTGGAACTGACCGCTGAAGACTTTGCCCACAAAAAGCTGGAAGAAGCTGAAGTGAAAAAGGTTCTGCAGTTTACCCTGTGGCGTCTTGAGCAGCTGCGTCAGTGGAACAAAGGCAATATCTTTAACGAGATCAAAACGCTGTCCGGGGAAATGGGGCTGAAGCTGGGAGATTTTAACCATCCTATCTTTGTGGCGATTGCTGGTACTCCTAATTCCTGGTCTGTTATGGACTCTATGGAAATTCTGGGTGCTGATATGACCCGTGCCCGTTTGCGTCATGCCGTTGCTGTTCTCGGCGGTGTTTCCAAGAAAGAAAGTAAACGACTGGAGAAGGCGTTTAAAGCGCTTGGCTCAGAAGAATCCTGATGTCGTTTATTGCTTCTATATATAGAAACTAAAAGCGCAAAAAGAGATCGGTAGAGTTTCGGTCTCTTTTTGTCACTGTCCAAAATATTAGAACAAATTATATTTTCTGTTGTAGACCCTATATACCAAGGCTTCGCTTATAACTATTTGAAACGATCATGAGTTTTTTCATAAGTGATGCTTGACAGGATAGGGGGGCATCCATATCATTCGCCCTGCGTTTCGGGGGCAGCCACTCACAACGAGTTGTACAGCCTTCTGGATAAGCGCTTTTGTTATGCAAGTTCATGACTATTGGGGCCTTAGCTCAGCTGGGAGAGCGCAACACTGGCAGTGTTGAGGTCAGCGGTTCGATCCCGCTAGGCTCCACCACTCTTTCTTGAAGAAGAGCATCTTTATACGGTGAGTATGAAGATGATTTTGCGTCCCGTTCGTCTAGTGGCCTAGGACACTGCCCTTTCACGGCAGTAACAGGGGTTCGAGTCCCCTACGGGATGCCATTTCTTTTAGCGCAGTCAGTTAATGGTAATTACTGATTACGTTTTGACCTGAAGATGTCGTTAAATTGCTTCCACTTTACGGGAATAGCTCAGTTGGTAGAGCACAACCTTGCCAAGGTTGGGGTCGCCTCCGGGTTAGAGAGTAGTCTCGTTTCCCAGACTTTGAAGAAGTCTCAAAATATCTTCGCTGCGGGAATAGCTCAGTTGGTAGAGCACAACCTTGCTAAGGTTGGGGTCGCCTCCGGGTTAGAGAGTAGTCTCGTTTCCCAGACTTTGAAGAAGTCTCAAAATATCTTCGCTGCGGGAATAGCTCAGTTGGTAGAGCACAACCTTGCTAAGGTTGGGGTCGCCTCCGGGTTAGAGAGTAGTCTCGTTTCCCAGACTTTGAAGAAGTCTCAAAATATCTTCGCTGCGGGAATAGCTCAGTTGGTAGAGCACAACCTTGCCAAGGTTGGGGTCGCGAGTTCGAGTCTCGTTTCCCGCTCCAAATATAGGCTTTATGTTTAAGACATAAAGACACAAAAGATTGTGTCCCGTTCGTCTAGTGGCCTAGGACACTGCCCTTTCACGGCAGTAACAGGGGTTCGAGTCCCCTACGGGATGCCATTTCTTTTAACGCAGTCAGTTAATGGTAATTACTGATTACGTTTTGACCTGAAGATGTCGTTAAATTGCTTTCACTTTGCGGGAATAGCTCAGTTGGTAGAGCACAACCTTGCCAAGGTTGGGGTCGCGAGTTCGAGTCTCGTTTCCCGCTCCAAATTAGGCTTTATGCAGCAACATAAAGACACAGAATTGTGTCCCGTTCGTCTAGTGGCCTAGGACACTGCCCTTTCACGGCAGTAACAGGGGTTCGAGTCCCCTACGGGATGCCATTTTCTCTTATGAGAGCCTGACTGTAGAGTCATAAAACACTAATTAGCGGGAATAGCTCAGTTGGTAGAGCACAACCTTGCCAAGGTTGGGGTCGCGAGTTCGAGTCTCGTTTCCCGCTCCAGTTTAGATTTGGGTGTGAAGCACAACCTTGCCAAGGTTGGGGTCGTCTCTTTATAACAAGGGCGAGTCTCGTTTCCCGCTCCAAATTAGGCTTTATGCAGTAGCATAAAGACACAGAATTGTGTCCCGTTCGTCTAGTGGCCTAGGACACTGCCCTTTCACGGCAGTAACAGGGGTTCGAGTCCCCTACGGGATGCCATTTTCTCTTATAGAGAACAAGACTTTCGAAGAAGTCTCAAAATATCTTCAATGCGGGAATAGCTCAGTTGGTAGAGCACAACCTTGCCAAGGTTGGGGTCGCGAGTTCGAGTCTCGTTTCCCGCTCCAGTTTAGATTTGGGTGTGAAGCACAACCTTGCCAAGGTTGGGGTCGTCTCTTTATAACAAGGGCGAGTCTCGTTTCCCGCTCCAAATTAGGCTTTATGCAGTAGCATAAAGACACAGAATTGTGTCCCGTTCGTCTAGTGGCCTAGGACACTGCCCTTTCACGGCAGTAACAGGGGTTCGAGTCCCCTACGGGATGCCATTTTCTCTTATAGAGAACAAGACTTTCGAAGAAGTCTCAAAATATCTTCAATGCGGGAATAGCTCAGTTGGTAGAGCACAACCTTGCCAAGGTTGGGGTCGCGAGTTCGAGTCTCGTTTCCCGCTCCAGTTTAGATTTGGGTGTGAAGCACAACCTTGCCAAGGTTGGGGTCGTCTCTTTATAACAAGGGCGAGTCTCGTTTCCCGCTCCAGTTTAGATTTGGGTGTGAAATTCCAAATTAGGCTTTATGCAGCAGCATAAAGACACAGAATTGTGTCCCGTTCGTCTAGTGGCCTAGGACACTGCCCTTTCACGGCAGTAACAGGGGTTCGAGTCCCCTACGGGATGCCATTTTCTCTATTGAGAATAAGCAAAGCCTGACGCTTAAATGCGTCGGGCTTTTTGCGTTTCAGGACTCTCGATTTTCCTTTATCTCGGCCCGCCTCTCCAATCACTGCTATTTTCTCTATCAAAAATTACAAGTGAGAACTAAACAAATGAAAATGCGTTTTTGGCTGCTCGGGCTATTGCTGCTGGGGAGTTTTCTGCAGTCCGGCGTTACGACAAAGGTTACGCCAAAGGTTGCGCCAAAGGTTGCGCCAAAGGTTGTTGTTGTCACTGGAGCCTCTTCTGGTATAGGTAAGAGTCTGGTGGAGAAGTTGGCGATCAGTGAAGGCTACAGAGTTTATGGAACAACGCGTCAGTCAGATCTGGTGGGTGACTATAAAGGTTACTCGCTCGTTAAAATGGACCCGGGGAATACTGAGTCTGTGGATGCGGCAATAAAAATGATTGGAGACCGGGAGTCGGGAGTTGATGTTCTGGTCAATAGTGCATCCTATCTGGTTGTTGGCTCTGTGGAGAGTGTTGAGCCTGATCAGCTGCTGGATATGTTTAATGTGAATGTGGTTGGCTACGCAAGGGTGACTCGTGCAGTTCTGCCTTATATGCGTAAACATCAATCTGGTCTGATTGTGAATATCAGCAGCTCGCAGGCTTTTGAGCCAAGAGGGCTGATGGAGTCTTATTCAGCATCAAGATCTGCTATTGAGGCCATGTCGCTTGGGCAGTCTTCTTATCTGGAAGATTATGGGGTCAGGGTGGTGGTTTTTGAACCCGGGGCTACCAATACTGGTATTGGAAAAAGTGCTGTTATTGGTTCGGCGACAGTACGGGGGGATAGTGCCGGAGCGCAGACAGGTAGCCTGAAACGCATGATGGTGGATCGTCTGGCGCAGGGTGCCAGCCCGGAAATTGTGGCCAGAAGAATTATCAATGTTATTGGTGATGAAATGCCCGATTTTCGTATACCTGTGGATTCAAAGGTGTTTGAACGCGCCAGGTTTGTCTATCGAAACCCTGACGGTAATGGGTTGAGGGAGAAGCTGCGTAGAAACTATCTGAATTTTTTGAAAATCTGGGGGCAAGCGCAGATAAGTTTAAAAGCAACTAGCGGTTGACAGAGGTAACTCAAATCCCTATTATTTTGCCTCGTTCGATGCCGGCGATGTTCTCGAAAGAAATCAACAACTACTTGATTTTAAATGAGAAAGCGGCATAATGCAGCAACAAGGTTTGGGGCCTTAGCTCAGCTGGGAGAGCGCAACACTGGCAGTGTTGAGGTCAGCGGTTCGATCCCGCTAGGCTCCACCAAATTTCAATGATCAGAATTTTCTGATTATGAAATGTGTCCCGTTCGTCTAGTGGCCTAGGACACTGCCCTTTCACGGCAGTAACAGGGGTTCGAGTCCCCTACGGGATGCCACTTTATTTTATAAAGTTTTCGACTGCAGAGTCGTTAAATACTGTGCGGGAATAGCTCAGTTGGTAGAGCACAACCTTGCCAAGGTTGGGGTCGCGAGTTCGAGTCTCGTTTCCCGCTCCAATTCAAAAAAAACCAGTCCTTGTGACTGTTTTTTTATGCCTGAGATTCAGTAATACCGAATGTCATGATAACTTCTCACCAGTGGAACTCTTAGCTCAGGCCCTCTCACTGCTGGTTGAGAAGACCCGTCCTGGGGTGATATTAAGAGGTTGTTGTAATCCCTGTATCTACTACTGGGAACATTCAGTACGTAAAGCATTCCGTCCTGGGCAAGCTTATAAAGATAAGAGGCTATTGATTTGCCTTCCGGCATGCCTGCAATTGCCTCATAGCCGTTATAAAGAATGAGTGTATATAGAGCTAAATCTTCCAGAGTTTCTTTGGCGATGCTTGGCATGTTTTTTAAGGCGTCTAAAAAATCCCCGCTTTCTTCATAAAGCTCAAAGGAGGCACTGCCCAGTTGTAGGATCGTTTCTCCTTCTGAAAACTCGTGCGTGTGTTGTACGTTGAGAAAATGCACTGAGTGTTTGTAGATTTCGTAGCTATTCCAAGTCGTAAGTGCAACAAACTTTGCGCTATCAAGAATGTTAATCCATAGCTGCTGGATAGGGTTCCTCTGATGGCGAACGACAAGGCTATTCATGGCTTTTATCTGGCTGGCAACGGTTCTCAGGCTTTTGGAATAGCGTCTCCAGATTTTGAAGGGTTTTTTCCATAAGTGGCAATAAAGTTCAAAGCCGTTTCCAAGAGGATAGTAAGCGTAGTCAATGAAAAGTCTTTTGCTGTTGAGCAGAGTAGTTAAAAGGGGGTGGGGTAGAGCTTCAGCTGTCTCTCCTGGTAAATGTCTTTCAAGTGTGACGTGTCCTGGCGCATAGTAATAACGTTTGGTCGGAGCAGTACTGGGTATGCTGGCTTGTACTGTGTCATTACAATTGTTGGGTATGCTGCCTTCGTGGTGTTCGGTGAGAGTAAAGTAACAATTGTATTTAACGCCGTGGCTGGTAAGGCTTGATTGTTCAACGATAGTCTTCGCTGGAGTTTCCGTAGTGGTGATGCATTGAAGACCAGGGGGCAGGTATTTCTGATTTGTCTGGTAGATTGACAGTACTAATAAATGGCAGTCAGCGTGTTTTTTGCTGATTTCTTTAAAGGTGGTCGCTGAAATAGGTTTATTGCCAGCAAAGGCGGAGCCGGAGGTGGCTGCATATAACACGATAATTAATGTTTTAATTCGCCGCAGACACTTCGGAGAGAGCGCCATAATGCCTTATCCCTTTAATATCTTATGTGTAATCAGGGGTAAGCGTAGTTAGTATTTGTTGATTATAAAAGAGAATTATTTTTATTTCGATTGTTCTACTAATGGGTAGCAGGAAATGGGTAGCAGGACTTCCCGCTACCACGAGGCAATGGTTTCTAATTGTTCAGCATGGCAGCTCCGCGTGCGCCGCCTGCATCGCCAAATCGGGCTTTTCGCACTTCGGGCAGCTTGCCAATATTAAGGGTGTATTTTTTCATCAGTGGTGGGACAATGTCGTATAGCTCATCAAAATTAGACAGCCCTCCGCCCACAACAAAGACACCCGGATCAAGGGTGTTGGTCAGGCTTCCGAGTCCGCAGGCCAGAAGCTCTGCATAGAGGTTAACGGTCTTTACGGCATCGGTGTCATGGTGGCGATAGAGTTGCACAATTTCTTTGCCTTTAGCCTGTCTGCCTGCAAAGTGGTTATAAATAATTTCCAGCCCCCGGCCTGACAGATAGTTATCAAGGCAGCCTCGCAGGCCGCAGCCGCAATCGATAATAGGGAAGTCAGAACCTCCCAGCTCCAGTGCCTGAAAGGGCAAAGGTGTGTGACCCCATTCGCCTGCCAGATTGTTGCGACCGGTATAAATTTGATCTTGTACGTAAAGTCCACCGCCACAGCCTGTGCCGAGAATAACTCCGAACACCGTGTCAAAGCCTTCACCGGCACCGCCAATAGCTTCTGAAACGGTAAAGCAGTTGGCGTCATTTTCTATTTTAACGGGTCGATCCAGTCTGTACTCCAGATCGGACAGGAGGTGTTTACCGTTAGCGCAGGGGATGTTGGCGATCACCGCTTTTGCAGAATCCGGCTCAATAAAGCCTGGAATGCCAATGCCGACACTGCCCCGAACGTTAAGTTGCTCGTCGGTTTCCCGGATCAGTGTTTGTATGCTTTGTATGAAGGTGTCGTAGTTATCGGTAGGGGTGGGGATGCGTTTGCTAAATGTTTTTTCGTGGCGGTCATTATAGGTGGTCAGCTCCATCTTGGTGCCACCGATATCCAGTCCATATAGCATATCTGACATTCTCCGGTTTATTCTGGAATTTATAAGTTTTGGCTAATGGCAGATGTTATATCACTGATGCGGTGGGACTGGTATGACACAGCTCATGAAACCGGTTGCGCCGGGCCGCAACCGGTTATCGGTATTACTGGATTTTAGGGTCAAGGTTACCCTTGCTGTAGAGGTTAAACATGCTTTCCAGACTTAATGCCCTGATCTTCGAGGCGTTGCCTGCTGTTTCGAAAGCCTGATAGCGCTGAAGACAGATGTCTTTCATTGCCCGGGTGGCGACAGTTAAGTATTTGCGTGGGTCAAACTCTGATGTGTTTTCCTGCAGAAAGCGTCGGATAGCACCTGTTGATGCCAGGCGCAGGTCGGTGTCGATATTTACCTTACGTACCCCGTGGCGAATGCCTTCCTGAATCTGCTCGACAGGCACACCGTAAGTTTCTGGTATTTCTCCGCCGTTGTCGTTTATAACCTTGAGCCAGTCCTGTGGTACTGATGAAGAACCGTGCATCACCAGGTGAGTATCGGGTATGCGTTTGTGTATTTCGCGGATTCTGTCAATAGCAAGAATGTCGCCAGTAGGGGGGCGGGTGAATTTGTAAGCGCCGTGGCTGGTGCCGCAGGCTATGGCCAGTGCATCCACATGGGTAGCCTGAACAAACTCAGCGGCTTCGTCCGGGTCGGTTAATAGTTGGTCGTGTGACAGCTTGCCGGTAGCGCCAACGCCATCTTCTTCACCTGCTTCACCGGTTTCCAGAGAGCCCAGGCAGCCTAGCTCCCCTTCCACAGAAACGCCGCAGGCGTGAGCCATTTCAACGGTTCTGCGGGTAACTTCAACGTTGTATTCGTAGCTGGAAGGGGTTTTGCCGTCTTCTTTTAGTGAGCCGTCCATCATGACGGAAGAGAAGCCCAGCTGTATTGAGCGCTGGCAGATGGCAGGGCTGGTGCCGTGATCCTGATGCATCACTACGGGAATATGTGGAAACTCTTCAATAGCAGCCAGAATCAGATGTCTCAGGAACGGGGCTCCGGCGTATTTTCGGGCTCCGGCGGAGGCTTGCACGATGACCGGAGAGTCCGTCTCGTCGGCTGCTTCCATGATGGCACGCATCTGTTCCAGGTTATTGACGTTGAAGGCAGGGACGCCGTAACTGTTTTCGGCTGCATGGTCGAGAAGCTGTCTGAGGCTGATTAGTGCCATGACTTGTTCCTTTTTTGTAGATAAAGGGGACAGGGAGAGTCATTTAAGCTATGGAAGACTGGCTATATTATCGCCACCTAATCGGATGGATGCAAAGCCTGACTTCTGTAAAAAGGTAAAAGAGATTGAATAATTTAATAAGTAAGTAAGAGGTGGTGGGTGTGAAAAGTCAGGCGTCACATGGGAGGGAGGCTATATTGTCGGGTGTTCGTTAAAGTGTCTGACTGTTTGATCAGTCGGTTTAGCTGAATGGGTATCTGCAAGTGAGGGTGTGCGTGAAATGTTTTGATATAAACAGTTATGGGAGAGTGGAATATTCTTTCGTTCCATCTGAAAATAAAAAAATATTCATAATAAACAAGCTGGTTCAGGCAGTACTGCTTGCAGTTCTATTATTGTCTGGCGGTCAGTTGAATGCTCATCAGGTGAATGATAACTGGTGTTGGTGCCTGACAGAAAACATAGCATCCAGTGATCCTGGTGGAATTGAACGCATTGTCGGGAAATTTTTCCCTGCAAATTCCAGGGACGTAATATCTTACTTGTTCCGGTTTATTCAAGTGTCGCGCTGCGGTTCTGCGTACTCTAAAAAATATTACAGTGCTGACTTTGGGGCCAGGTTTGATAGACCTCAAAAGCCTGGTCAGGTGTCTTACACGACTCCTGAAGGGCGTGTGAAGTATCTTTATCATGCGTACATGGAGTCATCTTTTTTTCAAACATTGACTCCTAAGAGAAAGGCGCTTCTGTTGAGAGAAGAGCCATGCCTGAATTATTCGAATGATTTATTTGATAACGCCGCTCGTAAAGTGTGGGATCAGATACTGAGTTTCTGGGAGCAGTCTGAAAAAGGGAGGGAGCTGTTGGAGCAGCCCTATTCGGCTACCTTCAAGATTGCTGATTATGTGCTTGGTTTTTCGCCTTCTTCTGATGTCTATCGATTTCCCAGAAGCTATGCGGTTAGCCCTGATATCTGCCAGCCTGAAGAGGAATTTGTGCTTGGAAATCCGGTTGAAGCAAGGGCACTGGCTTCTCAGCTGGGAGGGTTGAAGATTGGGCAAGTTTGGTTTTTAGAAGAGCCGGGTGAGCCCTCAGCCGGGATTTATAATAGATACCATCTGTGTGTCGTCTATATTGGGGGAGGGATTTTTCTGCTGCCAATAAACCAGAGAAAACAGCATTTTCTGAATGCTAATGATTTTCTCGCACTGATTCTTAACGTTTTGCAGTTTAATGGAAAGTACCAGTGGAGAAGCGCGATGATACGGACTTCAGATAGTGAAAAGCCTTTCAGTTTGAAGATACAGGAAGCGTATCCTGTTAGCGTGACTGACTTTCTTTATAAATAAGTAGAGCGGTGAATGGGTTGTTTGACAGGGCAGAGTGATTTTTTAGAAAGTTGTTCAGCAGCCTTTGGCTGCTGAACAGAAGTCAGAGCTTACGCCTTGCCTTCGGAACCGAATTCACGAATCTTGCCCATTACGGTTTCAACGATCGCTTCTTTACCAGGACCGATCACCTTGCGTGGGTCGTAAACTTTAGCGTCGTTAGCCAGAACTTCGCGAACCATTTTAGTCCAGGCGATCTGGTTTTCAGTGTTGACGTTGATTTTTGCAGTACCACGGCTGATGGCATTCTGGATGTCAGCTGTTGGGATACCAGTACCACCGTGCAGTACCAGAGGTACGCCCGTCAGTTCGTTGATTTCCTGCATTTCAGTGAAGCCCAGGTTAGGCTCGCCAGAGTATTCGCCATGAACAGAGCCCAGGGCCGGAGCCAGGCAGTCCAGACCAGTGCGCTCAACCAGTTCTTTACATTCCTGGGCGTCAGCGTAGATAACGCCGTCAGCAATAACGTCATCTTCCTGACCGCCGACTACACCCAGTTCGGCTTCAACAGAAACGCCACGGGCGTGAGCGTATTCTACTACCGTCTTGGTCATCTCAACGTTGCCTTCGAACGGGCCGTGAGAGCCGTCGATCATAACGGAGGTAAAGCCAGCGTCGATGGCCTCTTTGCACTTCTCAATGCTGGAGCCGTGGTCCAGATGGATAGCAACAGGAACCGTGATTTCCATGCTTTCGATCAGGGCGCCAACCATAGCGGTGATCAGCTTGAAACCGCCCATGTAGCGCGCAGCGCCTTCGGATACACCCAGAATAACCGGGGAGTTAGACTTCTGAGCAGCAGTCAGGATAGCCTGAGTCCATTCCAGGTTGTTGATGTTGAACTGGCCTACGGCGTATTTGCCTTCGCGTGCCTTGTTCAGCATTTCAGTCATAGATACCAGAGCCATAAATGTTTCCTCGGTCATTGGTAGCAGTTGTGATGCATCCCTGAAGGGTTTGCTTCATCGAGTTTATTCAACCGGATATTTGTCCGGTTGAATTGAGCTGAGAGCGAATGTTGTTATTTGACCGTGGTTGAGTAATTACGGTCGTCATTAACATTCTTATTGCCATTTTAATTGCTTTTTTAATCAAAGAACCAGAAACGATGTGAAGAAGTCTTTCTCAATCTGTTAATTATTGAAAAATTGTTTCATAATTCGACCTGTTCTTACCTGTTACGATGGTAACAGCGTATAAATACAGAGGTATTTTGCCGTAGTCACCATTCAAAGGAAGAAGATTACGAAAGCATGGCAACGCTTTCCCGCTATTGTGCGACATTTGGCAAGTATATACAAATGCCACGTTGCTCTTGTAGTATTGTGAGTGAGTATTGCTACCTATATCTGCCGCCCTGGGGTGCCCCGGAGTCAACGATACAGCCGCTTTACAGCAATCGTGACGCCTTGCGTACTGGTGGTGGGGAAATACTGATTCAGGTCAGAGAAATTTACGTAATGCTGTTGTAACTTTCTCCGGCTAGATGAATTCGAGCGGGTATTGTTTGAATTTCACGTTTTAAATGAAAAAACATTATATGAAGTAATAATTTATATACCTCAATGCTTAAAGTTGAGTGAAGTTGTTTTTTTTGTTTGGCTATTTGTTTGATGAGTGTTTTGCAGAGCGTTTTATCAAATGTTGCACTATCTTGGAATTGATTGATTGCTTCTGACAGTTTCGATGCTTTATTCCATTTGAAAACGTTAAATGTGATTTGATGTCAAAGTTTGTGCGTGGCTAAGTGATTGTTCAGGAACTTTGTTCGAAACTAACAGATTAAATATTACTGATGGTTTGTGTTAAATGTTTTTGTTATATACAAACGTTAGTTTTAGATTGATATAAATGTGGGTGGTTTATGTTCTCAGGCATCATTGCTTCCTCTGGCGTTGCCATTGGTAAAGCATTTGTCCTTAAAGAGGCTGAATTTCAAATTAGTGATAGTGTGCTGGACAGCTCTGAAGTAGACGCGAACATTGCTCGCTTCAAAGAGGCTATCGTTAAAACGGTTGAGCAGCTGGAGTCGATCCGTGACACAGCGGCTGCCAAGTTGGGTGAAGAAGAAGCGGAAGTCTTCGAAGGTCATATTCTGGTAGCGACTGATGAAGAACTGGAAGAAGAAGTTGTTGAAGCCATTAAGGGCCTGAAGCCTGCTGACGCAGCACTAAGCGAAACTATTGCAACGAACGTTGCGATGCTGGCCGAGCTGGACGACCCTTACCTGCGTGAGCGCGTTGCTGACATCAAAGACGTTGGTCGTCGTATGATCAAGAATCTGCTGGGCATCGATATGGTGTCCCTGGACGATGTGGCTCACGGTACCATCATCATTGCTGATGACCTGACTCCGTCTGAAACGTCCCAGATTGATCTGGAACGGGTATGGGGTTTTGTCACTAATATTGGTGGTCGAACTTCTCACTCTGCGATCATGGCTCGTTCCCTGGAGCTGCCAGCTATCGTTGGTGCCAAGGTGGCTACTGACAGCATCCAGAATGGTGACACGGTTGTCCTGGATGCTATCAACAACAAGGTTCTGATCAATCCTGACCAGTCAGCCATCGATTCTTACAAGACCCTGCAGGCGAAGCTGGACGAAGAGCGCAAAGAGCTGTCCAAGCTGAAAGACCTGCCCTGCACCACTATTGATGGCAAGCAGTTCGAAATCTGCTCCAACATCGGTACTGTGAAAGACACTGAAGGTGCAAACCGTCACGGTGCCGAGGGTGTAGGCCTGTATCGTACTGAGTTCCTGTTTATGGACCGTACCCAGATGCCGACCGAAGAGGAGCAGTTCGAGGCCTACAAGGCAGTGGCTGAAGCCATGTCTGGCCGTCCGGTAGTTATCCGTACCCTGGATATTGGTGGTGACAAGGATCTGCCTTACCTGGACCTGCCGCAGGAACTGAACCCTTTCCTGGGCTGGCGTGCGATCCGTATGTGCTTCGACAAGCCTGAGATTCTGAACACCCAGCTGCGTGCCATTCTGCGTGCATCTGCCTTCGGTAAGCTGAAGATCATGTTCCCGATGGTTATCTCTGTTGAGGAAGCCCGTCGTCTGAAGCAGGTCGTTGCTGACGTTAAGGCTGAATTGAGCAGTAAAGACATCGCTTTCGACGACACCGTTGAAGTGGGCATCATGGTTGAGACACCAGCGGCAGTAATGGTTGCAGACCTGCTGATTCAGGAAATGGACTTCTTCTCCATCGGTACTAACGACCTGACCCAGTACATTCTGGCGGTTGACCGTGGTAACGAAATGATTGCTGATATGTACGATCCAATGGCTCCGGCCGTTCTGCGTGCTATCAAGCGTGTTATCGACTGCTCCCACGAAGCCGGTAAGTGGACCGGCATGTGTGGTGAGATGGCCGGTGACGAGCGTGCCGCCCTGATCCTGGCGGGTCTGGGGCTGGATGAGTTCTCCATGAGTGCGACTTCTATTCCTCGTGTTAAGAAAACTCTGCGTAACCATAAGCACGAAGACCTGAAGGCGATGGCTGAAGCGGCTGTAAACCAGCCGACGACTGAAGACGTAAAAGCGCTGCTGAACGACTTTATCGCCAAGTTCTGATACAAGTCCGACGGATACTGGTACATCGTTTCATTACTTTTGACTTGTAGGTTGGGAAGAGCGAAGTGTTTATGCCCTTCAGGGTAACTCCCAACCTACGCACCCCGTCAAAGTCATTGAGACCGTGTGCTAGTGTCGGCAAGCTGTAATGGTTGCAGCAATAAAATATAAAGAGGAGCAGGCGATGACCTGCTCCACAAAAAGTGGTAACGCGCCAAAATAGCCGTGAATAACATGGCAGATTGTGCGTCACCGCTAAAGCCTGAACGAACGAACCAGGCTTTGAAGGATTTCAATGACAAGTATGAGGTAATGCAAATGGCTACTAAAAAGCCTTTAGCGGATAAAGAGCCTTTAGCGGATAAAGAGCTTTTGGCGGAAAAAGGGCAGACAGCCAAACAGGATACAGGTAAAACAGAGGTTGAGGTACAACTCGACGCTCTGCTTGATCGGGCGAAAGTCGCTCGTGAAAAATACCTGAAGCTGGACCAGGAAGCGATTGACCGTATCAATAAGGCGATGGCTCTTGCTGGTCAGGCTGCGCACATGGAGCTGGCGCGTATGGCGGTTGAAGAAACCGGCCGTGGTATTCTGGAAGACAAGGTGACCAAGAACATCTTTTCTACTGAATACGTTCATCACTCTATCAAATACGACAAAACAGTCGGTGTTATTGAAGATAACGAAGAAGAAGATTACATGCTGGTTGCAGAGCCAGTGGGTATTGTCTGCGGTATTACACCGGTGACTAACCCGACGTCGACCACCATGTTCAAGTCCATCATTTCTGCCAAGACCCGTAACCCGATTGTTTTTGCTTTCCACCCATCTGCCCAGAAGTGCTCCAGTGAGGCGGCTCGTATCCTGCGTGATGCTGCTGTCGAGGCGGGTGCGCCGGAAGACTGTATTCTGTGGGTAGAAAAACCTTCTCTGGAAGCAACCCAGAAGCTGATGGTTCATCCGGATATTTCTGTCATCCTGGCCACCGGTGGTTCTGGTATGGTTCGTGCCGCTTACTCTTCCGGTAAGCCAGCCCTGGGTGTTGGTCCGGGTAACGTGCCTTGTGTCATTGATCGTACTGCCGACCTGAAGCAGGCTACCAATGACCTGGTTATGTCCAAGAGCTTTGACAACGGTATGATCTGTGCCTCCGAGCAGGCGGCGATTGTCCACGAAGCGATTTACCCGCAGTTCATCAAAGAGATGAAAGCACTGAACGTTTACTTCACGACTCCTGAAGAAACCAAAAAGCTGGCGGAAGTTGTGATTGTTGATGGTCACGTTAACAGCAAGATTGTTGGTATGAAGCCGGTTACCATCGCAGAGATGGCTGGCGTTAAAATTCCTGCAGAAACCCGTGTGATTGCGGCTGAAATCGAAGGTGTGGGTCCGGAATTCCCTCTGTCCCGTGAGAAGCTGTCCCCGGTGCTGGGCGTTCTGAAAGCCCGCGATACCAAGCATGGTATTGAGCTGGCTGACAAGATGCTGAACTTTGGTGGTCTGGGTCACTCTGCGGTTCTGCACGCTCAGAACGACGATGTGATTGAGCAGTTCTCCCTGGCCATGAAAGCAGGACGAATCATCATCAACTCCCCGTCTACCCATGGTGCGATTGGTGACCTGTATAACACCAATATGCCTTCCCTGACTCTGGGCTGTGGTACTTACGGTGGTAATAGTACTACGTCCAACGTTTCTGCTGTAAACCTGATTAATGTTAAGCGTGTGGCGAAGCGTCGTGTGAATATGCAGTGGTTTAAGCTTCCTCGTAAAATCTACTTTGAGGCGAACTCCCTGCAATACCTTGAGAAGATGCCTGACATCTCTCGTGTATTCATTGTGACCGACGAAATCATTCAGAGCCTGGGTTATGTTGACAAAATCCAGTACCACCTGAACCGTCGCCAGGTACCAGTACAGGTTCGTGTATTCAACCAGGTTGAGGCTGATCCGTCTCTGGCTACCATTCGTGCCGGTGCGGAAGATATGCAACGCTTCCAGCCTGATGTGATTATTGCCCTGGGTGGTGGCTCTCCTATCGATGCCGCGAAAGGCATGTGGTTGTTCCACGAACAGCCAGAAGCTGATTTTGAAAGCATGTCACAGAAGTTTCTGGATATTCGCAAGCGTGTTTACAAGTTCCCTAAACTGGGCAAAAAGGCACGTCTGGTGGCTATTCCTACCACCTCCGGTACCGGTTCTGAAGTGACCTCCTTTGCGGTGATCACTGACAAGGACAGAGGCATCAAGTACCCGCTGGCAGACTATGAGCTGACACCGGACGTGGCCATTCTGGACCCGAACCTGGTGCAGACCGTGCCTAAGAAGGTAACGGCTGATACCGGACTGGACGTGCTGACCCACGCTCTGGAAGCCTTTGTTTCCGTTATGGCGTCTGACTATACTGATGCGCTGGCTATGAAAGCCATACAGCTGACCTTTGATAACCTGCCAGCGTCTTACGAGTCTGCCGACAAGCGCGCCCGTGAGAAAATGCATAATGCTTCCTGCATCGCGGGTATGGCCTTTGCTAACGCCTTCCTGGGCATCAATCACTCTATGGCGCACAAGCTGGGTCACGAGATGAAGATTCCTCATGGTCTGGCTAACGCTCTGCTGCTGCCACACGTGATTGAGTACAACGGCAACAGCCAGCCTTCCAAGGTAGCGACTTTCCCGAAATACGACCACTACATTGCCCACGAGAAGTACACTGAAGTCGCCAAGATTCTGGGGCTGCCTCACAGCACGACTGATGAGGGAGTTAAGTCTCTGGCTAATGCAGTTCGCGACTTGATGAAGAAAGTTGATGTACCGCTTTCCCTGAAAGAAATGGGCTTCAACGAGAAAGAGTTCCTGGCTAAAGTGCCGGAGCTGGCAGCCTATGCATTTGAAGATCAGTGTACGACAGCCAACCCGCGTATGCCGCTGGTGACTGAGCTGGAAGAGTTGCTGAAGAAAGCCTACTACGGTGAATAATTTTACTCGCTGTTAAAGCAGGTTAGGGTGAGCGATAGCGTAAATGCCCTTCAGGGTATTTATGCGCTCTACTTAACTGCGCTACACGGCAACAGTATTGAGTCCTAAAAGCTAGTATAGAACCAGTGATTTCTAATGAGTGTCACTGGTTCAGGTGCTTGTTCTGCCTGTTCATCAAAGACTGTTCTTATTCTGCTGTTCTGATCGTAAGATTGTGCACCACCTTCATTTCCGCTTTCGCTTTCCCCTTCGCTTCCACCTTCATTCCCGCTTTCGCTTCCACCTTCATTCCCGCTTTCACTTTCCCCTTCGCTTCCACCTTCATTCCCGCTTTCGCTTTCCTCTTCGCTTACGCCTTCATTCCCGCTTTCACTTTCCCCTTCACTTTCTGATGCCCACATGTTGTTGTGAGGTAATTCAAAATGCCATTCAATGTCGTTTTCTGTGTATGAAACAACGATATTACCTATCTCGTTTTCAGAGATATGGATAGTGCGAATATCTCCATTTGACCTCAGGATATGCAGTTCCATGGAGCGATGTTCAGCATCAGGCTCAATGCTATATCGGTTATAGACTCCATTAGCCTCGTCCGGTACAGAGGGTATAAGCACGTTAAGTGGCAGGTATACAGAGAAAATATTGATACTATTAACAGGTTGGTTGATGGTGGCTAGTAATTGCTGGTAGTCAGTGGTTTCCGGAACCATCCTTGAAAGCTCATTAAGCTGCTCAAAAAAACGCTCAATTATTAATTCCAGCCAGCCGCTGTTATCCATCTGGTAATTAAAGAATTCTGAAGGGAGGCTGATGCTCATAATGCTTTGCAAGTGCCTGTCATGGGAATGTTGGCCAGCCATTGGCTGTGAACAGCCAGGAGCTGAAAATATTATCTTTCGGGTTTCCATTAAAGGGTAGAGGCTGGATTCAAAACAATTCCATTGGCTGGTAATTGTCGCTTTCTTGTCAAGTAGTGTTGTAAATCCGGTTAGTTTAAAGGTACGACTTTTTCCTTTAGCATCTGTGAATTTGACACTGCCTTTCAGGTGAATAATTTCAGCATGAGTCAATACAGGTGTGGTTATTGCCATCAGGCAGAGTAAGGCAGCTCTGACTAGATGGTAAATAAGCACTTTCATGCAATTAGCCCTGATCATCGGAAAATCCCTAAAACAGTAAGCAGTTTTGATTTATAGCTCACTTAATATAAGAGCGCCGTGACCTGGCATTTTTTTCTGTACGTTAATATGGACTTGTTGGAGTCTGTGAGCAGGGTAGTATTCGATCAGTTTATCTAAAATTGAGTTAAATCATTATGTTTCGTTCTCTACCCGAGACATAATGTTGCAGAATATTGGGATTTAGTTGCTTATGGTTGATTCTAGCACTGTTTTTGTTGTAGACGACGATGATTCGATCCGCGATCTGCTGGCCAGTTACCTGAAAAAGAATGGTTATAACGTTATCGCTGCCAATAGTGGAGAAAGCTTTTTGCAGGCGTTTCAGGCGTGGTGTTCTGCCGGAGGGGATGAAACACGTGCCATTGTCGTGTTGGATATCATGATGCCGGGCATGGATGGCTTTGATGTCTGCCGGGAGTTGCGCACTTTCTCAAAAGCGCCGGTAATAATGCTGACAGCGGTTTCTGATGAAATGGATAGAATCATTGGTCTGGAAATGGGTGCTGACGATTATCTGGGTAAGCCCTTTAACCCTCGTGAACTGCTGGCACGCATTAAAGCGATTTTCCGCCGCAGTGAGCAGGTGGCAGAGCCAAAAAACACAGGGCGTTATGCGGTTTTTAATGGTTTCTGTCTGGATACGGTGACTCGTGAGCTGGTCTCACCTGAAGGTGAAATCGTACCTTTGACGGGGGCCGACTATAACCTGCTGATGTTGTTTATTCGCAATCAGGGCAAGGTGCTAAGTCGTGAGAGTATCGCTGATGTAACGCGCAAACGAAACCCGGCGCCCATGGATCGTTTTATCGATGTGAATGTCAGCCGTTTACGACAGTGCCTGGGTGAAAATGCCCGCGCTCCGGAACTGATCAAAACCGTCAGGGGGCAGGGGTACATATTAACGACTGAAGTCGTATGGATTGATAAAGCGTCCGCTTGAGGAAATAACTATTTGTCTGACTTTGTTGATGTTGGCACTGGCGCAAAGGTTCGCAGTAAAACGGCCAGAAAGTACTGGGGCAGACTGTCTTCCCTGAGTCGAACTCTACTGCCTGACTCTCTGCCCGGACGGTTTTTCATGTTTATGCTGTTGCTGGTGTTTGCTTCGCAACTGGTCATCAGCAGTGTCTGGAACTTTCAAAGCTGGACGACTCAGGAAAAGGCACTGGAAAACGTTGTTTCCAATATGGCTGTGCGAGTATTGTCGACGATTGAGTACTTTGATTCCCTGCCTGACCGCTATCGGCACATTATTCTGGATCAGTTGCGGGATATGGGGGGGACGCGTTATTTCGTGACACTCAACCGTGACTTTATCGAGATCGACGAACTGCCCGGAACCCGAAGTCAGGATATTGTGATTAACGGTTTTAAGGACACCCTGGGGGCCTTTCAGGCCAATGGTACTTTTTCCAATGACGCTATCAGTATTGCGTTTTCGGCACCGGAAACGCTGCGGGTGTTTAATAACAACACTTACCTGATGGAATTAACCGAAAGCTGGGGGCAGCACACGCTGATTGTTGAGCCACTGTCGTTGCCGGTTCTGGTGATACAGGTGCCGGTTTCAGATAATGAGTGGTTGTATCTTGCTACCCTGATGCCAGACTCCGGCATTATGTCGTCTTCTCTGCCTATGGATTTGCAAGTGATTTATCTGTTCGGGCTGACCGTCTTGCTGATGTTCGGAAGCTGGATGATTTACGTGCTGACGCAGCCGGTGGAGCAATTATCCAAGGCGGCTGAAAATTTTGGCAGAAGTTTTGAGCCTGTGTATTTGCCGGAAGAAGGGGCGCGGGAGTTTAAGACGACTGCCAGTGCCTTTAACCGCATGCAAAGGAATATTCAACACTTCCTGAATGACCGGAAACAACTGTTTTCCGGAATTTCCCATGATCTGAAAACACCGTTAACGCGGTTGCGCTTGCGGGCAGAAATGCTGGATGACGACGATGAACGACAGGGGTTTGTTGAAGATATTGAACATCTGGATATGATGGTGCGCAGCGCCTTGCAAATGGTTCGGGATACGGATATCCATGAAAATCCGGAAAGTGTCGATCTGGAACAGATGCTGGAGAATATTGCCCGGGCTGGCCGGTCTGTTGGGCAGAAGATCAGCGTTAAGTGCCATGAGCACGAAGTCGTCACTGGCAAGCCCCTGGCACTGCGGCGTTGTTTTGAAAACCTGATTGATAATGCGGTGATCTATGGTGGCAGTGCTGATATCTCTCTTTCTGTAGAAGACGGTTATAACCGCATTGTCATCAGAGATCAGGGACCCGGATTGCCAGGAGGTATGGAAGAAGAAGTCTTTCAGCCCTATCGTCGTTTTGAGCATGGTGAAGCCTGTAATCCCGGAGGTAATGGCTTAGGCCTGATTACTGCACGACACCTGGTGGGGACTCACGGGGGGCAGTTAAGCCTTCGCAACCATCCGCAGGGTGGACTGGAAGTGACGCTTACCATTCCTTGTGACATCTGACTGTTTTTCCGGTCTGGAGTTTCGCAGCTAAAAAAACTGTTTCTAATCTGCTATTTCTGACGTGCCAATAAAGACAGGGGCTGCTCCCGGGAACAGCCCCCATTCTGAACTAAGCCACGTGTCGTGGGTTTATTCTGACTTGTTCATAAAGTTGCGGTACATCATGTAGAAATGCGCCGCACTCCAGCCGAAGTTGGTAGCGCCCTGAACGGCACCGGTTTCAGGGTTATAGTTCTCCCTGATGGCGCCGTCTTCCAGCAGGCCTTCAGCGTTCTCCAGAATCTTGTTCATCTGGGTTTGAACATCATCGTGGAAGCCGTAGTTTGCCAGCCCCTGCAGGCCAAAATACACCTGGTCAACCCAGACACGACCACGCCAGTAAATGTCCGGGTTGTAAGCCGGGTTGCTCATGGCAGCAGTGGGGAATGGTACCTTTGGAGCATTAAACTCTTTCGGGTCCATGATCACATCACGAACCTTCTGAGCATTTTCCTGTGTAGCAACCTTGTTAAACAGTGGGGACCAGCCTTCAGGGCCGCGGCCACGCATAGTCAGCAGCTCGCCGTCTGTATCCTTCTGGTAAGGCTCCACTTTTTTGCCGGAAATTTTGAGATCGTAGTAGAAGCCGGACGTTTCATCAAACATGTGGGTGTTGATGTAGGTCGCGATCTTCTCTGCGTCTTCGCGGTAGGTTTTGGCGTCTTCCAACTTGCCCAGGAGATCCGCCATTTGCGCCAGAAAGTTCTTTTCACCCGCCAGGTAAGAGTTGATGTCAACGGATTCCTGGTTGATGGTGTAGCCTACTGGTTCGCCATTCACCTTGTGCTGGAAGAAGCGGGGTGTCCAGTCGGCACGGGCAAGAACCATGTTGCCGTCGTGTTCTTTTTCCGCATACGCTTGCAGCTGTTCATCAGAAATGAAACCAAAGTTGGCGGCATTATCCCTGCCGGACTCCCAGCCTGCACCATCCTGTGCCGGAGCAGAAATATCAACTTCACCCCAGTCTGCCATCAGGTCATACATGTCTGTGCTGTAGCAGGTTTGCTTCTGCTCTTCACCTTCCAGACAGGATTCTCCCATCATCTTCTTCAGGTCATCAGGCATTTCCAGTTTATCAGAATAAGTAAAGCTGAACTTCAGCTCACCGTGTTCATCGTTGTGAGCCGGGTCCATAGTGGCACCGTACTCAACAATACCGTTGCCATTGACGTCACGATTTGTGTACCACCAGTTATGGTACTCAACCAGCTGTGGGTACATTTCTGCGATCCACTTGACGGCATCGTCTTCACGACCCTGCTCTTTCAGACCCAGGTAGGTTTCCCATACGGACCAGGACGCCAGGGATGGTTTGGTGTTGCGTTCGTTCCAGTTGTCGCCGTCCAGGTGATCAGCGTTTTGCAGGTGTCGAATTACATCATTATTAAATGGTTTTTCTACACGCAGGGACTGGGCATTCGGGAATACCACGTCAATCAACATACCGGCATCCTGTGGACGCAGTGTGTCGTCTTTGGTCACCTGATAGTCGAACATGGCACGCACGTTGTCCATGGCCAGATCAGGGTTGATGTGGGCCAGTGCGTAAACGTGCTTCCAGCTGTCCCATGGCCAGATGCCACCGGCAAACCATGGTGCGGTATAAGAGGGGGTTACACCGGAGGTCTGCAGGAAGCCATAGGGCGAACGCCAGTTGGTGTGCAGGTTCTGGATGGTTTTTACCGCCAGACGGGACTGCTGTTTGGTGGCTTTATCGTTGGTCAGACCGTTTTTCAGGTAACCTTCCCAGCGATCTGCAGACTTCTTGAAATAGCTTTCAGGGTTGTTCAGGATGCTTGCAGTCCGCTTTTCAATGTCGGCTACTTCATTCGCATCGTGACCGTAGGCCTGGGTGGACCAGACAGACGAAGAGCTACCGGCGGCAATGGTAACCGGCGAGGATTTGGACTCATAGCTGAGTGGATCATTCAGATTGAATTTTGTTTCAAGCGTGCGACGAATCATAAAGGTCGCACCATCCTGAGTCATCATCACATAGGTATCACGCTGTTCATTCAGGCGGACATTGATACCATAAATGTCAGGCGTGAAGGTGCGGAACTCTTCACCGTATTTTCCTGTCACTGTTTCTTTATTTGTGACACCCGGTTTACGATACAACTCTTCTGTCAGCTCACCCGCCCAGTTAAAGGTCAGCTCTTTTGCAGAGCTGGATTTGTTCAGGACAGTGGTCTTAACCAGGGAGACGCGTTTATCGACAAAACGCATTTCCATAGCGACTTCAATATCTCCCAGATCATAACGCTGGTACAGGGCGCCGGGGTAAGAAATCAGCTCAGGATTTTTAACCGAAGTCAGGTCGTAAACACGGCCGCTGCTGTCGGTCAGGGACAGCTGGTCCATGTATTTGCCCAGCAGAACATTGTACTCTTCAGCGATAATGGAAGGGCCGGTAAAGCTGCCGTAAGTATCAGCGCTGCCCGGCAGCAGGAAGCCGTGCCAGCTACCATTGTCGTACAGTGGGTTGAATTTAATATTACTGTATTTATCCCGCTCACGCAGGGCCATTGGGTTGCCGCTACGGTTCAGTACGTTGTCATACTGCAGGGCGATTTCACCCAGAGGATTCAGGGAAGAACGATCAATGTTAATTTCATCGTCATCATTTTTGTCGGTACAGCCTGTCAGTAGCATTGATGTAATGATCGATGCCGCCAGTAAACTTTTCTTAAAGCGCATAGCTGATAGAAGCCTAACTAATATGTGGAATAAACTTTTTTCAGGCAAAAGCTGACCGCCCTGTTGGAGCAGCAGGCAGCTGATACAACTGAAAACGAATGCTTAAACTGAACTCAGCAAGAAACCGGGTATAAAGACGTAAAATTAAATTCCCAAAGGTTGGTTGCTGACGAATTTGCTTGTAGAAAGTAGTGAAATGGTATGTAGAATTTTGCTGGAATTATATGATCTTTATCAATTTTTAGTAATTTATTGTTTGTATTTTGTGCATCTTGTTAGGTATAAATTCGGAGTGTTTTGGCAGGTTGTGTATTTTTTGGAAATACCCAAAAGCGATAGAAATTATCATTCTTAGTTATTTTACTTAAAAAATAAGTATAAAATACTCGTTTTTATTAATATTTTTTGCCTCGTCAGTAAAATCTGTGGGCAGTTTCTGGTTCAGGTAGTTTGCCAAGCGCATGATATAGGGCGATTTCTGCACATCTGTAGGTTCTGAATCCATACGATTTTCTCGTAGTGAGTTTTATCTTGGTATTCAGACCCTCAACAATTCCGCTGGAAAACGCCTTTTTTGCCCTGAACCAGTTCAGAATAAGTGGCTTATGTCGTCGAATAGTTTTGACCACCTTCTTCATTGGATCTATCTTTGACCGCATGACTCTTGTACACCAACGATCCAGATATTTTCCTGCCCAATGTGGTGAAATGTAATCCCAGAACACCTGAAATTCCTCTTTAAGCAGGTAAGCTCTGACACTTTTCAGGTTGTACTGGAGTACTGTGTTTAACTTGATCTCTTCTTTCTCTGTCAGATTTTCTTTTCTCTTGAGCAGGCACCAGCGAGTTTTTTTCAGAACAGGTTCATATCCGTCTGCCTGAAGTTGTTTGTGCTCTGATGCCCTGACTTCATCAATGGCTTTGTTTAGCATGGCAACGATATGGAAGCGATCCAGAATATGCAGTGCCTGGCAGGCAAACTCCGCAATCGCCTTCACGTAAGGCTGCCACATATCAGAGCAGACATACTCCAACTGCTGGCTTCGCTCTGTACCAAAGAATGAGAAAAAGCTGCGAATCGTCGCTTCAGTACGCTCTTCGCCAATCCACAGCAATCGTGTGCAGTTTCGATCAATCTGGTAAACGACAGTCAGGTACTTATGGCCTATTTGATACGCCACCTCGTCGACACCTATGGCCTTGATATTGTCGAGCGAACGATGCGCCTTGCCCCATTCAACCACATACTCAACAGCATGAAAGACCTTCTCCCATGATGTATTGAAAGTGCAGGCAACCTCTTTCCAGGAGAGCTTTCTGGCCCAGCTTGCCAGAAACTGCATGTAGACTTTGGTAAGTTCTTTCTTGCCATCACCCCATGGAACCTGTTCAACCTTTACGCCACACGTCTTGCATTGAACCCTGCGCATTGTGTAGAGCAGAAAAACTCTAATTCCCCAGAGAGGGACGAACTCAAAACGGCGTTCAGCAAGAGAATCGTAGCCTGGTGCTGGCTTCAAGCAGCCTGAGCAAACGGCATGACTGTTCTTTCGAGGAACCACTGTCACATTAAATACTTCTGAACCTTGATAGACGCCGGGTTTTACATCCTGATAAACAAATGACTTGAGTTTATGGACTTTATTGAGGATAGTTTTAATCAGCATCAGTGCTGCCTTTTGTTGTTTTTTTGTCCTTCAACAAAAAGCTATCAAAAGTCAGCCACTGGTGCATCTACCTCAAAAATTTGTTCATTTCTACCCACAGTTATCCCTGAAGAGCCTATTTTTTACGCAAATAATGAGTTGCCCTTTCTGGGTTGGTTTCTAGAAAAACTCACTCATTGTGTTATAAAGGCCACTTTGTTCCCGGGAGTTTAAATGACTACGCTCAAAGAAATTGCACTTGAAGCAGGAGTTTCGCTTTCAACGGTGTCGAGGGTGTTAAATGATGACCCCACCATCAGTGTCAAAAATGAAACCCGCCATAAAATTCTGGAGGTCGCTGAACAGCTGGAGTACAAAAGCACTCGTAAAAGAAAAAAGCAGCAGGAAGCGGCACTGAATATATTGGCTGTTTACAACTACAGTCAGGAAAACGAAGTTCACGACCCCTACTACCTCTCCATCCGCTACGGAATAGAGCTTCAGTGCAAGAAGCTTAATTTCAACCTGAAAGAAAGTTACGGATTTAACCCGGAGTGTGATGCTGGCAGTTGTAGCGGTGTGCTCCTGGTTGGCTGTGCGTCAGACACCTTGCTTCAACAGTTGAAAGAACGCTTTCAGCATGTGGTGTGTATAGATAGCAGCCGCTTTGAGGGTGAGGTTGATTGTGTCTATACGGATTTGGGCAGAATCAGTCGGCAGGTGGTTGATCTGTTTATCAATGAAGGCTACTCAAAGCTGGGCTTTATCGGTGGCCGGGATATTGAGGCGGCGACTGATGAGCGCGAAGAAGTTTTTCTGAGTTATGGTCAGAAAAAAGGGGTGGTTTCATCGCAAGATGTTTATGTCGGTGAATTTTCAAGCTCCTCAGGCTATAAGCTGGCACAGGCAATGATTAAGCAATCTCTGCCAGAAGCTATCTTTGTCGCATCGGATTCCATGGCCATCGGTGTGCTGCGGGCGTTGCACGAGAGTCAGGTAAGAGTGCCTGGCGATGTTGCGCTGATTAGTGTTAATGATATTCCGACGGCAAAGTTTACCTTTCCTCCTTTGTCGACATACAGGATTCACTCAGAGCTGATGGGGGTCCAGGGTGTGAACCTGTTGTCAGAGCAGATTCGGGAGGATCGCGATATTCCACTGACCCTGACTATCCCAGCCCAGTTAAAAAGTCGGGGAACCACTCGCTAACCGCTGTTTGCAGGTACTGCTGGTGTGCTGATGACCCAGCGCTCGCTCAGGCATGATTGAAAACAATTAAAAGACAGTAGCCTTACTTTTCCGGATTGCCCGTTTACGCCTGCCCCCGGGTTGCAAATCTTTTATGCGGTTTCAAAAAATATGATCAGTAGAGAAATAATATGTTCAGTTTTTTTCTGAACTGTTGGTTAACTTTGATTTGCATCAGTTATTTCTGGTAAACATCCGGTTAATGTTGTGGGTAAATTTTTACTAAATAATTTTTATCTGGAATGCTTTGGGCACCTGGATATTCCGGTCAGTCGATGTCTGGCCGGGACGTCTGAACCCAATAAATGTTACTGGAGTAAATATGACGGCTGTCGTTTATGGTGACCTGAAGGTCGCTGACCTGTACGAAGATATCAATCATGTCCCTGCGGTGATGGAAAATCACCAGATTAATGGCATTAATAAAGAAGCGCCAAGGGTTAACGCGTTTCCTTACACGGTTGAAGCGCTGGCACTCAACAATAAGCCAGAGCTGGCGGGTAACTACCTGTCTCTGAACGGTTTGTGGAAGTTCAACTGTGCCGTTAACCCGCAATCCCGTCCAAAAGGATTCCAGCAGGAAAGCTTTGATGTTTCCCAGTGGGACGATATTCAGGTTCCCGGTAACTGGGAAGCCCAGGGTTTTGATAAAGCCATTTACCTGGATGAACGTTTTCCGTTTCAGACCGAGTGGCCTGAAGTGCCAAGGGAATACAACCCTGTAGGTTCCTATCGTCGTACATTTGAAATGGACAAAAGCTGGGAAGGCCGGGAAATTTTCCTGCAACTGGCTGGTGCCAGAACGGCTACCTTCATCTGGATTAATGGCCTGCGTGTTGGCTACACCCAGAACGCCAAGAACCCGGCTGAATTCAATATTACCCCTTATGTTCGGGAAGGTGAAAACAGCATCGCCCTGGAAATTTTCCGTTGGTCTAATGCCAGCTATCTGGAAAAGCAGGATATGCTGGATATGTCGGGCCTGGAGCGAGAAGTCTTTATCTATTCAACCGATAAGACCCGCATCTTTGACTTTGACTGCCGCACAACTCTCGATAACACCTTTACCCAGGGTGAAATCAGCCTCAACGTAGACCTGAAGCATTTTGCCGAGTCTGCCCCGCAGGGCCTGACTCTGAAGGCGCAGTTGCTGGACGATAAAAACGGTTTTGCGCCTGTTGTCAGCCAACAGCAAAGTGTGTCGTTTGACAGCGATGAGCAACGACTGACGTTTGCTGCTGAGGTGGCGGAGCCTCGTCTGTGGAGCGCCGAAGCCCCTAACCTCTACACTCTGATGCTGACCCTGAGCGATAGCACTGGCAAGGTTCTGGAAACGACCTCCCATAAAGTCGGTTTCCGTCGTATTGAAACCACGGGTGGTCAACTGACGGTTAATGGCAAGGCGATTAAAATCAAAGGTGTGAACCGTCACGAGCTGCACCCAACCCTGGGTCATGTGGCCACTGAAGAGACCATGCTCACTGATATCCGCCTGATGAAAGAACATAACATCAATGCGGTGCGCACCAGTCACTTCCCATGCCACTCCCGTTGGTATCAGTTGTGCGATGAGTATGGCCTGTATGTGGTTGACGAAGCCAATATCGAGTCTCACCCACTGGCTCTGAGTCCTGAAACCCAGATTGGTGATACCGAGTCCTGGATTCCGGCTCACCTGGATCGTATGCAGGCGATGGTGGAAAGAGATAAGAACCATGCCTGTGTCATTATCTGGTCTATGGGTAATGAAGCCGGTGAGGGCTGTGTCTTTGAAACCCTGTACAACTGGGTAAAAGAGCGCGACGGTAGTCGTCCGGTTCAGTACGAGCCAGCCGGTGAAGCGCCTTATACCGATATCGTTTGCCCAATGTATCCAACCCTGGAACGTCTGCAGGCGTTTTCCCAGCAAAACGACGGTCGCCCAATGATCATGATCGAGTATGCTCACGCTATGGGTAACTCGGTCGGTATCCTGAATGATTACTGGAAGATCATTGATAACAGTCAGTGCCTGCAGGGTGGTTTTATCTGGGAATGGATGGACCATGCGCTGGAACTGACCAACGACAAGGGTCAGAAGTACTGGGGCTATGGCAAGGACTACCATCCTGACCTGCCTACCGACGGTAACTTTATGAACGATGGTCTGGTAGCGCCTGATCGTACTCCGCACCCGCACATGGCAGAAGTGAAAAAGGTTTACCAGCCGGTTCGTTTCCATGCGGTTGATGCGGCTGCCGGTCGTTTTGAAATTGAAAACCATTACGATTTCATTAGTCTGGACAAGTTTGAGATTCAATACCAGATCAGTGCGGATGGTATTCGAGTGGCTAAAGGCTCCCTGGGTGTTAATGCTGTAGAGCCCGGTCAGCGTGAAGCGCTGACAGTTGACCTTTCCGGTCTGGAGATCAGCGAAAGCAGTGAATACCTGATTACCCTGAGTGCTGTAACCCGTAACAATGAGCCAATGCTGGGCTCAGGCTATGAAGCGGCGTGGGATCAATTCTCCCTGACCGCTCGCCCTGCCTATCAGAAGCCAGCGATTAAGGAAGAGCATTCCATAAAACTGGCGGAATCAGAAGCTTCCGTTTCACTGAAAGGGCATAACTTCGATATTCGTTTTGATGCGAAGACGGGGCAGATGGCTGAGTACCGGGTGGATGGTAAGAACCTGATTCGCACGGGTCTGGAGCCAAACTTCTGGCGTGGTCTGACCGATAACGATCTGGGGGCAAAAGCGTTTGAGTGGGCGACCATCTGGCAGGACGCCGGCACTAAACGTCAACTGACCGCTATTGAGGTGGAGCAGTTCAATTCACAGGAAGTGCAGGTGACTACCCGTTTTGACCTGCCAACGATTGAGTGTCAGTACGTTCTTACTTACCAGGTCTTTGCTGATGGCGAGTGTCGTGTAGCGGCTGAATTTACGCCAGGTGAGAAAGAGTTGCCGGTGATGATGCGCTTTGGTATGCAAATGACTCTGCCTTCTGACTACCAGTTTATTCAATGGTTTGGTCGTGGTCCGGTAGAGACTTACGAAGACCGTAAAGGCGCGAAGGCGGCTGTGTATGGTGGCACCATTCAGGAACAGATTCATGCTTACCCACGCCCGCAGGAAACAGCGAATAAGACCGATGTTCGCTGGGTGGCACTGACACAACAGGATGGTGTTGGTCTGGAAGTGATTGCTGAAGACACGCTACTTAATACCAGTGCCTGGCCGTTTGCCGCTGAAGAGCTGGATTTTGTGTCAGACGACGGTTCCATGGGAGCGTCCGGCCTGACTCCAATGTCCTGCAAGCATGGCGCTGACCTGCTGCCTGGCAACCTGGTGACCTGGAATATTGATCTGACCCAGATGGGTACTGGCGGTCAGAACTCCTGGGGCTCCATGCCACCAATGCAGTATCAGCCGCAGGTGAAGTCTTATCAGTACGCATTCCGTATGCGACCTGTTAAAGGTTAATTGTCTTTCTTTGAGTCTTTCTTTTAAACCAGAAACGGAGTCGTAAAGGCTCCGTTTCTGTACTATGTAGACGGTATCTAAAGCAATGAGTGTTCAGCGTCTTCGATCCTCTTCACGCAAAGGCCAGTGTTTTATTTTTTCGCGTTTTTGTTTAGTACTTTTCTGCACTTTGTCACTGTTTTGCTTCATGCCCTCTCGCTTATCTTTGAGAGCGCAATTAAACGTTTTCGGGTAGTGCTGGAACTCACATGGATTCGGACCGTCATCCCTTGCGAGCAAAGGGAGTGAGATAGCCAGGGTTGCGATTCCGAGCATCAATCTTTTCATAATCAGCCTCAAGTGCGTTAATTAATGGCACCTGAAATATCGACTGCTTACCAATAAACTCCACTAAGGGAAGCAGTAGAACATAATATACCGCTGTTGGCTTTTGGCTTTTGGCTTTTGGCTTTTGGCTTTTGGCTTTTGGCTTTTGGCTTTTGGCTTTTGGCTTTTGGCTTTTGGCTGTTGGCTGTTGGCTGTTGGCTTTTGGCTGTATGAGCAGCTAATAGCCAAAAGCCAACAGCCCGGTAAGTTATTGAATGCTGCGCCCCTAACTTGTCATCAGGAACTATTCTGAAGGGTATCTCGCTGCTATACCAAAACTAATGAATCTAAAACCAGTGGTTTCAAGTGAGGTTCCGTTTAATCACTTCTTTGAGTCTTTCTTTTAAACCAGAAACGGGGTCGTAAAGGCGCCGTTTTTGTTTCTGTGTCTTTTTCATGGTCTGCTAAGCTGATTGCTCAAACAAAAACCATCTACTCAGGAAGCGCCCAATGAGTGCGACAGCAGAATCGAATGAGCCGGATCACACACTCAATACTCTGGCTGACATGATCAGTATTCTGGGTGAAACCCGGTCTGACGTTAAGGTTCTTGATCGTAAGGTTGATACTCTTGATCGTAAGGTTAACGCTCTTGATCATAAGGTTGACGCTCTTGATCATAAGGTTGACGCTCTTGATCATAAGGTTGACGCTCTTGATCATAAGGTTGACGCTCTTGATCATAAGGTTGACGCTCTTGATCATAAGGTTGACTGCATCCAGCAGGAAAACTGTGAACGCTTCGACCGGATTGAGCTAGAGCAGGCAGAGACTCGCAAGGACATTGCCAGGCTGGAACTGCTCATCCGTCAACGACTGCCGGAAAACTAATTCGCAACTGACATTAAGTATCAGGCGGATTATTGCAGGCAGTGAAGTATTTTTAAGTGCAAAAAAACGGGGGCTTCTCTTAGTGAGAAGCCCCCGTTTCTGAAGCTAACTTAATCGATGTAATGATTGATTAAGCAGTCGCCGCAGTCACGCCGCCAGCTTTGTTCACTTCGTGCATGGCAGTCTTGATGTTCTCAGACTGAGTACCGAAGATAGCCTGCATGTTGTTACCCACAACCATTACGCCGCGAGCGCCCAGTGCTTTAATAGCGTCCTGGTCAACTTTCTTCACGTCAACCACTGCGACACGCAGACGGGTGATGCAAGCGTCGATGGAGTTGATGTTAGCGTTGCCACCGAAAGCGATGATCAGCTTGCCAGCCAGTTCGGGGCCAACTTTTACCTGAGAACCGCTTTCTTCGTCTTCACGACCCGGAGTTTTCAGGTTGAAAGCGGTGATGATGGTACGGAATACGCCGTAGTAAACGGCTGCGTAAACAGCACCCAGAGGAATCAGCCAGAAGGACTTGGTGCCGATGCTGGAGAACAGGGCGAAGTCGATGAAGCCGTGGGAGAAGGACGCGCCCATCTTGATTTCCAAAAAGTTGGTAATCACGAAGGCGAAACCAGCCAGCAGGGCGTGTACAACATACAGAGCCGGAGCCAGGAACAGGAAGGAAAATTCGATGGGCTCGGTGATACCGGTCAGCATGGAAGTCAGGGCTGCGGAGATCATGATACCGCCAACACGCTTCTGGTGCTTGGTCTTAGCGCAGTGCCACATGGCGATAGCCGCAGCAGGCAGACCGAACATCTTGAACAGGAAACCACCTGCCAGGAAGCCAGCAGTCGGGTCGCCAGCGAAGAAGCGAGGAATGTCACCAGTGAATACCTGACCAGCGTCGTTGACGAACTGACCCATTTCCATCTGGAAAGGAACGTTCCATACGTGGTGGATACCGAAAGGAATCAGCATACGCTCAACGAAGCCGTAGACAAAGCCCATGGTGACAGGGTTGCCATCAACAGCGTAGTTACCGAAGGACTTGATGACATCACCGATTGGAGGCCATACGAAAGCCATAACAGTACCCAGGGCGATGGCGGCGAAAGCGGTTACGATAGGAACAAAACGCTTGCCTGCGAAGAAGCCCAGGTATTCTGGCAGTTGAATTTTGTAAAAACGGTTGAACATGAACGCCGCCAGGGCACCGGCCAGGATGCCGCCGAATACGCCGGTATCGATGGAGGTGATGCCCATGATGGACTTGGTTTCAACACCCATCAGGCCTGCAACCAGACCCATGGTAGCCAGCATAACCACGTAGCCAACGATAGCGGCCAGAGTGGAAACGCCGTCGTTATCGGTCAGACCCAGAACGGTACCGATGGCGAACAGCAGTGGCAGGTTACCGAATACGGCACCGCCGGCCTGTGCCATCACCTGGCTGAGCAGCTCAGGCAGGAAACTGAAGTTAGCAGCGCCGATACCCAGAAGGATACCTGCAACGGGCAGGATGGCGACAGGCAGCATCAGCGCACGGCCGATTTTCTGCAGCACCCCAAAGGCGTTTTGCAACATGGTGTGAAACCTCGTGTTGATTGAGTCTGTTCAGCGTCACCCGGACTGTTGTTCGGTGTGAACCTGTGTTTGATTGTTATCGTGGGCGAGACTATCAAAACGGTCGTACCTGTTGGGTAAGGTAAGTAAACGAAATGTAACGAAGTCTTTCTTTAAGGGGCGTGATGATAAAAACATTGTCCTGTGTCAATTCTGCGTCAATAAAGGGCGACTATCTGGCGGGTGAGAGCAGTGCGGCAGATAAGGACTTTACCGCTTCCTCCGGTGTGGCGGCCGGGTCAGACATATAGAGGCTGACAAAGTTGATGACAGGCACCTGCAGAGACTCTCTGGCGGCCATGCCATGAATAATGCTCGGTACCAGGGTGTTGGTTTTGATACTGGCGTGAAGGGCTTCCAGGCTTTGTTTCTGGCAACCCTGAAGATGGTCTGTTGCATCCATGCGCACAGGGATTGAGCCTTTGTTTTCGCTGAATGCGATTTGTATCTCTTTGCTCATCAGCTGGTGGGTTAACCTTTGCTGTGCCTGACGGTCCTTTAAATGCCTGGTGTTAAACATGGCAAAGCTGTCGATGTTGTAGATGAACTTGTCTTCGGTTCCGAAGGCGGGCAGGCAGTAGAAATCCTGCCCTTCGACCTGGCCATTTATTTTGAACTCCCCAAGCGCCCAGTCCCCCATTAGCATCATGGCCGCCTTGTTGTTAATGATTTCCCTGGTGGCCTGGTCCCATGACATTTTGCTTCGATTGTCCGGAGTCAGGGAGACAATTTGTTTCAGTTTTCGAAATACCCTGATCATGGTCGGGCTGGTCAGGGCTTTCCGGTCATGATGAACCAGTGCCTGCCGGTAGAAATCCGCGCCTCCTTCCGAGAGCACGACGGACTCGAAAATAGCCGCCTGCTGCCAGGCTTCTCCGCCGTGAGTTAATGGAATAAAGCCAGCCTGGCGCAGACGAGGGGCAATGGCGATCAGCTCATCCCAGCTGGTAGGGATTGCCAGCCCGGTGTCTTCAAAGGCACCCGGATTAACCCATAGCCAGTTGCTTCGGTGAATGCCAACGGGAACACCATAGAAACGCCCCTGAAACTGAATGGCATCGGAGACAAATTCAGGTAGTACAGATGTCCATTGGTTGTGATTGACGGTGTCATCAATGTCTGCCAGCAGACCCAGGCTGGCCCAGCTCTTAATGCCCTGACCACTAATCTGGGCTGCATGTGGAGGGTTGCCTGAGATGACCTGAGATTTCAGTACGGTCATGGCCTTACCGCCACCGCCACCGGCAATGGCTTGATCAGACCAGGCAAAGCCGGACTTTGTATAGTGATCTTTCAAAATGTCTGTGGCGGCAGCTTCACTGGGGGAAGTCCACCAGTGAAGTACGTCTATAGTGTCTGTGGGTTGACTGGAAGGAGTGGCATTGGCTGTTACAGAATTGAGCGGACCGGTCAGGAGTAATGTTATAAGCAGGCGCTGGATCATGGGTGAGGGGGTAATTGTGAATCGTTAAATAGTGAGTTGTTAACGCATAACTGGAAAGAATGTTTTGCTGTAGATCAATTTACTGGTTAATAGTGTTTTTTTAATGTGTGTAAGGGGAGCTAATGCTTAAAATATGACGCTTTTCGCTGGTGGTTGTGTGAGCAGCTAATGGGCAGAAGCTAAAAGCCCGGTGTATTTTTTATGTGAACACTGAAAAAACGCCTACCCTGTTATGACAGTTTTTCAGACTCGTTGAGTCAGGGGGAAATTAAGGTATGAAGAGTAGCGGCTTCTTTTCAAGCTTCTTTTCAAGCTTCTTTCCTGGATCGGTCTGGCTTCAGATAATCATTTTTTTATATTGTCCGTTTACGCAGGGTAGTGCTTATTTGCAAGTCGACTGTCGTATAATAACGTCTGAGCATTCTGGTTTCAAATCACCCTGGCTTCTTTCTGATGATGGAAAAGTGTGTTCTCTGGCGCAGAAAAAACCAGTAAAACCCTTGACTGAAAGGGTTGCTGAACCTGTCAGACTGCTACTGTTTGGGATGCTTGCATCACTTTCCACTTTCCTTACAAAAAGTTCTGAAAGCGCAGTTACCCCTTTTCTTCGTTCCCCGGTATGGGAGCCTGAAAAGATTCAGCCAGATTTCCTGCATCGTGAAGAAGGCATTCTACAACCGGAGACTGATGTTGAAAGATGGTTTCCTGTTGATCAGATCATTCCTCAGAGCTCTCAAAAGCTATTACAGAAGTGGAACCAGTTAATGGACCACTATAAAAATCTTACGACCGCCGGAGGTCCAGGCAGAGTTGACCAAAATACAAAAACTGAAACAACCCGTATTTTTTTATTCCTGGACCAGCAGAAATTTAAGGTAGTTATTGTACCTTCACAACCCTTGTCCCGTGACGCCAGAGACCGGTTAAACCATCAGATATTAAATACATTAATCCATACTTACCGTGTTGCGCTGGACAAGAGCGAAGCGCTGACTCCAGTGTCCGGAGCGACGACTGTGGCAGCGGGTGGCAGTGACAGGGGAGGCGATGATGATCGGGAATCCTATGACAGAAATCCGGTGACTTTTTATCAGAAAGATACCGGTTTTCAGAACGATGCCAGTGGGTTCAATACCTTTGCTTCCCTGTTTGCCAGGGAGAGGGGGCGTTTATTGAACATACTTTATCGGCGCATTCAGAACGCTATTTATTCCGGTGATGACACGCTTGCCAGTATATTGCGCGATCGAATTACAGTTTTTGAAGTAGATACGGTTGAGCTGCTTCAGCAACTGTCTGGCACCCAGAGACAAAGAAGTACCTTCGAGCCTTTTCTGGAAACGCTGCTTACAAACTCCCGGGAAACACAGTGGTACGAAGCATATTCTGAAGAGGGGGGGAGACAGCAACGTTTACCCGTATGGCCCGGATCAAAAGCGGGAGAATACTCTGGCAGGCAGTGTCCGAATTCAGAATGCGGTAGTCGTGGATCTGGCTCAGGTTCGGATTCAGATTCCGGTGGGGCTTCTGGCTCCAGTGGGAATATCAAAAAAACAGGAAAAGATGGAAAACGTTATGCAGGCAAGAGCGGTGAAGGTGGAGATGAAGGCGGAGATGAAGGCGGAGATGGAAATAAAAAACAGAAGATACTTGATGTGGTAAGTTGGGTTCAATCGCAATGCCCAATATGTAAGGCGAAGTTGCGTGGTGGAACTTTCTTGCGAGAAAACGAGGCATTCACTGAGTTCACAAATCTTTGTCCAGACTGTCAGGAGTCCAGAAGAGAGGCACCAGCATCTCCATTTGAAAAAGTACCTGAATTACCCAGAGAGCTGATCATGAAATGTCTTCCTCTGAAAGATAAAATAGCTCTGGCTTCAACAAACAAAAACAATCATGAATTTAATAACCAATATTGGTTAAAGCGGCTTTCAGTTATGAAGGAATTTCATTTTGGAGGCAAGGATGACAGCCTGCGGCAGGAGACGGAATATTATTTTAGCGATCCTGAAGTGATAGACAAAATATGCAAAGGCATTGAAATCTCAAGAGAGTTTGTTGATTCGATTTGTAAAACCCCACTCGACTATGCTGCATTTGTTCTGTTTTTAGCCAGCAACAATAAACTACATCCCCGGTATTTAAAGGACTTGAAAGATTCTGGCCGCTTTGCAGGCAGCATAAATGCCATGGAAGTATTATCCGATGGCTCGATAGCATCCGTTGAAAGAGATATTAAGCTGTTTATCCGAAACCCTGACGGTAAAATAATTGAGCCGACTGAACAGCTTTATGAAGTCGAAAACTCAGACGAAGACGACGACGACTACGACGACTACGACGAAGACGAGTCTGATCAGTACATCACAAAAATAATAAAATTCCCCCCGGGTTTCTTACTGATTGGTAACAATGGGGGGCTTTCAATAGGTCCGAATATTAACGAACTGCATGTTTCCGAAGAAGGTGTGCCTGACAAACCGAGACATGCCAGTGAACATGCGTGTGCAATAGATGACAGCCGCTTTGCTATGGCTTCCGGGAATGACATTTTTATATGGAAGGTTGATAGTTGCAGGAAAAACAGATCCTGCCAAAGCAGCCTTAAAGGTCACGAGAATTCAGTGAGTGCTTTGATAAAACTGCCCCGTGGCCAACTGGCTTCGGGAGGAAGTGACGGCCAAATCATGATTTGGGATGTGAGTCAGACACGTCCTGTACATACGTTGACCGGGCATGGTTGTCGGGTGACATGTTTAGCCGCTGTGTCTGACAGGCTGCTTGCATCCGGAGACTCTGAGGGTAACTTAATATTATGGGATGTTGACCAGGGGAGGTCACACCACGCCCTTAGGGCCCATGAACATGGAGTTAATCTCTTGTTCAGATTGCCTGATGGACGACTGATGTCTTGCACCTGTCATCGTGATTTTTGTTATTCGGACAGTGAAGTAACGATCTGGACTATTAATCACGTCGGTAAAGAGCTCTCCCGGGCAGCCGTTTTATCTCTAAGTAGTATTCGCTATATGGCTGTTCTTGCGCCAGACAAGCTGGTTGTAGAAATGGATAACGGTGATTCAGCTATAGAGCTTTGGGGGTTATACCAGCCAGAACGAGAGGCTTCGGATGGAGCCAATATGAGGAAAAAAGAGCGTGAGAGGAAAGCTACTAAAGAACAGCACGACGAGATTCGTAAAATGATGGACGCTCCGTGTTACTCGGAAGCTGTGAGCGGCATGATGGCACAAAAAAGAGAGAAACATCCAGAAAAGTTCAGCGATTATAAGCCGGAAAATTAATGCTTTTAAACCAAACCCCAATTGAAACCAGTGGTTTTATAACCCTAAGTCTGTTTCAGCCTGCATTACCCTCTTGCGACTGACTCTGGCAGATCGTGATAAAATTGATGAGCCGGGCCTTAAAGCCATAGGCGCAAAAGGTGTGGTTAAGCTCGGAACCAATAACCTTCAGGTAATCCTTGGTCCACAGGCTGAAATTATTGCCGGTGAAATCAGGCTGGAGATAGCTTAGCGACTTTTTGCTAGAAGTTGTCCCGGGAAATTGTGCGGAATGGAGCGATAGCGATAAACCGCTATATCAATCCCTTTCGCTTTCTATTCCAATAGAATTGTAAGGGGTTGCCGTTGTGCAGCTCCGCAGGTTTTAATTTGAGCATCCGGAGAGGCTGACTTATTCTTTTGCAATTCAGCCTCTTTATCGCTCGCAAAATCTCCACGCTATTGAGAGAAAGGCAATGTTTAAAAAAGACGTAGTTATTACTGCTGAAAATGGTCTGCACACTCGTCCAGCTGCTCAGTTCGTAAAAGAAGCCAAAGGCTTCGAATGTGATGTCAAACTGGAAGCAGGTGGTAAACAGGCCAGCGCCAAGAGCCTGTTCAAGCTGCAAACTCTGGGCCTGACACAGGGCTCTACGGTAACCATCATCGGTGAAGGTGAAGGCGCTGAAGGTGCTGTATCTCACCTGGCTGAGTTCATCACTACCCTGAAGTGATCGCTGTTACGATCCGAATTTTTTCGGATCGGTTCACAGATGTTTACCAGACTTGAGACTGGCAGACATCTGGAAAAAGCTGAGCTCCCCAACAAAGTATCAGGTGACGACAGGTTTTTGTCTTATGGCTGATGCTTTGTTGGGGAGCTCGGCTTTTTTTGTTTCGGAAAGACGGTGCCGTGAGTAAGTTTGCGACACCGGTCTGTGGGTTTATGTCAATAGTCAATTTTGTTGATCAGGGTCAGTTTTTTGAGTTGGGCGATACAGGGTGTTCATTTCTGTATTCTGTTGTGCTTTTTACTGCAATGATCGGTATGGTTTTGGGTATTTGTCGTCTATCCTGTGAATAGCCTGTCGGGCGCTGTCCGGATGTGTGAATGTTTGTTTTGTGGGTCTGGTAAATTCTGTAAACCCTTGTGTTTAAAGGAGTTTGTTGCGTTTTGTAGGTATTTTCACTAGGCTGTATTCGCACAGAAATTGCTATTTACTAAAGCCTATAGCGGCTTATCCGCTGTGACTAAGGGTATTGGAGACATCATGATCAAAATCGCTATCAACGGCTATGGCCGTATCGGCCGTAATGTTCTGCGCGCACTGTATGAAGCAGGTCGCCGTGATGAATACCAGATCGTTGCTATCAACGACCTGGGCGATGCTAAAATCAACACGCACCTGACCAAGTACGACACTGTGCACGGTCGTTTCAATGCTCAGGTTGAAGAAGGTGAGAACGCACTGTTTGTAAACGGTGACGAAATCAAAACGTTCTCTGAGCGTGATCCTTCTAACCTGCCCTGGGCTGACCTGGGTGTGGACGTAGTTTTCGAATGTACCGGCGTATTCCGCTCCAAGGACGCTTGTCAGCCTCACCTGGACGCTGGTGCCAAGAAAGTCATCATCTCTGCTCCTGGTTCTAACGTAGACGCTACTATCGTTTACGGTGTTAACCACGAGACTCTGACTTCCGACATGACCGTTATCTCTAACGCGTCCTGCACCACCAACTGCCTGGCTCCAATCGCCAAGCCTCTGAACGACGCTCTGGGTATTGAAAAAGGTCTGATGACCACCATCCACGCGTACACCAATGACCAGCGTCTGAGCGACGTATACCACAGCGACCTGTATCGTGCCCGTGCCGCTGCACAGAACATGATCCCAACCGCTACGGGTGCTGCTGCTGCTGTAGGTCTGGTGGTTCCGGAACTGAAAGGCAAGTTCGACGGCATGGCGGTTCGCGTTCCCACTGTTAACGTATCTCTGGTAGACCTGAACTTCGTTGCTGGCCGCGAAACCACTGTTGAAGAAGTGAACGAAATCATTGCTACTGCGGCCAAGTCTTCCGAAGCCATGAGCAAGGTTCTGCACGTGAACTACGAGCCTCTGGTTTCCATGGACTTCAACCACAGCCCGTTCTCTTCCAGCTTCGATGCGACCCAGACTCGCGTACAAGGCAACCTGGTTAAGGTAATGTCCTGGTACGACAACGAGTGGGGCTTCTCCAACCGTATGCTGGACACCGCTAAGGCTTTCATGAACGCCTGAGTGTTGTTTGACTGAAAACACAGGCTCTTTATGAGCCTGTGTTTTTATTGTTTTCCGCTTATGCTTATGCTTATGTTGTTGTGGAATAAGTGTAGGGGAATAAGCAGTAGTAAAAAGAAGACAGTGCTCGTTTTACCAGAGTGGCTCTGTAATGACTATACTGTCTCGGGCTGACTCCTGAGGAGATTGTCTTCTTTTTTCTGTTGTTTGACGTACCGTTTATTCATCATGAACCAGAAGTGAGCCATTCCAGTACAAATTACCAAACAGGCGGCCAGGATACCGGTCAAACTTGAGGGGGATAACATGCTCAGACGCACGAAAATCGTTGCCACACTCGGTCCTGCTACTCAGACCGATGAGCAGTTAACAAAGCTGATAAAGGCTGGTGTTAATGTTGTCCGCCTGAACTTTTCACACGGTGATGCTGAAGACCACCGAACCCGCGCCGGGCAGGTTCGTACCATTTCTACCCGCCTTGGGCGCAGTGTCGCCATACTGGGTGACCTTCAGGGGCCCAAAATACGTATAGGCCGGTTCCAGAATGGCAAAATCAATTTGCCTGACGGGGCTGAATTTGTGCTGGATGCAGAGCTACCCATTGATGCCGGCGATGAAACCCAGGTCGGTCTTGCTTACAAAGACTTGCCCAATGACTGCAAGGTGGGCGATGTGCTATTGCTTGACGACGGTCGTTTAAGTCTGCAAGTGGTTAAGATTGATGGCTCACGTATCGTGACCACCATTCTGGAGGGTGGTGAGCTGTCGAATAATAAGGGTATCAACCTTGCCGGTGGCGGTTTGTCGGCAGACGCCCTGACCGATAAGGACAAGGATGATATCAGGCTGGCAGCCGATATTGGTGTTGATTACCTGGCGGTATCCTTTGTCCGTAGCCCGGACGATATACATCTTGCCCGCAAGCTGATGCGACAGGCGGGAGGCAGCGCTTCTGTTCTGTCCAAGATTGAACGAGCCGAAGTCGTTTCTGATCCGAAATTACTCGAAGCGGTTATACGTGCATCCGATGCCGTGATGGTGGCCCGGGGTGATCTGGGGGTTGAGATAGGAGACGCAGAGTTGATTGGTGTTCAGAAGAACATGATCAATGAGGCACGCCGTCTGAATCGCCCGGTAATCACTGCAACGCAGATGATGGAGTCCATGATCCACAATACTCAACCGACCCGTGCGGAAGTATTTGATGTGGCCAATGCGGTGCTGGATGGCACTGATGCCGTGATGCTATCCGGTGAAACGGCGATGGGGAAGCGTCCCCATGAAGTGGTTAAGGCAATGGCTCGTATTTGTGCCGGTGCTGAGAAAAATCCTGAACTGATTGCCAGGGTTGACCGTGCGGAAGTGGGCAGTTTTGAAGAAACGGACGAAGCCATAGCGCTTGCAGCCACCTATGCAGCGAACAATCTGGGGGTCAAGGCCATTGTTTGCCTGACCAAGTCCGGCGCAACACCGTTGTGGGTGTCTCGCATTAACACCGAGTTGCCTATTATTGCCCTGACCCGGTACAAAACCACCGAGCGTCGTGTCGCTTTATACCGGGGCGTTGAGGCTGTCGCTTTCGACAGTGGCACCAGGTACGGTCCTGAAGTTAATGACCGTGCGATTAAAGAACTGAAGAAGCGTGGTTTGCTGGAGCCAGACGATCGTATCATTCTCACCAAAGGTGAGTGTGAAGAGGTTGAAGGAGGCACCGATACCATGCAAATCATTACCGTTAAATAAATCTGTCGCATTGAAAGCGCAATGAGTCATCTTCACATCGATTCCGGAAGAGGCTTTTTTCGACCGGTTTTTTGACTGGGTTGCAGTGCGATTTTTAATGCAAGTTTCAGACAAGTTTCAAGACTAGGGAGACGAACAGAGCCATGGCAGAGATGAAAAAGATTGGCGTTCTGACTTCGGGTGGCGATGCTCCGGGTATGAACGCAGCCATTCGTTCCGTTGTACGCAGCTGCATTTACTTTGGCGTACAGCCAGTAGTAATTCATGAAGGCTATAAAGGTCTGATTGAAAATAACCTGGAAGAGGCTAATGCCCGCTCCGTTGCCAACATTATTAACCAGGGGGGGACCTTCCTGAAATCTGCCCGTTGTGCAGAGTTTCGTACCCCGGAAGGTCGTGCCAAAGCGTTTGAAAATGCTAAAGCCGCGGGACTGGACGGACTGGTTGTTATTGGTGGTGATGGCTCCTTTACCGGTGCCATGCTGATGGAAGAAGAGCATGGCCTGCCTTGCGTTGGTGTGCCGGGTACTATCGACAACGATATCTTTGGTACTGACTTTACCATCGGTTACGACACCGCTCTGAATACAGCGGTTGAAGCCATCGATAAAATTCGTGACACGGCAACGTCTCACAACCGTCTGTTCCTGATCGAAGTGATGGGACGTGATGCTGGTTTTATCGCCCTGAACAGTGGTATTGCAGCCGGTGCTGAAGAGATTCTGATTCCGGAAGAAGATCACTCTGTAGAAAAGCTGATGGATTGCCTGGAAAACAGCAGTCGTGCCGGCAAGACTTCCAGCATCGTGGTTGTCTCTGAAGGTGAAAAGATTGGCGGTGTGGTAGAGCTGGGGCGTGCAGTGGAAGAAAGCTTCCCGGAGTACGAAGTGAAGGTCACTGTACTGGGGCACATTCAGCGTGGTGGTAAGCCAACCTGTGCAGACCGGGTACTGGCCAGTCGTCTGGGTGTTGCAGCTGTTGAGAAACTGATTGAAGGGGTCAGTGGCGTAATGGTTGGTATTCGTGACCAGACAGTCGTGACGACGCCTTTGAAAGAAGCCATCAGCAAGCATAACGCCATTGATGATGTCCTGCTGAGAGTTGCAGATATTGTCACTGTCTGATAAATAGAGAACTATTAAAAAAATGCCTCGCTCCAGCGGGGCGTTTTTTTGTTAATGGTGCACAATGGCGTATAGAAGTGCATAGGAGCCTGTCGGACGCTTAAGTCCGACAGGCTCCTAGCCATTAATTGACAGAAGCGGTCATTAACCGTCTAAAATCCAATCATCTTGTATATGTAGGATAAGTAGTATGGGCCTGTTTGATTCAATCAAGAAAAGCATGGGTCTCGGTGGCGATGAAGGCACTGTGATCAAGTCACCCCTGACGGGTGAGATAGTGGCTATCGAAGAAGTGCCGGACGCGGTATTTTCTGAGAAAGTGGTGGGTGACGGCATCGCTATCAACCCAACGGGCAACAAAATGGTTGCTCCCTGTGACGGTGAAATTGGCAAGATTTTCGAAACCAACCATGCATTCAGTATGGCGACTCCATCCGGGGTTGAGCTGTTCGTACACTTCGGTATCGACACTGTTGAACTGAAAGGTGAAGGTTTTAAGCGTATCGCTTCTGAAGGTCAGACCGTTAAAGCGGGTGACACGATCATCGAAGTGGACCTGGAGTTTATGAAAGCGAATGCCAAGAGTGTAATCACTCCAGTGGTGATCTCCAACATGGACGACGTAGAGTCTCTGGAAAAGTCTTCCGGTTCCGTGACTGAAGGCGCTGACGACCTGCTGGTTGTTAAAATGAAGTAATACTGGCTGTATTTGTTCTCGTAGCTCCCGGAACCGTTCCGGGAGCTACCTTTCTCAGGTTTAAACCGACTCAAATCAAAAAGGCTCTTTGAGGTTTTAGCAGGCAGAGGTAGCAGTGTGCCTCTGCAGGTCTTGGGTTTATGGACTTTTCGTCGAGATGAGTTCCTTGATTTTTTTCCCGGGGATGGTTCTGTAAAATGTACTTAATTGGCCAGCGCTGTAATTAGTTGGGAGTCTTATTGACACTCCGATTAAACGTTTATCACCATTTACACCTGATAACAAATAAATTGCTTTGTGTTCGGCTGCTGGTATTTCTTTTAATTTAGAATCTTCATCGGGTAATAAGTTCTCTGCATTGCTAATGAGTGCTTTATAGTTATCATCTTGTGAAAAATATTGAGTAGTATAAACCTTATGATCCATTGCATTTATGTGAAAGGATTTATTTTCTTTTAAAAAGTCAAAATAAAAAAACATATTTTCATATTGGTTTCTGACCCGCTTTGCCAGAGTTGTAGCTTGACTGTCTTTTGGCTCAGAGACCAAGTCTGAACCTCTGGGTAATTCATTATCGTTATTGCACTTTTGGTCAGAATTCAGGCAGTCAGGATCAATGGCTTTATGGTGGTAGGTAAAAATATAAACAGCATCGACACTATAGTATTTAGTAGGTTGATCAAAAAGATAACTACCAGGATACAAATCATACAAACTAAAAATACCATCAAGTCCATTTTTTTTTCTTTTATTCAGTTCTTTATGAAAAACATCTAAATTATTATTAATTACTAGTGTTGTATTTCCGGTATCTGTATTTTTGTCAAACGCCAGTATATCCTTTCCAAGGACATATAGTGTCGACTCATAGTCTTTTGGTAGAGACTCTTCGTTACGTAATGTAAAAGTTTCTATAAACTCCTTAAGATCTGATTGAGTTTGAGCAGTCTTTTTTACATCAGGACTAAAGAAATACATAAATGCGAGTACCACAGGTACGACTATTTTAGTTGTTGTGACTTCGAACATCATTATTATTCACCATTCATTAACTGCCGTTAGAATTTTTGACTTTATAACAGTTAATTGGTTCAAAAAGTTAAGTAGTGCAATCGTTCAGGCACTGTTCAGAATCCTTATTCCGTTATTGTTGAGTCTTGTCAGTACTGCTAACCTCTTTGTCAATGATAAACGGTCGTTCCTGATCTACTCTTTCGCCCAGCTTATCTGCTCTCGTTAAATAGCACTCAATGGACTGGAACTCGTATGAAAGGATTACTTCTATTACCCCTTATACTTTTGCACTTGTTAATTGTTCCTGCCCGGGCTGCTATACCTGTTAAGCGCGGTTCAGTACCCGTTCAGGAGACCTCACAGGATACAGGAGTAAGTGCTGAAGAGGCGCGGCAGGCTGAAATTGATGGTCTTATCCGGAAGCTGGCTGCAATGGGGGTTGATCTGAAGCGTCCGGTGGATAAAGACCCTTCTCCTCCTTCCGGCTCACAGGCGAAAAACCCTCTCTATACAAAAAAATCGGTTAGAACAATGAGTCTTGGTGACTTGCTGGATTACCAGGATCAGCTCCGTGCACGTCTGGCAAAACTGGAAGATAAAGAACGTAAAGCCAAAGAAAAGGACAGGCTTCAGGAAAAACTCCGGGAAGAAAGAGCCGGGAAAGGTCAGGCAGATAAACGACATGCCACTCGTCAACTGAGGGAAGTCGAAGCCGAATTGGGTGATATTCTGATACGCCGGGCTATGAAGGGAGTGGGTAAAATGGTGCCTGTTCCTAAATTTTCAGAGTATGAAAAAGAACAGGCTGAGCACTCTTCTGGTCATACGGATTCAGAGGGTAAGGGTCAAGGCTATTCCAATGAAGGCTACTTCAATGAAGAGCGTCCGGATCATGAGTATATTGATTACGAAATCGATGCCCCGGTTGCTATAACCGGCAAGCCTGCTAAAAAAATTCGTATAAAGGCAAGAAGGGGTGTTATGGAGTTGCACCAGCAGATTCAGGATTTGAATCAGGTATTGATTGATGATGCAAAGCGTTTGATTGGCAAACCTTTTTAAAGGCTGGTTTTCGCTGTTAGCTGTTAGTTGATGGTTGTACGTAAAAGCCCCGGGTATTTATGATGGCTACCATCCTTACAGTGGAGTTCATGTCATGTTGCGAGAAGTAGAGATAGAAGTTTGTATTAACAGTGCCAACGTGGACTATGTCAGAAGGGCAGCTGCGGCAGCAGAGCAGGGCGGTGCCAGTCGTATTGAGCTGTGCGCGGCGATGGATCAGGACGGTCTGACTCCCGCCATTGACCCTATAAAAGCTGCCAGACAGGCATTCAGACCTGAAGGGTTGATGGTTATGGTTCGCCCCCGTGCAGGGAATTTTTATTACAGCCTGGAAGAGAGCGATACTATGGTCAGTCAGATTGAAATGGCAGCCCAGGCTGGCGCTGACGGTGTTGTCTTTGGGGGATTGAGAGCCAGGGATAATGCCATTGATGAAGGGCTGTTGCAGCGGTTGCTGGATACGGCCAGGGGTCTGAAACTGACGACCACATTTCATCGTGCTTTTGATGCAACCCATGACCCGGAGATGTCGTTGGCTGTATTGATGCAGTTCGGTGTTGACCGGGTATTGACCAGTGGTACACGTTGGGGCTCCGGTGAAACCGCCGAGCAGGGTGTGTCAACGCTGAACAGTCTTATTGCTCAGGCAGGCAAGCGTATTGAAATTGTGGTTGGAGGTGGTTTATCACCGGACAATAGTCGTTCATTAATGGGAAAATTGCTGCCGTCCAGTGGGAAGGTTAGCCTGCATGCTTATAGTGGTGTTCTTCATAATGGCGAAGTGTCGTCTGAGCGAGTTCGGGCGATGGTATGAGAGCAAGGTTGCTGACCAGTACTCCGTAGAGTGTTTGAGTGTTGGTCAGCAGCCGTCATAACAAACTACATCGATTTTATGGCTTCCTGCATTTCAGTTCGTATGTTGTCTGACTGGGGGCCGAAAATCGCCTGCATATTTTTACCTACGACCACGACGGCAGTTGCTCCCAGCGCTTTAATGCGATCCTGATCCACATCATCCGCTTTGTTAACCGTGACCCTTAATCGTGTAATACAGGCATCAAGGTTTTTAATATTGCCTTTGCCGCCAAACGCCTCGACCAGGTTTCTGGCCAGCTCAGGGGTTACTTCGACCTTACCCCGACGGGTTTCTTCCTCCCGTCCGGGCGTTTTCAAATCTAATGCCAGAATAGCAAGTCGAAACACGCTGTAGTAGACCGCCGCATAAATCAGTCCCAGTCCGATAATCCAGGCGGGTCTGGTGGCAATGGTGTAGTAAAGGACATAGTCAATCATTCCGTTGGAGAATGACATGGCCATTTTGATATCAAGATAATTGGTGATGGCAAAAGCCAGACCCGCCAGCAGAGCATGAATACCATACAAAACTGGAGCAACAAACAGGAAGGAGAACTCAATGGGTTCTGTAATACCGGTCAGTAAGGAAGTCAGTGCGGCAGAAATCATGATGCCGCCCACGGCATTGCGGTTCTGTGGTTTTGCACAATGCCACATGGCAATGGCTGCGGCAGGCAAACCAAACATCTTGAACAGGTAGCCACCGGCAAGGAAGCCGGCTGTAGGGTCACCAGCGAAGAAGCGGGCAATATCACCGTTGTAGACATTGCCAGTAGCGTCGACGAATTGCCCCATTTCTATTTGGAAAGGGACGTTCCATATATGGTGCAGACCAAAGGGAACCAGCGCACGCTCAATAAAGCCATAGATAAAACCGGCCAAAACCGGATTTTCGGTGACGGACCAGTTTGAGAACGCGTCAATGCCTTCCTGGATCGGAGGCCAGACGAAGCTCAATAGAACCCCAAGAACAACTGCGCACAGCGCCGTGATGATGGGGACAAATCGTTTTCCGGCAAAGAAGCCAAGGTATTCCGGCAGCTGGATTTTGTAATATCGGTTAAACATGATGGAAGCCAGCATGCCAACCAGGATGCCGCCAAACACGCCGGTATCGATGGCGTCTACTCCCATGATCACACTGGGCTCAACGCCCAGCTCCTGAGCCATGACACCCATGGTGCCGAGCATGACAACATAGCCAACGACAGCGGCCACCGAGGCGACACCGTCATTTTCTGACAGTCCGATGGCAGTACCAATTGCAAATATAATGGGCAAATTACCAAAAACCATTCCACCGGCCTGGGCCATAACGCTGGACATCAGATCTGGAATGAATGAAAAACCGGCACTGCCTACGCCCAGTAGTATGCCTGCTACAGGCAGTACGGCTACGGGCAACATCAGTGCTCGACCAATTTTCTGGAATGTGCCGAACACGGTTTTAACCATGGGGAAGAACTCCAGGAAGATTCTGCGAAATTGCAGCGTAAGAATCGTTAATCAGAGGGTGGATTAACGCTGCAAATGAAGAAGGAAAACTCTGGAAGCATAGACTATATGTGTGACTCGGCAATCATATTCTTGATATATGATTGAGTGTCGTCCGCCCGGAAGGTAGTGAGACTCTTACTCCCGGGGTGCAAAAGAAGGAAATTACAGGTTTGTCAGTTTACTGATTTCTTTGTAGTCGGTTAGCTCAATACCCCTGCTGGTCAGGTTTTGCTGAAGCTCTGCTGAGGTAAGAATGTCAAGCTCTTTGACTCGCGCCTCTGTGTAAGAACTGGCTTCCATCAACCCCTGGTCGATATAAGCGGGGTGGCACATCACTTCAAGAATGGCATTGTGCCCCCGTTCCGCCAGCTCTTTATCCACAATGTCCAGTAGCATTTGCAGGCTTACTTTGCCATAAAAGCGATCGGTGAAACGGTAGGTGTACCGCGCTGTTTCTGTGGCTATTTCTGTCACCTGGGAAGCGTCCACTGTCCGGTAGGGAATACCGTACTCTTTGGATAGTTTGCTGATCACTGGCAGGGCGATGGGATGGCCGTAGCAGTGATGGTGGCTATCAAAATGAGTGGGTGTTAGTCCCAGTTTCAGGAAGTGCTCAATCTGGGCACGGAATTCACGCTCTATTTCTTTGGGGCAAAGGCTGTCGCTGTCGTAGAAACTGAGTTGGTCGAGAAACCGTCCGGATGCATCGGTAAGGGTTTCAGGATTATCACACATTGGTTTGCCTGCGGTCAGGCGTAGATGGATACCGATAGACAGTTGTGGATTGGCTTTTGCCAGCTCAACTCCGTGATCTTCTCCCGGCATTCCAACCATCATGGTGGTGGAGCGAACAGCGCCACGTTTGAAAGCGTCGACAATACCGTGATTGACCCCCGGACTCAGGCCAAAATCATCTGCATTAATAATGAGTTTCATTGTTTTTCCTGATACCGGGCAGTCAGGAGTCTGCCCGGGATAACTTTTTCTCTATTGGAACGGTTCTCTATTGGAACTGAGGCAGGTAATCGGCATTCTGCTCAAGAATGTCATCCAGAATAAGCTTTGCTACCTTTGCACTGGGTATCAGGGGGTTAGCTACCAGAGCCTGTAACGCCAGACCATAGTCCCCTTTCACAGCCGCTTCGATGGCTTGCTGTTCGTAGGCTTTCACGCTGCTGGCCAGGGCTATCTGGTTATCAGGCAATGCGCCCTGGGTAATTGGATGAGCGCCGGAGCTGTCAATGACCGCGCTGATCTCTACCACAGCATCATCAGGCAGGTTGCTGATGGCACCGTTATTGACGGTATTCACAACGTTAATGGTACTGGTGTCATTGTAAAGTGCGTCGACCAGTTTGAGAGAAACATCGGAGTAGTAAGCGCCGCCCCGTTGTTCCAGCTGCTTCGGTTTTTCAGCCAGCTCTGGATTCTGATAAAGCTTGAACAGTTCCTGCTCGGTTTTCTGTACGACTTCAGCCCGTGTGCCAGTGCTGGTCGCTGATTCCAGCTCTTCCGCCAGCATTTCATCCTGCATATAAAAGTACCGGTGGTAAGGGCAGGGAACCACGCCAAGTGATTGCAGGAATGCCGGATCCCAGGGCGACTCATGGATATTGTTCATATTCATGTGTGCACCGTCGCAGAGCATATCAATAACCTTGTCTGTAACATCCTTGCCATCCAGTCGAATATTGCTCATCCAGACCAGGTGGTTGAGTCCGGCAAAGTTGACTTTTACCCGATCAACAGAAGCCCCAAGGGCTTCTGCGGTTTGATGGTGCATATTAATAGGCACGTTACACAATCCCAGAGCTTTAATGCTGGAGTATTTGCTTACGGCCTCGGTGACCATGCCTGCGGGGTTGGTAAAGTTGATCAGCCAGGCGTCCGGTGCCAGCTCTTCCATATCTTTGCAGATATCAAGAATCACCGGAATGGTGCGCAGGGCTTTGGCAAAGCCGCCAGGTCCTGTTGTTTCCTGACCAATGACTTTGTGTTTCAGAGGGATGCGTTCGTCTCTCGCCCGTGCTTCCAGCCCTCCGACCCGTAGCTGAGTCATCACGAAGCTGGCACCCTGAATAGCGTCTCTGCGATCAAGGGTATGGCGCACTTCAATATCCAGTCCGGACCGGGCCACCATTCGCTGTGCCAGTCCGGTGACGATTTCCAGTTTTTCCCTTCCTGTCTCAACATCAACCAGGTCAATCCGGGTGACGGGCAGACGGTCAATTCGATTGATAATCCCTTCAATCAGTTCGGGTGTGTAACTGCTTCCCCCGCCGATAACAGCTAGTTTTAATGATTTCATTGGCTCACCTGTAGTTTGCTTGGTTGACAGTCACTGCTAACAGAGATGTCGTTAGTCGTTTTTGTGCCGCGCGCATCCGGTTACAGGTCAACAGTCGTAAGAGTGGTCGACTCTCCTGAGTGTCTGACCTGGGTTATAGGGGTGGTTTAACAGATTTTCTGATTCTCAGCTCACCTTCAAAGCGTTGTCGGGCTGGCTTACTAAAACCATCAATGCGCATCTGGTTCATCAGCAGGTTGCCCGCAACACTGGCCATTTCTGTAATCGGGAAGTGCAGGGCGGATACATGAGGCGTCAGGAATGTACACAGATCAACACTGTCGTAACTGATCAGGGAAATGTCATCCGGAACTTTAATATCCAGTTCCCGCAGGGCGTCCATACAACCGACAGCCATCTCTTCACTGCAGACATAGACGGCGGTGACCGTTTTTCCTGTGGACAATATCTGTTTCATGCCGCGATAACCGGAATCACGGTCGTAATCGCCTTCTGTTACCAGTTCCATATCCAGCGGAATATTTTTTTCGCTGAGTTTATTGACATACCCCTGAAAGCGCTGGTGGGCATTGTCTTTGAATAATTTGCCTGCCAGGCAGGCGATATGGCTATGGCCCTGATCTATCAGCTCTTGAACCGCTTGTTCACTGGCAGCTATATGATCAAAGGTGACGCAGCGATCGGCCAGTTCTTCGATGTAGCGATCCAGCAGAACAAAGGGAGGCATTTTATCTGCCATTTTGATCAGTTCTTCATCACTCAGGTAACGTAAATGCAATAACAGACCGTCACAGCGCATATTCATCAGATGCTCAAGGGCGGCTCGTTCACATTCGGCTGAATGTTTGCCCTGGGTGACGATCATTGTTTTGCCTGCGGCATCAACAACCTGCTGTACCTGGGCCATCAGGTCGCCAAAAAAGCCACCTCGAAAAGAAGACACCATTAAACCAATTATGTTGGAGGTATTGGAGGCCAGTGATTGCGCAACCGGGTTTGGTCGGTAATCAAGCGCTTTAATGGCGGCATTTACCCGCTCCCTGGTGCTTTCTGTTACCTGTCCAGTGTTGTTCAGTACCCTGGAGACCGTGGCTCGCGATACCTGTGCATGGTCTGCAACGTCTTTTATAGTGGCCATAGTTGGTTTGCCTTAAAGTGGAAACACAACATTATCCCTGTTGTGCAAGCCTTCTGTGAAGAGTGATCAGTTCTGTGACCATTTCCTGTGCAAGCATGGAGGTCATCAGATGATCCTGTGCATGAACCATGACCAGTGTCATAGGTGTTTTTCCTGTTCCCTGGTCCTGTTCGATCAGCTGGGTTTGCACCTTGTGTGCCCCTTTGGCCGCTTCTGCTGATTCGCTCATCAGGGTTTCCGCACCGTCAAAGTCACCTTCCTTTGCTTTAGCCAGCGCTTCGTAGGCAAAGCTTCTGGCCTGTCCGGAATTGATGATGATTTCCATCACGGCAGATTCAAGGTCCATAGCGCAACTCCAATATTTTCGACGTTTATCTATTCGGGAATAAGGTTCAGTGTACAACGCTTCCGGTTTTTTTGAAACCGGTTACTGAAACCGGTTACATTAAGAGGTAGCAAAAGAGCAACTAACTTGATTCAAGTCAAGACAAAGTGATGGCTGGCTCGGTGAGAGCAAAGGTGGTTGAGTTTGTGGTGTAGTGGTAGCTACACGAAAAATAAGTAAGAATCGCAAATTATTGATCTGGGTCAATTCATAACTACGTGGCAATACGTATAGTTGGAACCGTGAGCGATTCACCAGCCAGATAAGCTAAAAATAATTCCTGTCTGGCTCTGGTGGCGTCAGACAAGCCTTACAACTCCTGAGATGGATATAATAACAGAAGCGGGAACCGCCAAAACAGCCAGCCAGTAAAAAACCCGGGTTTGAGGGGACCCGGGTATTTTTTTGTCATAAATAAGCCTGCCCTGTTGTCGATAGTTTTAAGATACTTCTGCGGAATTTTATCTTCATGGATCTGTTTGAGTGGCAGAAAAGCTGGTAAAAAAGTAAACAGAAATAGATAGTAGGAACTCAGACAGGTATTAACAGTTCACAACAGGTAAAGATCACAACAGGTAAATAGTGTCATGCAAATTTTGATTACAGGTGGCACAGGCTTTATCGGCAGACGGGTCGTTCGTGCCCTGATCAGGGGCGGTCATCGTGTTTCAGTGTTAAGCCGGCAGTCTCCCAGCGACGTTCGGCGGTTGTTAACCAGCAGTGTACGCCCGGTGCAATCCCTGAGTGCCATTAACCCTTCTGTCGCATTTGACGCCATCATCAACCTGGCCGGTGAACCCATTATGGCGAAGCGCTGGTCGCATCAGCGCAAGAGGCTGTTGCTTGATAGTCGGGTAGGATTAACCAACGAACTGGTGGACTTGATTGAACGGCTGGAAAACCGCCCTAAAACACTGATCAGTTGTTCTGCTGTCGGTTATTATGGGCACCACGACGTTGCAGAGCCTCAGAACGAATCATCATCTGCTGGCTCAGACTTTGCTGCTTCATTGTGTGAACGCTGGGAACAGGCGGCCAAACGGGCTGAAAGTCTTGGTGTCAGGGTTTGTATCGTTCGAACTGGCCTGGTGTTGCATCAGAATAATGGTGCGTTGCATGAGATGTTGCCACCCTTTCGACTGGGGTTGGGAGGGCAGATTGGCTCAGGCAATCAGGTGATGTCCTGGATTCATTCAGACGACATGACCAGAGTCATTACCTTTCTGCTGAACAATGAGTCCCTGAAAGGAGCCTTTAATGCGACATCGCCGAATCCGGTATCAAACAAAGAGTTTGCCAAGGCTCTGGGCAGGGCGTTGCGTCGCCCCGCTGTTATACCGGTTCCGGCTATTGTACTGAAGTTGCTGTTGGGAGAGTCCTCAACCATGATAACCCAGGGTCAGAAAGCTGTGCCGGAACGTTTGCAGGAAGCAGGCTTTACCTGGGAGCAGCCGGAAATACAGGACGCCCTCAGCCAGCTGCTGATAAAACCTTCTTATTTTTAGCGCGATCGTGTGGGCAGGAAGTGGTTCTGCCCAATGCATTCACTTCTCACCGCTGTTTTGCCGCTTAAGGCTGTTTTTGTCGCTTAAGGCTGTTTTTGTCGCTTAAGGCTGTTTTTGTCGCTTAAGGCTGTTTTTGTCGCTTAAGGCTACATATAATAACATTGCCGTTTATAAAGACAGTAGTCACTGTCACTACAATAACAATCTGGCAGACAATGAATCAGGCTCTAACAATAAAATCCCTGCGCAAGACCTATGGAAATGGTTTTGAAGCCTTAAAGGGAATCGACCTCAATGTGAATGAAGGTGACTTCTTTGCCCTGCTTGGCCCCAATGGTGCGGGTAAGTCAACAGCGATAGGTGTTGTTTCCACCCTGGTGCAGAAAACATCCGGCTATGTTGATGTGTTTGGTCATAATCTGGATAAGGATATGACTCAGGCTAAGCGCCTGCTGGGCGTGGTTCCCCAGGAATTCAACTTTAATCAGTTTGAAAAAGTCAAAGACGTTGTGCTGACTCAGGCCGGGTATTACGGTATTCCTGCCCGCGTAGCTCGCCAGCGTTCGGAGAAATACCTCAAACAGCTGGATTTATGGGATAAGCGCAATACCATTTCCCGAATGCTCTCCGGTGGCATGAAACGTCGGCTGATGATTGCCAGGGCGCTGATACACGACCCTAAACTGTTAATTCTGGATGAACCGACTGCTGGAGTGGATATTGAACTCAGGCGTTCGTTATGGGAGTTCGTTCAGGAAATAAATGAACAGGGAACCACCATTATTCTGACCACCCACTACCTTGAGGAAGCCGAACAGCTGTGTCGCAGTGTCGGCATTATCGACAAGGGAGAGATTGTAGAAAGTACCAGCATTAAGCACCTTCTGAGTCAGCTGCAACAGGAAAGCTTTGTACTTGACCTGAAAGAACCGCTGGATGAGCTGCCCCGGTTTGCCGGTTACCAGGTTAAGAAGGTGGAAGATAACTGCATTGAGGTCGAAGTCGGTAAGCATCAGGGCGTGAATGACCTGTTTCGCCAGCTCAGTGATTACCAGATCGAAGTGGCCAGCATGCGCAACAAGGCTAACCGGCTGGAAGAGTTGTTTATGAAAATGACGTCTGCGCATTCTCATTCAGTTTCTGACAATAAGACCAGCCGGGGGTAGAGGATGGCTTCAGAATGGAAGTATCAGGCCGTTGCGTTCAATACTATTTTTGTTCGGGAAGTGCGCCGCTTTACGCGCATCTGGCCTCAGACTTTATTGCCGCCAGTGATTACCATGGCGTTGTATTTTATTATTTTTGGCACTGTGATTGGATCCCGCATCGGCGAAATGGCCGGCTTTGGTTACATGACGTTTGTAGTGCCTGGGTTGGCAATGATGTCAGTAATTACCAATAGCTTTACTAATGTGGTATCGAGCTTCTTCAGTAGTAAGTTTCAGCGCAGTGTGGAAGAACTGCTGGTGTCGCCGGTATCCAACAGTATTATCCTGATGGGCTATGTACTGGGTGGAACTGTCAGGGGGTTGCTGGTGGGTATTCTGGTGATGATGATGGGGGCTTTTTTTGTGGATTTGCAGATCTACAGTGTACCGATCACCCTGCTGGCCGTGTTCATGACCGCTGTACTGTTTGCCCTTGGCGGATTTATTAACGCTATCTTTGCCAGAAAGTTTGATGATATTTCCATTATCCCAACCTTTGTGCTGATGCCTATGACTTACCTGGGCGGCGTCTTTTATTCCATAGAGCTACTGCCGGAACCCTGGCGCTCCCTATCCATGCTCAACCCGATTCTGTATCAGGTGAATGCTTTCCGGTACGGGATTCTGGGAGAAGATGGAGGGGTGAATGTCACCATGGCTTTTGTCGTGATGGGGCTGGCTATTGCCCTGTTTACTGTTTTCGCCCTCTGGCTGCTCAGAACCGGTAAGGGGTTGCGGTCATAGACGTTTGAATATCAGACCATCATCCATGATAATCCACGGCCTTGAAATGGGAACTGAAGCTTAGAATATTCCGCTGTTAGCTGTTAGCTGTTAGCTGTTGGCTGTACGAATAGCCAATAGCCAACAGCCAATAGCCAAAGGCCAAACGCCAAAAACCGGTATATTTCTGATTGCTGCCCCCCTGAATGCTCATCTGAAACTCTCATGTAAAACAAAGGCTTAAATTATCATGGCTAATTCGGTCGAAATGTCCCAGCTGGGTAAGACCAGTCTGTACGAAACGGAATACAACCCTTCTATCCTGTTCCCTATTCCCCGCAAGGAGAAGCAGGAAGAGTTGGGCCTGGACCCGAATAATCTGCCTTATGTGGGTTGTGACGTCTGGTACGCCTATGAAATTTCCTGGCTGAACGCCCGTGGCAAGCCTCTGGCTATGGTGGCTCGCTTTGAACTGCCCTGTGATTCTCCCTGCCTGATTGAGTCCAAGTCGTTCAAGCTGTATCTGAACTCTTTTAACCAGAGTCGTTTCGACAGTGTTGCCGCTGCCCGTGAGACCATGATCAAAGACCTGTCCGCCGCAGCGGGTGCGCCAGTAAAGGTTGAATTGATGACTGTGGCAGAGATGGAAGCCTTTGGTTTCAGCAAAGCACCGGGCCTGTGTGTTGATGAGCTGGATATTGCCATTGACACCTATATGTATCAGCCGGACTTTCTGCGCAAAGGTGAAGGATGTGTGGAAGAGGCCATTCATTCCAATCTGCTGAAGTCAAACTGTCCGGTAACCGGTCAGCCAGATTGGGGAACCATTGTCGTTGAATACAAAGGTGAGGCCATCGACCACGAATCGTTTCTGCGTTATATCTGCTCATTCCGGGAGCACCAGGAGTTCCATGAGCAGTGTGCCGAGCGAGTGTTTACTGACATTCAGCAGCGTTTCCGGATGGAGGAGCTGACGGTTTACGCCCAGTACGTTCGTCGTGGCGGTCTGGATATTAATCCATGGCGCAGCACCCACCACGGTGAAACCAATCGCCTGCGTCTGGTAAGGCAGTAAGAATAACGAAAGGCACAGCAATATGGGAAAACTCTGCTAGTGTTTTGTGATTCTTGAAAACGTTGAAGATACGTTCACAGGTTGCAGAGCAGTGTTTTCTCATTGGGGCTAAATATGAGCTGTCCGTTGCTAAGCCTTACTACCAGAATATTGCTTGTTTTCGCACTTTCCTGGTCTCAGCTGCCTGAGGTGTTCGCTGTTGATTTTTGCCCTCACTGTCATCACGAACTACAGTCAGTTGCTGCTGCTGAAGGAAGTCAACACTGCTCCATGTGTGATGAATACTTTGCTGCCGCCGCAGGGCTGGAACAGACCATCCGGGAGGCGGCCACGGAGAGTGGCTTTGACTTGCAGCAGCCTTCTATTCAGCCACATGACCGGCATATGCTGAATCGTCTCAGAGAATACCAGCTGGTTGCTGCACAATTGATGATGAATGATGAAGCTGCCATACCCTACGCCGCTTATAGTGAAGCCGTTACAATGATCCTTTTATTCCGTTCCATTTATCCTGCTGCGGAAGTGAACTACGGATCTTTTATCACCGGCAGTCTTGTTGCAATGTCACTATGCTTGCGGGAGAAGCGATGGAATGACATTGACTATTCTCTGGCTTTCCGCAGGGCACTCAACAACTTTATTGATATGCAGTCCCGCTATGAGAGCCGGTTGACCAGCGAACACAGAAATTTTGTTAAGGCTGTTCGTCAACGACTTCAGCTTGATGATGAAAATAATGATGAATTTCGATCCTGCATGAAGGCTTTTATACGAAAGGCAACAACGAGCCTTCAGGACTCACCTGTTTTTTATGAGCGGCTTGAATCAGAGCTTTCTGAATTGGGCTACTTCCAGTTTGATATCAATAGGCATGAATCCAAATTAATTACCGTTGTTCGCTCGCAACAGCAGGGTAGTCAGAGTGTCGATTATTATATATTGTCCCAGCCCGCCCTTATTATTCCTGTTCAACAAGGGATGGAGGCACCGACATTGTCCAGCCTGCTGGAGCTCATGAATGCGGTGTCCAGAATAAGCAAGAGCAATAGTTGGTTTGCAGAACTTACTTCCAACCCTGAAAAGTTAGCCCAGTTACTGAATTTGCAAATCCAGTCATCTGAACTAGCTGAGCCATTGCGGTCACATGTTCAAGGCATAGTCAGTACCCCAAATGCCCCACTATTTGCCGGCAGCGCAGACACCTTTATCAACCACTTTACTCAGAATGGTATTGTACTGCCCACAAACTGGCAGACGAGAATCAGAGATGAGCTAACCACTTCTGGTGTGCTGGCAGAGCAAACACTAAATGTCCTTGTTCAGGCTTTATTGTTTTGTCGGGAGGTACGGGACTTGCTCAGTAACACTAACTCAGGCACCTCTGAGGAAAACATGAGCCGGATGGTAGCCAGTTTACAAATCTCCCTACAAGGTGATGCCCCTTCAACGCACACGACGGGAGTTGAGGGTGAACCAGCCCGGCAGGAAATCACGCCTTCCGCTGCCCAAAGCATGATAATTCTGCTCAGTGCCCTGATGATCCGGCAGCAAATGGTGGGCAATAGCCAATGAGCACACAGCGGGTGCGCCGGTAAATTCGTCGTGGCGGTCTGGATATTAATCCATGGCGCAGTATCCACCACAGTGAAACCAATCGCCTGCGTCTGGTAAGGCAGTAAGAATAACGAAAGGCACAGCAATATGGGAAAACTCTGCTAGCTAGTGTTTTGTGATTCTTGAAAACGTTGAAGATACGTTCACAGGTTGCAGAACCCTGCCTGAAACATCACCCCCCTGAACGAGGGCAGAGCAGTGTTTTCTCATTGGAGCTACTAAATATGGGCTATCCGTTGTTAAGCCTTACGACCAGAATATTGCTGATTTTCACACTTTCCTGATCACAGCTGCCTGAAGCGTTCGCTGTTGATTTTTGCCCTCACTGTAATCACGAACTGCAGCCAGTTGCTGCCGCTGAAGGAAATCAACACTGCTCCATGTGTGGTGAATTCTTCACGGCTTTCAGTGACGTGACAGAAATCATCCGGGAAGCAGCCGCGGAGAGTAACTTTGACTTGCAGCAGCTTTCTATTCAGCCACAGGACCGGCAAATGCTGAATTGTCTCAGAGAAGCCCAGCTGCTTGCCGTGCAACCGATGATAAATAATGGAGATGTCATACCCTACGCCGCATATAGTGAAGCCGTTAAAATGATCCTTTTATTCCGGTCCATTTACCCTGCTGCGGAAATGAACTACGGTCGTTTTACCATCGGCATTGGTGCTGCAATGGCACTATGTTTGCGGGAGAAGCGATGGGAAAACATTGACTATTTTCTGGTTTTCATCAGAGCACTCAACATCTTTATTTTTATGCAGCCCAACACTGGGAGCCAGTTGACCAGCGAACACAGAAAGTTTGTTAAGGCTGTTTGTCAACGGCTTCTGCTTGATGATGAGGGAAAAAATTTAAACCCTACGGGCAGGCTTTGCTTTTGTTTTGGTCGAAGTCTTCAGTAATGAGCCTTCAGGATTCACTTGTTTTTCATCAGCGGCTTGAATCAGGGCTTTCTGAATTGGGCTACTTCCTGTTCTATATCGAGGGGCATCAATCCGACCTGATTACCGTTGTTCGCTCGCAACAGGATAGCCAGAGTGTCGATTATTATATATTGTCCCGACCCGCTCTTATTATTCCTGTTCAACAAGGGATGGAGGCACCGACATTGTCCAGCCTGCTGGAGCTCATGGATGCGGCGTCCAAAATAAGCAATACCAATAGTTGGTTTACAGAACTTGTTTCCAATCCTGAAAAGTTAGCAAAATCGTCGTAAACCCTCGCCCAATGCGGGCGGGGATATAAGACGGGAAGGCGCAGAGCCTTCCGCCATCAATCTGGTGTACTCTGGCTATTAACGTAGTCCTTCAGAGTCTCGATAGTTGCACCGGCAGCACTGCAAGCAAAGTAAGACCTTGACCACATTAAGCCTGCTTTGCTCTGAGCAGTAAGGTGGGTATTCAGCATTCGCAACCGTCTTGATGATGTTGATTTGAGATTATTTACCATGACACTGATAGCCAGTTTTGGTGGGTAGGCCACCAACAGGTGTACGTGATCTTTTTCGCCATTCATTTCAAGTAACTGGCATTCCAGTTTTTCACATGCACTCTCGAACGACTCCCGTAACTGCTTGATCATATAGCCATCAAAAAGCTTTCGCCTGTACTTTGTCGTGAACACCAAATGAACAACCAGCTTGGTAACGCTATGTCGTTTGCGAAGATACCCTTTAAGCAAACCTTTATTGTGTGCGCTCACTTGAAAACCTCTTTCAAATACCTGTAATATAAACTTTATATTAATGAGCACTGAAATAACGTTCCATGCTGAGAGCCACCAAAGTACGAATCTATCCAACATCAGAGCAGGCGGAATTTCTCGACCGTCAGTTTGATGCTGTGCGGTTCGTATGGAACAAGGCCCTGGCTATTAAGGTTCATTATTACAAGGTTCGTGGGCAGAGCCTTTCTCCCAAAAAACACCTGAAGCCCTTGCTGGCAAAAGCCAAGAAAAGCCGAAAGTACTCATGGCTGAAAAACGCTGACTCTATTGCACTGCAACAGGCCACTATCAATCTGGATACGGCCTTTCAAAACTTTTTCAATCCCAAATTGCAGGCAAGATTTCCTCGCTTCAAGAAAAAGCATGGCAAGCAAAGTAGCTACCATTGTACGTCTGTCTCTGTGGGCGATAACGGGATAAAAATCCCCAAGTGCAAGCCCATAAGGGCTAAAGTGCATCGTGAAATAGTGGGTAAGGTGAAGTCTATCACCCTGAGCAGAACGCTAACCGGCAAGTATTTTGCCTCCATATTGGCTGATGATACCCAGGAACAACCAAAACAGATTGATAATCTTGAAGCTAATCAGGTTGTCGGTGTTGATATGGGGATTGCTGATCTGGCTATCACCAGTACCGGCCATAAGACTGGCAATCCTCGCTTTCTGAAAAAAGCACAACGTAACCTGAAAAGAAAACAACAGGCTCTATCTCGCTGCAAGAAAGGCTCAAAAGGTAGGCACAAAGCCCGTTTATTGGTGGCAAAGGCGCATGAGCGTGTAGCCTTTGCCCGTAATGATTTTCAGCATAAGCTATCAAAACAACTCATCGACGAAAACCAAGCGGTGATTGTGGAGACACTGAAAGTTAAAAACATGCTCAAGAACAAGCGTCTTGCTCGTTCTATTGCTGATGCTGGCTGGCACTCACTGATAACCAAACTCGAATACAAGGCAAAGCAGGAAGGTAAACATCTGGTGAAGATAGACCAGTGGTTTGCATCCTCTAAAACTTGCTCAGTCTGCGATTTGAAACAGGAAAAAATGCCATTGAGAATCCGATCATGGGAGTGTAGCTGTGGTGCTATCCATGACCGGGATATTAATGCAGCTCGCAATATCAAGAAGCAAGGCATATTGAAATTAAAGGCGGAAGGACTGTCCGTTTCTGCTGATGGAGGCTTGCGTAAATCCGGCAGACTGTCGGTTGCTGCCTAAGAAATCAGAAGCCTCACCCGATAGGGTGGGGAGCAGTCACCCCAGTTAATGAATTTGCTAATCCAGTCAGTTGAACTATCTGAGCCATTGCGGTCACATGTTCAAGAAATAGTCGGTACTCCGCGCGGCTCACTGTCAGCCAGCAGTGCCGACGGTTTCATCAACTACTTTGTTCAGAATGGTATTGTACTGCCCACAAACTGGCAGGCGAGAATCAGGGATGAACTAACCACCTCTGGAGAGCTTAGAGAGGATACAGTAAATGTCCTTATCCAGGCTTTGTTTTATCATCAGGAGGCAAGGGATTTGCTCAGCAACATTAACTCTGTGGAAAACATGAGCCAGATGTTAGCCAGCTTGCAACTCTCCCCGCAAGATGATGTCCCTTCAACGCACACGACGGGAGTTGAGGATGAATCAACCCGACAGGAAATCACGCCTTCCGCTGCCCAAAGCATGATAATTCTGCTCAGTGCCCTGCTAATCCGGCAAATGGTGGGCAACAGCCAATGAGCAGGGTGATAAATTTATGAAAATACAGCTTTCTTGACTGTCCGAAAGAATCATACGACGGTGTTTCATGCTAGTGTATCTGCCAGAAAATTGTTGAAGGGGGGGGAGTCGTTATGGAATTACTGCAAGGGCTGCAACAACGAGTATCAACACCAAGGCTCACTGAACCAGCTCCGGACGCCAGACAGCTGGAACAGATTTTTCAGGCGGCATTGCGCGCCCCCGATCATGCCCGTCTGCGCCCATGGCGCTTTCTGACCGTTGCCGGGGAAGCCCGTCATGCACTGGGTGAAGTGTTTGCCAGAGTGGCTCTGGAAGATCAGCCAGACCTGGCACCGGAAGCGATAGCGCGCTTTAAAGCATTGCCCCTGCGTGCGCCTCTGCTGGTGGCTCTGGTGTGTAAGATTACAAAACATCCGAAAGTACCGGATATTGAACAACAGTTGTCTGTAGCCGCTGCCGCACAGAATATTCTTAATGCCGCTTATGCGTTGGGCGTAGGTGCCATGTGGCGAACGGGCTCGGTCAGTTATCATCCTGCAACGGCCAGTGCGTTGGGGCTGGCAAGGCATGAGCAACTGCTGGGTTTTATCTATATGGGAACGCCCAGTGGTTCCGCTAAAAAGCTGGAGCCACTGGAAACAAAGGATTATGTGATGGCCTGGCAGGATCAGGCTTCTAGTCAGCGGGTAACAGGGGAATAATGTAGTCTTCCCATTCGTCTTCTGGCACCTGCTGTTCGGGCATAGCAACATCCTGCACCGAGATTCCGGCTTCATGTACACTGTTTGTGGAGCCGGACACCAGAGGGTGCCATGCCGGCAGTGGCTGGTTATCGGCTAACAGCCGGTAAGCACAGGTATTCGGTAACCAGTGAAACTGAGGAACATCTTCCAGTCCCAGCTTCAGACAGCCCGGAACCTTTACCTTGCGGTTTGGGTAATCGGCACACTGGCATGAGTGGGTATCCAGCAGTTGGCAGGCAATGGCGGTATAGTAAATTTCACCCGTGTCTTCGTCTTCCAGCTTGTGCAGGCAGCAGCGACCGCAGCCATCGCACAGGCTTTCCCATTCTTCCGGGGTCATTTCGGACAGGGCTTTGTGTTCCCAGAAATGTTCTTGAGTCATAGTCAGTAAAAGGTTTTAAGGTTCAGCCAAAGACGGAAGCAGGGAACAGCCTCTGCTTCCGTCTTTTTACCTTTTTTTTGCGAAAAGCCTGTCAGTGTTGTTCGTCCTGGCTGTCGAGGTCGGAGGGTGGCATTTGCAGAAAGAAACCCCGGGTTTCAATATCATTGATCACCTGGTCAGCTTCGACTCTGGCCAGCTGGCGTTCAGGGGTCAGTAGCAGATCCATAACGTGCTGCTCTTTGCCAAACACTTCCAGCAGCGGAGCGGGTACTTTTTGCAGACGCTCCTGTTTCTGTACATACAGATACATTTCATCCCTGCGGCTGCTTTTATAGATAGAGACCAGTAACTTCTTCATAGTGTGCTTACTTCTGTATTGTTCAGGCGGCTTCGTTATTGTTCAGGCTGATTCAGCTGCTCAACCATGGGTTCAGCAAAAACGGTGCGACGCCAGCCCTGCAATTGTTCTGGCAGTTTGAACAATCCGTACTCCAGTCGGCTGCGAAGCATGGGCGTCAGAATTTTACCCAGCATCAGCAACTCCACAGGGAGGTTAAGTTCTTCAGCTTTCTGGCTGGTGTATCGTTTGAGTCGCTGACCATGCTCTTTTGCAGCTTTGGGCAAAGGGGCAGGCAGAGGTTTCGGGTGTTGCTCTCCCGGCAGCTCTCTGGCCATTTCGATCAGGCTGAGAACTTCTTCCCCATAGTGGCGGATATTGCTATGACGCATGTCCTGAATAGCCGACAGTGAATGGATATTGTCAGGCATATAGCGTGCCAGTGGCCATAATGATCCTCTGGGGATCACCCGGTTTCTGGGAACGTTGCTACGGCGGGCTTCCCGCTCACGGTATTCTGCCAGTACCTTGAGTACGCATAACTGCCTGGGTCGTAACTGCCAGGCTCGCTTGACCTCTTTCCACTGTTCTTCCGGCTTTGGGTAGAGATCGCCGTTAGACAGGTTGGAACAGTCTTCCAGCAACCAGTTCCAGTGAGGCATTGGCTTTAGTCGCTGTTGCAGAAGCTGATACACCTCAAGCAGGTGAACCACATCCAGAGTTGCATAACTGACCTGAATATCGGTTAAAGGCCGTTGCAGCCAGTCGGAGCGAGTCGCGTCTTTTGGCAGATCGACGCCCAGAAGCGTTTTCAACAGGTTCTGGTAGCCCAGCGAATGCCCCAGCCCGGCATAGGAGGCTGCCAGCTGGGTATCAAAAATGGCGGCGGGTTTGTTGCCGGAGAGGATATGGAAAACTTCAATATCTTCACTGCAGGCATGAAGAACCTTTACCACCTGCTCACTGCCAAGCAGCTGGGCAAATGGTTGCCAGTTATCGATTTTCAGCGGGTCCAGCAGAAAGACTTCCTGACCTGTACCCAGTTGAATCAGGCCGGGTTTAGGGTAGAAAGTATCGGTACGGATAAATTCGGTGTCCAGCGCAATAGCATCCAGTTTCAACCATTGGGTGCAGTACGTGGCAAGAGTGTCGTTGTCTGTAACCCAGATGGGATCAGGGTGTGATACTGGCATAAGCGACCGTTGTCAGAGTAAATGCCCATTATAAAACAGCCATGAGCGCAAGAAACAGCCATGAGCGCAAGAAACAGCCATGAGCACAAAAAAAGTGGGGATCTAATGGGAGTGAATAATTGCAGAAGTACCAACAGGCACTGATTCCTGGTGGTTGAGCAGCAATGGAGCGTTCAGCAGACGTTCGGCGGGATCGGGGAGGGTTTCAGCAGGGCCGTGACGCTCTGGTGTCGGCAATACAGTCATCCAGTGGTTAGAGCTATGTACCAGCACCAGTGTGTTGCTGGTCATTACATTGAATATCTGATCCTGTTCAATAACATGCACACTGCCCGAGTTATCGTATAACATCGCATTAATGACACGGCTTGCTTCGATCTGCCCGTTATCAAACACCATAACCGGGATTCCCAGTATTGGAGATATCAGGGTGTGCAGCATATCGTTGGATCCCCATAGCTGAATATTGGGCTCCTTAACATAAAAAGCGGCGGCAATGGCATTGAGTCCGCTGTTTCGTGGGTGTTGCGCAGCCAGTTCAATGGCGTAGGGCGCTAAAGCAAGAAACAGATCCTGCCCATTTTGAATGCCCGGAAAGGCAGAGGTGGCCTCTCGATTATGACTAAGCCAGAGTGTGATGGCGTTGAACATACAAAAATGATCGGCATCAACGTCAGCAACTGCCCTGTTGTGTGAGGTAAGGAAATGATACAGCAAGTCATCAGGCTGTGGCTGAGCGTTGTATGAAAATGACTCATTGTTACCTAACTGTTTGAGAAGTGACTGAATATTTGAGGACTTGATAAGTTTTCCCTTAAGATTTTTTCTGAGTTTTTTGAAGCTGAAACCAGGGTTCTCTTTATAAAATGTTTGGATCAGCTCCCTGTTTATTTTCTGAGTATGACTGTCGACTTCCGCAACTGCACTGTGAGTTTCCAGTTTCCAGTTTTGCCTGATTTTATCGGCCTGCTCAAGAGCTTGAAAGAATGAACTGAAACATGTATCGGGTTCAAGGCTGATGATTTGCTTGTTTTGAGAACGCTGTGTTTTTGTGGTTGTTTGAGGTTTTTCTGTCCGATGCCCGGGAGTTAGCTGATTTTTTAATGACAGAAGAGACTGTTTGTATCTTGCCTCTTCCGAAGGCAATTTACTCGTTTTGGCTTTAGGTGGTGTGCCGGATGACATATTAAGAATAAAGTCCCTTCTGAGGTCATAAGTTGTAAGTAGCGTATCTATGCTTTCTGATATAAGTTTCTTTATCTGCTCAAGCTGCTCTCCCTCCTGCTTTAAAATGGCGAGTAACCCGCTGGCATGATCTTTTGCAGAGACCTCCTCTAATTGTTGTGCAGGCACTGCTTCCAGACATTGTATCGATTTAAGATGGTTTTCAGCAGAGTGTTTAATGGGCTTATCCAGCTTTTCTGCAAGGCTGAGAAACTGCTCTGAGAGGCTGTTTAGTTGTTGTTTATCTATTGGCTGATCAGTGGCATGGCGCATTTTATTGAGTAAAACCTGTGTTTGAGCAAAAGCCTGGCGGATCGCTTTCTGCTGTGTCTCTCCGGGTACAAAGTAGGTATCTGCGATAGCTGAATAGATAGTTGCTTCATTCAGGAGTCCGGGTTGGGCGTTTAATGCCTCCCGGAAAAAAGAACGCGCCGCCTCAAAGTTGTGGCTGGTGAGCTCATGAATGCCTTTCTGGTAAAGCTGCTCCCAGGGTTCGGGTTTGTCTGGCAGCGGTTTGGGATCAGGAGTCGTTTCTGTTACTGCGGTGTCTGAAAGTGTTTTGGCAGGCTCTGCCAGGTCTGTTTTTATCGTAGGTTTAGCAGCTTTCTGACTTCTGGCTTGCCTTGCTTTACGGAGTTTTTCCTGTTTTTTTTGATACATTTCTTCCATCTCTTTTATCAGATTATCAGCATTCTCCCGGGCTCGTTGATCCAGAATGGCTTCTTTGTGGGACCTCAGGTTCTGTTTCGCCTGTTCATAGCTGTTAATATGACCAATCCATCCGTTGGTGTCGATGTCTATATCCCTTGCTTGTTGTTCGAAGTCGTATAACTGTTTGGTGGGTATGTCAATACGAGGCATTAATTCTTTAAACTTTATCCAAATTAAATCAATCAAATCATCGGTAAAAAATTTCTTATTATCCTGATCATAATCGTTGTATGTGTCTTTTTTATAGTGTTCACTCAAATGCTGAGCAAGGAGAAACATAAGCTCCACATTACTTTCATTAATAAAAACCTGACCCGCTATGCTGAATAGGTTGTATGTAAATTCATCGTTTTGAAAATACCAGCGGCTGGAAATAATGGTTTTGAATATTTTTGCTAAGGCGCTGTGCGACCGTTTTTTAAAATTTTCATTATCTGGCTGCATTTCAATAGCGGAGATGGTGTCGGTTAGTATTGTGTTGACTTGATCATTAATTGACTTGAATCGGTGAAGGGATGTTTTATCCTCAGTTAATAAAGATGGCAGAGCACTGTAGCATTCTGCAATAACATCAATAATGGTTGTTTTCTCACCGTTAACGGTAATCTTAGTGGAAATATCTTCATAGTTACTTCCTGCGACAAAAAGAGATAGAAAATTAATGGCTGAAAGAATTGTCCTGTAAATTCCATCTATTTTTTGTTTATGACTGAATTTTTTATTATTTGTCCTTTTGTTATAAGAGATTATTAACATTTTGATTTCATCTGTTTTGCTGACTAACTGCCGAGTAATCTCAATAACTGGCAATAAGTTTTGTAAGTTTTTGATTTCAGTCTTACTTAGGTTTAACAGTTTTTCGACTTCTTTATCGAGGCGTTTTGATAAATGTATGATTTCCTCCAGAGTGGTTTTTTTTGTTTTTCTATGATTTGATTTTAAATAATCTTGGTCAGGTGGTGCGTTAAATTTAAAGTTTTCTGATAAGACTAACTTGTGGTTGTTAAGCTCAGTATTGCTGTCAGCCTGACTTCTGGCCATTAACCAGATCCGGGTGGTGTAAAGCCTCTCATAATGCTGGTCATATAACTGATCACCAATGGTGGCTGGAGAAAGATAGACGACCAGGGCTGAATCTTGAGCGACTGCTTCAGTTGAAGGGGTGGGTGCCGGATGTTTTTCTGTCGCCTGTTCTGTTGTATTCGGAGGGGTTGCTTCTAACGGAAGCTTTACGGTTTTGGAGTGGCCGGTTAATTCTGCAGATATTAAACTCACAGGCGTGCTTTCAGGCAGATCTATAAGGCATTGCCCGGTTAAACGGTACAGTTCGATGAATAAAGTCCATTGATCATCATGCCTTAAAAAATGTAAGGCATTATTACCACAGTCAGTCGTATTAATATTCTCTAAATCTGCATGGGAAAATGAGAAAGTGAGAAAATCGTCATTGTTGAAACCAGAAAGATTACTTTCTGATGTTTGTTGATTCAGCGAAGGTATCACCAGCAACGCATGCCGTGATTGTCGGTTCCAGAGGTTATGATTGTAAGCATCGTTGCGGGAAAAAATATTACCCGGGATTATTGGGATCCTGTCATCACCCTGATTCTGCAGATATATTTCTTCTATATAGCCATTCCCTTGCAGCCTTAATAAAGATATTTCGTGATTTGGAGTAAATCCGGAATAAAGTGTATCATCGGATTCTGAACGCCGGCCTGAGAAGTCATCATTCAACCCTTCTTTTTGAAGTGAAACAATCAGGGTTCTTTCCTCTCTGCCAAGACTGCTGGTCGCAATGACCATGCTCCAGTCTGGTATGCCGGGCCAGACTGCCCGGAAGGGCATTAAGCTTAAGTACAGAGCAAATAAGAATGATACCAGATGTCTATTTTCAGGCATGATTATAATCTTTATTCGTTAAGGTAACTTTTCTCAATTGGCCGGGAATTAGAACAGAAATAAAAAATAGCCGAAGAATCAGGTGTTGGATAACTATTTTATCTGAGGGCGTCTGTTAGTGAATTTTCAGGCGAGGAGTTGGGGGAGGAGGAATAAGCGGCGAGGGTAGCATGATTGCCCTCGCCGTTTGTTTGTTTAACGGGAGGATTGTAACGCCAGAATACGATCTTCCAGCGGTGGATGACTGGTGAACAGGGCGGCAATGCCACTCTTCAGGCCGCTGCGAATACCAAAAGCACTCATGGTGGCAGGCATGACGCTGGGGGCGTCGTATTCAGAGCGCAGGCGTTCAAGGGCTGCAATCATATCACTGCGACCAGCCAGCTCGGCACCAGCCTGGTCAGCCCGGAACTCGCGCTGGCGGGAGAACCACATAACTATGGCACTGGCGAGAATACCCAGAACAATTTCTGCCACGATGCTGGTGATGTAGTAGCCGATACCCACTCCGCCAGAGTTTTCGTCATCACGACGCAGGAAACTGTCGACGGCGTAGCCAATAATTCGGGCGAAGAACATGACAAAGGTATTCACCACCCCCTGAATCAGTGTCAGGGTCACCATGTCGCCATTGGCAACATGACCAATTTCATGCCCGATAACCGCCCTGGCTTCTCTTGGGCTGAAGCGATCCAGCAAGCCCTGACTGACGGCTACCAGGGCCGCATTTTTGTTCCAGCCAGTAGCAAAGGCGTTGGACTCTGGTGAGGGGAAAATGCCCACTTCCGGCATGCCGATACCGGCTTTATCTGACAGCTCTTTAACTGTATCCAGCAGCCAGCGTTCCTGAGCAGTGCGTGGCTGATCAATAATCTGAGTGCCGGTACCCATTTTCGCCATGGTCTTGGACAGCATCAGGGAGACAAAAGAGCCTGCGAATCCGAATACGGCACAGAACGCCAGCAGTGCGCCCATGTCCAGCCCGTTAGCGGTGAGATAGCGGCCGACACCGAGAATGTTGAGTGTAATGCTTGCCACCACCATAACCGCAAGGTTTGTGGCCAGAAATAGCAGTATTCTTTTCATTACAAAATTTGATACCTGTATTGGTTCAATAGTTGACCCGACGGTTCAGCAATCAGGCCATTGGATAGTAGAAATATGAGGTGAGTTGAAGTGTTTATCAATAGTGATTGATTACTTTTACAGTTTGTTGAAGGATTACCAAAAATCAATGTCAGCTGTTTAATTAAGACCTCAGGAAAAGAATCGTCGGGCCGTCAGGCAGATGGCCTCGCTACTGCCGGACTTTAATGACTGCTTCAGTTCCCAGACGAGGGTCGAGCGTTTACGAACAATGCTGGCAGGCGTTGACGAATCCGGCTCGAAGGGCATGAGCTGGTGCAGTCGCAGCAAGGCTTTTTCCGAGAGTACTACCTGATCCAGCCCTTCAAGGCGAACCCGGTCCAGATAACGAATATAACCTTCAGCCGCCAGCCACAGCAGGGTGTCAAAACAGGCCTGATGACGGCGTGAAGGAATGCCGTATTCGTCGGTCTCAAAGCGACCGATGATATTGTCAATATAAACCGATGTCAGACGGGGAAAAGCGTCATACAGCTGCACCAGAATTCGGGTGCAGTCGTGATAGAAGTCGTCGATATGAATATCTGCCATGGTTCCCCCCGGAGCGTCTCCCGACCGCCGGGAAGCTATTGCTTATATCGGCTCAGGAAGCGTTCTAGCTTAGTGGCAACTGACTCAAGGTCTTCTACCCTGGGCAGGGTAATGATTCTGAGGTGATCGGGGTTCGGCCAGTTAAAGGCGGTTCCCTGAACCAGTAGTATTTTTTCTTGTAAGAGCAGGTCCAGAATCAGCTTTTCGTCGTCGTGTATTGGGTAAACCTTTGGGTCCAGTCTGGGGAAGACATAGAGTGCGCCTTTGGGCTTGACGCAGGAAACTCCGGGAATCTGATCCAGCAGGCTATAGATCGTATTACGCTGATCCAGCAGTCTGCCTCCCGGAAGCAGCAGGTCATTAATGCTCTGATAACCTCCCAGCGAGGTCTGGATCGCGTACTGAGCTGGCACATTCGAACACAAGCGCATGGACGCCAGCATTTCCAGACCTTCAAGATAATCCTGCGCCCGATGCTTGGGGCCACTGGCAATCAGCCAGCCTGCCCGAAAGCCTGCTGCACGATAGGACTTGGACAGGCCGTTAAAGGATATACACAGTACATCGTCGGCAATGGCTGCCATTGCGGTGTGTTCCGTACCGTCGTAAAGAATTTTGTCGTAGATTTCGTCAGCGTAAATAATCAGGTCATACTCTCTGGCGAGTTCTACAATCTGCACCAGCAATGCTTCGGGGTAAACGGCACCGGTAGGGTTGTTGGGGTTAATAACAACAATGCCACGGGTTTTCGAGGTGATTTTGCTGCGAATATCCTCAATGTCCGGGTACCAGTCAGATTGTTCGTCGCACAGATAATGCACTGCCCTTCCGCCTGACAGGTTGACGGCAGCGGTCCATAAAGGGTAATCCGGTGCTGGCACCAGCATTTCATCGCCATTATTCAGCAGTGCCTGCATAGCCATGACTACCAGTTCACTGACACCATTACCAATGATGATGTCGTCCAGCTCAACCTGCGGGAAGTTTTTTTGCTGGCAGTACTGCATAATGGCCTTGCGGGCTGAAAACAGGCCTCTGGAGTCTGAGTAACCCTGGGCGTTAGGCAGGTTTCGGATCATGTCCTGAACGATTTCTTCAGGCGCTTCAAGGTCAAAGGCAGCAGGGTTACCGGTATTCAGTTTCAGAATTCGATGGCCTTCTTCTTCAAGGCGCTTCGCTTCGCGCAACACTGGACCGCGGATGTCGTAACAGACATTATCCAGTTTCAGGGATTTTTCAATTGCCTTCATGGGGATACCGGTAATACCACTTCCTGCTGGAGAGCGTTCCTTTAAGAGAGACTCTAAGAGTCTGACAGGAATACAGTGAAGAGTTAATTTTGGTTTTTGCCTATTTTTCCGAGTTATTACGTAAAAAAAGACTCTGTCGCAGGGTAATTTATCGCTGTCTTTTGTTGATGTCTAGTCCACAGTCTCAATGACTTTGACAGGGTGTGCAGGAAACGGAGGAAGTAAACGATGAAAGTAGAAAAAACAGAAGCCCAGTGGCGTGAACAGCTGACCGACGAGCAGTTCAGGGTTTGTCGGGAGTCTGGCACAGAAGCCCCTTTTTCTGGTGAGTATGCTGTGTTTAACAAAAACGGGATTTATCACTGCGTCTGTTGTGACCAGGTGCTGTTCGACTCAAGCACCAAGTTTGATGCGGGTTGTGGCTGGCCCAGCTTCTGGCAGGCCGTTAATCAGGAGGCTGTCGTTTATCGGGAAGATGACAGTCATGGTATGCATCGCACCGAGGTTCGGTGCGCCCGGTGCGACGCACATCTGGGGCATGTATTTCCGGATGGTCCTGAGCCAACAGGCCATCGCTATTGCATGAACTCGGTTGCCCTGAGTTTCCGCAACAGTGAGGAATAGACATCCGCCTTTGTCAGCTTTTCAAGCTTGCAAAGCAATCTGCCGCCAGGCTATCAGGCAATAGTCGTAAACAGGACGACAAAGAAATCAGTATTCTCTATTGTCGTCCTCTTCTTCATCGTTATAGTCATTTGGAAATTCGTTATTTTCTTCCTCGTCAAAACTCATGTCTTCCTGCCCCTGATCGTATACTTCTTCATAGTCAGTGATCATATAGTCGTCTTCAGTCTCTTGCTCCAATGACGGATTCTGGAAATCGGAGTCCTGACTACTGGCTAACGGGGATAAAAAAGCGATAAGGGTGGTCAGTAGCGCTGCGGGAAGAAGGCGCAATGCTAGTGGTTTCATAGTCAATGTCTCTGCTATAAAAAGTTATTATGAAAAATAGGCTATGTGGCAACGAGGGGAAAGGCTTATCTCTCCGCTCTGACTTCAGAGATTAGGGGACTTCCGCCTCTTCTGGCCCTGGGTGGTTCCTCTTCGATCACCTTGCTTTGCACTACTGTGGTTTGTCACTGACGTCCGGGTTCGGCCTGTCGATGTCACCTTCTTCATAATTATCCTCGTTAGAGGGTTCATCATCGTAGTCGTAGTCGTCGTCATCGTCATCACCGTAGAATCCTTCACTCGCCTCATCTTCTTCAGGTGCATTGGTTTCCGCATTATTCTCACTCATTTCACCTTGACCAGCGATGGATTGCAGGTCAGGAGTCGGCTTGATAGAGACTTCGCTGTCTGTTACTGGTGGCTCTTTTGCACTGACTTGCTCAAACGCAATGGGCTTCTGATCAATAACATTGGCTTCGCTTTTTTCACCTTGACCGGCCATGGATTGCAGGTCGGGAGTCGGCGTTATAGAGTCTTCATTGTTTTCTGTTAATGGTGGCTTTTTTGCACCGATTTGCTCAAGCCCAATGGTCTGCTGATCAATAACTTCGGCTTCGTTCTTTTCACTCTGACCTGTGGTAAGGGGCTGGTCAGAACCCGACTTGTTAACCTGTTGGTAGCCGAGGGATTCATAGAGCCGATTTTCAACGGATTGCCATTTGCCTTTTGACATAATGGCTGCGGAAGTAATGCCGCCAGCGGCTGTTGAAAGACCACTCGCTGCCGTTGAAAGAACACTTTTAACGGGTTGTTCCAGCTTGTCATAACTCCAGAGAATCGCACTTGAAACGCGAGATTTCTTCAGAGCCCAGGCACTGTATTCACTCAGTGTTCCCATCCATGACGATACCGTGTTGGACCTTCTGACCTGATCGGCAAAATCAGGCTTACCAAACTGGTCATAGGTTCCCCGGGAGAAGCCAGCCAGTTTATTGAGTCCGGTTATCTGACCAACCCTGGCAGCGTCAGTGGCAACACTTTTCACAACATTGGTATAGGGGGTCCAGGATGCCAGGTCTTTGCCCTCGGCAAAGCGGGTATCTGCGGAGCTAAGGCTCAGCTTATGCAGATCTTTTTCGACCCACTGAGACCAGCTGTTTTTTTCGGTAGTGGGTACCCCGTTCAAGTGGTCTGCAATTCCGGCAAAGCCTTCCAGCCCGTATTTGGCATTGGTAAGGTCGTTGTAGGCCCAGTCGTAGAAAATTTCTTTGGCGATATGATAGGTGATGACTGACCTTATGCCGGGTTTCCAGTAGGGTACTTCTGGTTGCATGTTAGCCCTGAGGCCGGGGTTAGTTATTGCATACGTTTTAGCGTTTAAAAGAGGAACAAATGCTGCGCCATAGATTTTGGTTGTGATCCAGCTTTGTGCGACTTCTGCGAAAGGACGCCCGACTTTCGCAACATGAGTCTGTCCCAGGTAGTCATGCCATCCGTTCCAGTGTTTGACGGTCGAAGACCAGAGTTCCGAGTAATATTTATCTTCCGGGCTGGCCTGGTCGGAGTAGTGGTGGGCTTTACCATCCATCCACTCTGCAAAATTTGTCATTGCGGGGTCAATGGCCTGGATCATCATCTTGTTGTACTGGTTGCCCCTTGTCAGATCAACAATGATACCAATGGCGGTGTAGCCAAAGGCATGCCAGGCAGTGTTCCAGCTCCAGACGTTACCTTCTCCGCCCAGCTTCAGCACGGCGCCGATTTCCTGAAACCCGACGGGAGCCTGAACAGCTAAAGCAGTGGGTTTGAGAACATTGTCCATAAAGTCGGCACGTTCTCCCAGTATGTGCCGGAAGCGTTCGTCATAGACACGAATAGCCTCATTGCCAAAGTAATTCAGGATATCTGACACAACCTGTTGCTGATGCTCTCCACGAACCAGACCGGCAGCCAGAAGGAATTCATCCAGCCCTTCCCCGGTGTCATTAATGGCCGCAATCAGACCCCTGCCATTGTTATAAGCAATATCGTCCAGATAGACATTCAGACGGTTTCTGGCGTATAGGTAGAGCAAGTTTTGAAGGGTGTCGTAGGAAGCGACAGTAGCGCTATAGCCACTGTCTTTTAACCACCGCTGGGTGCTTTGGGCATTCTGGTTAAGGCGCTGCGCCACATTGCTGGCGTATCTTCTCATTGCAGCAATGCTTTGCCTGACTTTGTAACCGAACTCATCGTACCTGCTGAGTTCGGCACTGGTCATGTCAAGAAGTGTTATCTTAATGATCTGCTCATCGTTCAGTTGTTTGAACTGAGGGCTCCTGGTGATGAGTTTGATGAGTGCCTCGGACTTTTCCAGAGTCAGGCCAAGCTTATCCAGTTTTTCCCGTCTTAGGAGCTCGGCTGGATCATCTTTCTTGTTTTTAGCGTAAAACTGAAGTGATGCCAGCACTTCATCGAAAAGTCCAGGGTCTTCCTTGTAAGCCTTGATAAACGGAATAGCAAATTCGTTATAGCTTCCAAGCGCCATGGTTGCTTTGTGATAGGTTTCGGACAGGTTCGTCAAATCCTGATCAGCGGTTTTACTGCTTTCAATAAGAATCGAGTTTAAGATTTCTCTATGGGACTTTGCTTCAATCGCTTTGATGACTCCAAGCTTTTCGAGCATTGGATCAATATGTTCACGATTTGTCACCAGTCTGTGAGTAATGCTTTTTATCTCATCAGAGGGGGCATCCTTATCTGTTGTCAGGGCTGTTAGTATCGTGGCGTCTATCTGGCTGTTAAAGCCCAGTTTTTCGAAAGCTTCCTCAGGAACGCCAGCCTTAGCGAGCCTCAGTAAATCACCCAGCATTATTGCCTCTTTGCTGCCTGGTTCAAGTTCCAGGTAATGATGAATATACTTTTCTTTTTCGGCAGGTAAAGGTTGGTTAGCGACTTCTTCTTGTAATGCTTTCTTTTCTTCCTCCAGCTTCTCTATTTTAAGCTGGTTTTTTTTATGCTTCTTGTAAGTGTCATCTGGGTCTGCTTGCCATAAGTTGTAGGTAAAGCGTTTTTGCTCTATTTCGTCTAGTGTTTTTTCAGTTTGTTCCTTTATTTCCTGGAGCTTGTCAGTGTGTGGGTATCCATATTCATCCGTCAGGTCATCGGGCTGTTGGTTTACGATTTTTTTCCAGGCTTCTGTCGAGCTGCATTTTTCGCAATCTTCTTTGAATTTGTCGATGGTTTGCCGATGGGTATGAAGGTAATCCAGGTCAATATCCCCGTCATCGTCACCTCCTAAAAAAGGGGCTTGCTTTCTAATTTCCACTGCTGCCTGCGTAACACCGTGAACCATTTTCCAGGCTTGGTTTAATGGCATTTGATCATCGTTAGCGCCAGATGGCTTAAGATTTTTGATGACTTCGAGCACTTCATCAGGCTTTGATTCTTCATCGATAGCTTCCAGCTGATCCTTAATTGATGACATTCCTTCAATTTCAGTTGTAGCCTCTTTTTCTGCAACTTCTTTAATAGTGAGTAGTTCTTCATGTAAATCATTCAGCTTTTGCAGTTCTTTATTGGTGGCAGACAGCTTTTGACGAATGGTTCCGATATTAATGGCTTCTTTTGCAATCTCTAAATCCATGGCATCCTTAATGCTCGACTTGACAGTTACCTCGTCTCCCTGGTTGTCAAAAGCATTTCTAAAATTATCTAGAACACCGTCTGTGTTTTTTGCAAGGTATTGATTAAATTGCTCAGCTGATTCTGATTTAGCATCTTCTACCCAAGGTGAGATAATTTCAAGCGCTTTGGCCTTGTTTTTTTCATCCCACGTATTGATCGCAACCAAATTCCTCAGCTCAAGCATGTTCTTGTGAATTTTATTATAAGATTCTAAGTCATCTCTGTTTTCTGAATATTTATCGAATTCTTCTTGGAAAGCCTTTGGGTCTTTGATATCTAATAGCTTACCTAACGCTTCTTTTTCTTTATTAAGCTCTTTTTTGTCGTGGCTACTGGATTGCTCCAGCAGTTGTATCAGCGGTTTTAAATCAGGCATACCTTTGTTACCAGGCTGCATAACTATATCTGGTAACTCTGCTTTAATAATATTGTGCAGAGGTTTATGGAGCTGGTCAGTTACCTCGATAATGGGTTCATTATTCCAGCCTTCAATCTGTTCTCTGGTTTCTTTCTTATTTCTGGCTGTCGCCATTGTCTTCAGTTTTTCTTTCAACTGGTCATACGACGGTGTATCTTTCGCGGGTACTTGAGAGAATTCAGGTAGCTCTGTATTTTTGATGAGCGCTATGATTTTTTTATGGATGTCCTCTAACTCTTTCTGTTTTGCAAACTGCTCTGTATCGTAGCCTGAATCTTTGGCATAGGTTTTAATCAGATTATTAACCTTATTCAGTTCGTTGTATTCCTGATTAAGTTTCTCAATTTTATTGTTGTGGGTTTCACGATAAACATTGACCTGTTCTTTTTTTTGTGGATATGTATATCGTTTGAATTCATAAAGATAGTTGAGACCATCAGGTGCTGATTCTACGACCTTATTGGTCAGATGTTCGGTGACGGCCTCTTTTAGCGTTGTGTCCATCACAAAATGCCCAACGGTGGGATGTTTCATAAACTGATCACGAAGATAGGTCAGCAAAGATTCAGGGTCTATCAGGTTGGCAGCGTGCCTTTGTTCATCGCTCGTTAAAGTGATCGATTTTGCTTTTTCATGCTTGAGCTTGGCGTCACACAGAAAAAGCAGTTCCTGATCAGAAGCCAGTTTCTGTATTTCCATCTTCCCCGGAAGTGTATTGGAGTGTTTGTTACGAGCCAGCATCATGACCAGCTGCTGCAATTGAGAACGATAAGCTGTTTCGCGTAAATCCTCGATAGCCGTTTTTGATAAAGTAATATCCTTGTAGTCAGCCTGGTCGCTTTGTTCATTATATTGGTGTAGTTTCAGATAGCGGTGTGCGGTGGCAGGCTGCTGCATGAGTTCGATTTGTCTATCGGTTTTGCGTATGAGGAAAACCGGGGCATGTTTAATCTTCGCAAGATCAGAAACATCTTTGGCTCCCACCATAAAGCCTGGCTGATCGACCAGCATAGACGCCAGTAACTTTTTAGTATTTTCATCCGAATGCTCCAAATTGGCTTGCTGTTTGAATTGAGTATGCATAAAGGCTGTCATCATGACAGCTATGGCTCCATCAATATCAACCATTGTGGCGGCGTCAGGTAGCTCACTACCAGTTGAGAAGCTGTTTATAAATTTAGGGCTCTCAGTTTCACCGTCCGTTTGAATGATTAATTGTTTATATTTATTTTCGCTTTGGTGTGATAACGGGTGTTCTCTATCGGCTAATTTATTGAGGATGTCTTGAACGGCATCGGGGGGTGCAATGGCATTATTACTAATCATTAAATCTTTTTGGGCCTTCTTCCTCCAAAAATCCGCAATATTCTTATTTAGTCTTCTCTCTTCCGTAAGTTTTTCATGAAGTGCAATTGTGGTTTGCCCGTTTTCTATATCTCGTTCCATCAAGAACGCATCTTCTCCGCCTTTCTGGATACGAACGACAAAGGAGCTTGCTTTCAGGCCATTGTCTGAATCTTTGGTCTCTACCAAAATATCAACCCCTGACTTCTTCAGCTCATCACTCAGTGTCTCCAAATAAGGCATGTTCCTCTTGTTATAATTCAGAGGCTGGATAACAGGTTGCCTGAACTGGTTTTCTTCTGTTTGTCTGAATTCAATGTTGGTCGGATGAGAGTGAAAAACCGAAGTTTTCGCATCCCAGGTGTAAGCTTCCAGTTCCGGTTCATTACCCAGGGCTGCGGTGTAAATAAAGGACGAGCTAATCGCCGCTGCAATAGCGCTTTTTATAAAAATGATACGTTCGTTTTTCATTCTGCTACCTCAAACGGATAAAAAGATCACAACGCTTTTGCTTGCACGGATAACTTGACTGTAAACAAAAACTTTTAGCAGCTAATGGGATAGCTGCAAGTCGATGCTGACGATTTAGATTTTTTGACCACGAATTATCGGGAATGACTCCCGAAAAATTTGATAGAAGGAAGGAGGTAGTATTTTTAGTAGTATTTGAAATAAAAAAATCTTGCTTATAATAAGATTGATTTTTGTGGTGAAAAGGTAAAAAAAAGCCACAAACAAAGCGAGTGTTTGTGGCTTTTATAAACTCAAACGATTGTTTGAATTACGCTGCTTTGGCTGAACCAATAAACTGGCTGCGCAGTTCCTCGATCTTCTGGATATAGCCGTTGTATTCCGGAGAACCGTCGTGAGAGTAGTTCAGGTTCTTGAACAGACCGGTCAGCTTCACGAAGTAATCACGGGCCACTTCTTTATCAGCAAAGTTGTAGTTCTGGCGAATCAGACTCACAGCCAGCTCGAAACAGGCTTTCTGGCGCGACAGGGGGCAGCTGCTGTCGACATCGTCAAAAGCGTCCTGCTGCAGATAAACCATGTCCAGCAGGAAGGATTTCTGGAAGGTCACATAATCTTCCAGAGTCACGCCTTCTTCACCGGTTACCTGCATCATCTGGTTAATGCTGTCGCCCTGAACCAGCAGCTTCTGCATTTCCTTAACGTCTTCTACCCATTCCGGAGACAGGTTGTTGCCGTACCAGTCTTTCAGCTGATCCAGGTAACGGGACCAGGAGATCAACGGGTCGATCGCCGGGTAGAAACGCTTGTAAGCGCGGTCGTAAGACAGACCCAGGAAGGTCTTAACGGTACCCAGGGTGGCCTGGGTCACCGGCTCTTCGAAGTTACCACCGGCCGGTGATACAGAGCCGATCATGGTCAGGGAGCCTTCCTGTTCCTCTTCGTTGGTGATAACGCCGCAACGCTCGTACACGCCCTTGATGGCGGAGTCCATGTACGCCGGGAAGCCTTCTTCACCCGGAATTTCTTCCAGACGGTTAGAGGTTTCACGCATCGCCTGCGCCCAGCGGGAGGTGGAGTCAGCCAGTGCCAGGATGTTGTAACCCATCTGACGGTAGTATTCACCCAGGGTCAGACCGGTGTAGATGGAGGCTTCACGAGCCGCTACCGGCATGGAGGAGGTGTTACAGATGATCACGGTACGGTCGATCAGGGCACCGCCAGTGGTCGGGTCCTGCAGGTGCGGGAACTCTTCGATGGTTTCTACCACCTCACCGGCACGTTCGCCACAGGCGGTCACGATAACGATATCGGCGTTACTGTAACGGGAGAACGAGTGCATCAGTACGGTCTTGCCGGAACCGAATGGACCAGGAATACAACCCGTACCACCACGGGCAATCGGGAAGAAGGTATCGACGATACGCTGAGTGGTCACCAGGGGGGTGTTCGGGTACTGACGGGTTGTCTTACCTTTCTTCTGCAGAGTCTCGGAAATAGAGCGACGTACCGGCCATTTCTGGTACATGGTCAGCTCGACTTCTTCACCACGCTCGTTCTTCACCCGGGCAACAACGGTATCAACAGAGAAGTTACCTTCCTGAATCCATACCACTTCCACTTCGCCGTCGGTGTCGAAAGGAATCATGATCTTGTGGGTGAAGCGACCTTCCGGCACAGTACCGAAGGTTTCACCGGCACGCAGTTTGTCGCCGATCTTGGCAACGGCGGTGAAGGCCCAGGTCTGGGCGCGGTCCAGGGATTCTACCGCAACACCGCGTTGCAGGAACTTACCGTGAATGGCAGCCAGACGCTCCAGCGGGTTCTGCAGACCGTCGTAGATCATGCCCAGGATGCCCGGACCCAGATCCACAGACAGCAGCTGACCGGTCTGGATGATACCGTCGCCTACAGCAACGCCACGGGTATCTTCGAACACCTGAATGTCAGCGGTATTGCCACGTACCCGCAGCACTTCCGCCATCAGCTGTTCGTCTACGGCTTCGTTGGAACGACGGCTTGGCAGAACGTACACCACTTCGTTTTTTACCAGCGGTTTTTCGCTGATGCTTTCGATGGTGATGATATCGCCCATCACTGCCACGACCCGGGCAGTTGCCTCAGGTTTTACTTCAGTACTTGCTTGTTCACTCATACTTCAATATCCAGTAATCCGAATCAGGCGGCAGAGCCGGGCAATTGTTTGACGAATTCGCCCAGTGCCTGATCCGTTAGCTCGCGGAAACGCTCCATTGCCTGCTCGCCATCGTAGGCGGTCCAGCGGGCAACCAGGCTCCAGCGCAGCACATAAATAATAACGGCTTCAAAATCGAAGCTATGCTTGCGACTAGCGTCGTCCAGCTTGCGCCACACGGCTTCCAATAGAGTCTTTTCCAGCGTCAGGTAGTCCTGCTTGTTCAGGCACTCGATAACGGTTGGAATCCATGGGAAGGCGTGCTGCAGCCCCAGGGTCGGGTTGCTCCAGTTACGGCGGATGTAAGCGTAACGGGAACCGTAGCTCCACTGAGGATCGCCCGGAGCCTGTGCTCCACGCATTTTGCGGCGCAGGGCTGCCACCACGGTGCGCATGTCCAGTCGCCAGTTCACCAGGTCTTTCAGGGTGTCGCTGGTCAGCTCGGAACTCAGTCGTGCGGCCAGGCGGATCAGCGCAGCCTCATTGACGTCTTCGCCCAGGTGGCTCCAGTGCATAAGCTGTTCCACCTTGATCAGGGTGTCCCGATCTTCTGTAGACAGCATGGACAGTCGACGATCAAGCTGCAGACGGGAGATCGGTGTGATCTTGCTGTCAAACAGCGAGTCGATATGCGGCAACGATGTCAGCAAGGTGTAGTAGGCATTCTCTGCCATTTCATTCTCCTTGACTTGCGCGGGTTGGGGCGGGCGTTGTGCCCGTCCCAACCGGCGTTATTTAACGATGCCTTCCAGCAGTGCGCGGAAACGAGGCTGCAGGTGGCGCAGCAGTACGGCAGCTACGGCTTCATCGTCCAGCTGGACTTCGATGTCTTTGTCTTTCAGACGGAAACCGATGCCGGTGTTGTCGTCGATGCTGAAGGTGACACCTTCGCCCAGCATGTCAGCGGCCTGGCGGGTGACAAACTCCAGCAGCGGGCCTTGTTGCACCAGCTCCGGGTGTTCACGCAGCTGGTCAACACCAATCACACTGCGGGGCAGAACCACTTCAACGTTGTCTTCGCCACGCAGGTTGTTTTCGCCAGCGACTTCCAGAATCATCTTCTGCAGCAGTTCTTCTTTTTCCATAGAGCTGCTGACAACCGCAGTCACTTGCTGGGAGAATTGCTCCAGCAGGTAGTCTTTCAGTTCCAGGATGGCATTGCGTTCTGCCAGTTGCAGGGCTTCCTTACCGGCTTTGGTAATGAAGTCTGCTTCTTCACGAGCCTTGCCGACAATGGCGTCAGCTCGGGTCTGTGCTTCTTTGATCAGCTCGGCGGCCTGAGCCTCGGCGTCGCTGATAATTTTGTCCGCTTCGGTGCGGCCGTTCTGAACACCCTGCTTACGCAGTTTTTCAATCAGTTCCTGAACGCCAACGGACGCTTTACCTTCGGGGTGCATCGCTGCAGTCATAGTGTATTTCCTCTGATTTCCATTGGCTGAACCGTTGCTTTTATGGAAGGCAGCGGTTCAGCATCATCACGGGATGGTTCAGCCGGCGATGGACTGACCCATAACCAGAGCGAATACGAACGCGAATACCGCAAAGCCTTCTACAATCGCAGCCGGTGCGATGGACAGACCGAATACTTCAGGCTTGTTCTTGGAAGCGTTGATCGCAGCAGCAACCGCCTGACCCTGGTAGGTTGCGGAGTACATCAGGGCAACACCCGTCAGCAGACCGATACCGAACAGGCCAGGAGCAGTCGCTTCGCTCACGCCCAGACCGCTCAAGGTGAACATGATAACGATACCGTAGATAACCTGAGAAGATGGCATTGCAGACAGACCAACGAATTTACCGTAGCCACTCTCTACGTCCAGCATGGCGCCACAGGCTGCCTGACCGGCCACCGAACAACCAATCGCAGAACCTACCGCGCCCAGCGCAACAGGAGCGAAGACACCCAACCAGCCCAGTGCAATAATCAAGTTTTCCATTATCAATCCTCTTTCTTACTAAATGCTTTAAACGGGTAGCCCTCGTCGGACAGACCCCAGTTAACAAATTCAATGACGTTCAGACGCATACCGTGAACCACGCCGCTCATAAGACACAGAGCGAAGTTAAGAACGTGACCCAGCAGCAGAATCAGACCTGCAAACAGCACCCCGATCACCGGGCTGGAGTGCAGTACGTCCATCGCCAGTGAGTTAAAGGTCATAGCCAGGGACGCACCGGACAGGCCGAGCGCGAACAGACGCATGTAACTCAGCACATCGCCAAAGGCAGATGTGATGTTGTAGACCGCTTTCAGACCGTCCAGACCACGCAGGAGCAGGTCACCGGCCGAGCGAACCTTACGGGTACTGGTGAACAGGAAGATGAACACGCCACCCACCGCCATCATGCCCGGACCGAACAGGTCGGCAAAGGTTTCCGGCAGGGTGCCGGACATGCCAAGCCAGGTGCTCAGGCCACCACTCATGACCAGCGCCCACCCCAGGGGGGACAGGGCATAACTGCTTGAGCGGTTGACCCAGGCGGTCATGACATTGGCAACGACCAGGTGCGCTACACCGACAAATACGGAGAGTTTCATCATCGCGCCATAGTCGTTCAGGTTCACGAAGGCAATATCGCCGAGAATCCCGCCTTCCGGCGAAACTCCGAAGTAACTGCCAATCATGACACCCCAGACAATACCCACGGCGGACATGAAGTACGCCATGTTCATCAGGCGCGAGCCTGCTTCGGACTGCTTCAGCTTGCCCCGGGACATGTACACGATGAGACCGAACAGGAAACTGTACATCACATCGGACATGATCATGCCGAAGAACAGGGAGAACGAGTAGAACACCACGTTGCCCGGATCCCAGGTCCGATAGTTCGGGGTCTGGAAGAAGCCCAGGGCGTCGGCGCCACCACCGGTGCCGGAAGCTTTTTCCAGCAGGGTCGGCGGGTTGTCGTCTTCGGTCGGTTCTTCAAACAGGGCAGCGACACCGTTCTCTAGACAGAACGCCTCCGCTGCCTGACGTTCACTTTCAGGAATCCAGCCCTGTACCAGGAAGAACTCCTGTTCATCCTGAGTGGTACTCTGGGCTTCTGCCAGCTCTGCGGCGTCCTGTCGGGCGGCAACTGCCTGACCCAGCAGGTAGTTCCAGCGAGTCAGGGCCTCGCGCTCAGCGTACAGGTCTTCCAGTAGCTGTTCGGACTCTTCCAGCTCATCTTCCAGACGGGACAAAGGCACTGAACCCACCCGTGAGCGCACGACCGGTAGCAGGTCTTCCGCCGGTTCCTGGTCAGAGATCACGATCACGTAAGCGTGTTTCTGGTCTTTGCCCATAATCTGCCAGGGTAGCTCTATGCTATCCAGAGTCGATTGTTCGCCCAAGGGAAGAACATAGAACCAGAGGCGTTGTCCGTCGAGCTCGGACAGATTCGGGAAGTGAAACTCACCCCAGGGGCGAACGTCCCTGATACGCTCTTCCAGTTTGTCACGGGCATCGCTGACTTCGCGTGTACTGGACTTGTTGTCCAGTACTTCACGCACAACCGTATCGATGTCCGCTGCGGACTTGTCCTTCACCTGTCGTCTGGTTCTGGGCGCCCGTTCCAGCCAGGCCAGCGCTTCGCTGGCTTCCGCTGGCTGCAGTCGCACTGAGGCTTCCGCTGGCTGATCCGTCAACGGGATCAGGTGCAGACAGCCCAGTGCCTGCAGACCCTGCAGAACATGAGCCTTGTCCTGGCTCGGTCCGTACAGGGTGATCTTGTTAAGTTGTTTTATAGCCATGTCTTATTCCCAGAGAATGCCTCTCTTTTCCAGGCGCAGCCGCTTTTCCAGGCGCAGCCGCTTGCCAGGCGCAGCCGCTCAGCCAGCCGCTGCCGCTTTGGCTTCCTGCGCCAACACCTTGCCCTTGGAGAGCTTGGCGTTCATAACGCTGGCGCGGTCCTGGTCGGACATGTAAATCTGGATTTTCTGGATGTTCTTTTTGGTCTGAGGAATCAGTACCTTGGAGAACAGGTTAACCCGCTGCGAAGTGGTACGGGTTGCCTTGTCGAGTTCAGCGTAACGCAGTTCGCGTACCTGATATTCAACACGCAGTCGTACCATCTTTTGCAGCAGTTCCACCAGGAAATCCACCCAGTGAGGCTTGGCCAGGTCGCTGTAGGGCGTCAGTTCGATATCGATGTTGCCCACGGCGGGTACAGTTGTACCGACAATGTTTTCATCAATCAGTTTGACGTTTTTTACACGAACCAGATTTTCTACCGGAACGTCGGCGCGAGCCAACATCGGCAGTTGTGCCTGTACCAGACGTTCAACGTCAGCCAGTTCGGTGCGAGCCTCAGCCAGTGCTTCTTCCGCTTTCTTACGCTCAGCCATCAGCTGCTGGCGCTTCAGTTCCAGCGCTGGCAGGTAACGGTTGTACGTTTTTAAGCTGCGCTTTTCTTTGTTAAGCGAACTTTTGTTGAGGGCTACCTTGGCCATGGTTTATGCCTCTGCTACTGCGGCTGCTTCCTCGACACCGGCGGCAGCCTGCTCTTCATCAGAAAGGCCGGGCCAGTACTTCTCCAGCAGGCTCTGCTTCATCAGGGTCTCGCCCGGTTCAAAGCATTCCGCCAGAGTTTCCCAGCACAGATCCAGAGCATCTTCCAGACTCATGGCAGCGTCCAGAGACATAAAGCGCTCTTTAAACAGGTCGCCAAACCGGATGGTTTTCAGGTCGTAGCTGGACAGTTCAAACGCCATGGCCTGTTTCTGCTTGGCATTCACGGAATCGGAGTAGAAGCGGATCATAGTGTTCATGATCGGTGAGTGGTCGTCGCGGGTTTCTTTACCCTGAACCATCTGCTTCAGTCGGGACAGGGAACCGAACGGATCCAGTACACCGTCGTGCAGATAGAACTGACCTTCGGTGATGTAGCCGGTGTTGTCCGGTACCGGATGAGTAACGTCATTACCCGGCATGGTGGTGACTGCCAGGATGGTAACGGAACCCGCACCTTTGTAGTCACAGGCTTTCTCGTAACGCTTCGCCAGCTGGGAGTACAGGTCGCCCATGTAACCACGGTTCGCAGGAATCTTGTCCATTGCTACACCGATTTCCTTCATCGCGTCAGCGTAGGAGGTCATGTCGGTCAGCAGTACCAGTACCTTCTTGGACTCTTCTACGGCGAAGTGCTCTGCCACTGCCAGCGCCATGTCCGGAGTCAGCAGGCGTTCTACCGTTGGGTCAGAGGCCTGGTTGGTGAACATAACGGTACGGGAGGATACGCCCGCCTTTTCAAATTCGTTACGGAAAAAGTGGTAATCGTCGAAGATCAGACCCATGCCGCCAAACACGACCACGTCGGCTTCAGCCTGAATCGCGATACGTGCCAGGAAGCGGTTGTACGGTTCACCGGCCACGGAGAAGATAGGAATCTTCTGGGACTCTACCAGGGTGTTGAATACGTCGATCATTGGTACGTTGGTACGTACCATGCGGGACGCCAATACACGACGAACAGGGTTTACAGAAGGACCGTCGATCTCCACCTTGGGATCCTGTTCCAGCGCTGGGCCACCGTCAATTGGTTCACCGGCACCATTAAAGATACGGCCAAGGATGTTCGGAGAGTAGGTCGCCTTCATTGGCTCACCCAAAAAGCATACGGCGGCACCGGTAGACAGACCTTTGGTGCCTGCGAATACCTGCAGGGAAACCTCTTCATGATCGATCTTGATGATCTGGGCCATGGAATAGGGTTGACCATTCTGCTCGATCAATGCCAGGTCGCCATAATTGGCTCGGGCATTGCCTTCCGTCAGGTTCGGCACTTGAACGCGAATCAAGTCACCAACAATGCTGAGAATGTTGGTGTATCGCAATAAGCTCTGGGGCATTTCTGCTCCTCTGTACTGCTCGGAGCCTGTTGGACTTAAGTCAGCGGCCCGATAACGGGTGCTTAAGTCTGGCAGGTTCCATGGAAAACACAGCACTTCTTGTCGAACGATGGTCGTACGATCATCGTTTGATAGAAGCACTAATACCTGTGCCCTCAATTGAGGCTGTTGCAAAAGAACGGGGCTACTCTTGTCATGATAAGAGTTCTCATGATGAGAGTTGCCATGATGAGTTTTATGACAAACCGTACATGGAAAAAGCTCCAAACCTTTGCAACAACCCCAAATATTGTGGAACTAATGTTCTACAAGTTTCAGGAAATTTCGGTGTAAGGGCGACCCAAAATCTCTCAATAGTAGACAATCTCAGCACTTTCGGATGAAGAAGGTGCTGATGCGCTGCCGACGTACTTTGCAGTCAGGCCGGAAATTACGCCGGCAGCGTTGTGCAGACTGTCTATTGCACAAAATCGATGATTGTTACCTGACTCAGATAATCACTGGCAGCTTGGTTTCATCACTTTTGACTTGTAGGTTGGGAAGAGTGCAAGTCAGACGTAATGAAACGATGTACTAGTCACCTAGCGTTGCCACCATGACTGCCTTGATGGTGTGCATTCGGTTTTCAGCCTGATCAAACACGATGGCGTGTTCTGACTCAAAGACTTCTTCGGTGACTTCCAGACCGTTCATACCACCCTTTCCCCGGAGCCCCTGGAAGAGTTGTTCCGCAACTTCTTTACCCATGGTGGTTTCGTCGTTGTGGAACGCCGGCAGGCAGTGCAGAAAGCGAACGTCCGGATTACCGGTTTGTTTCAGCATGGCCTGGTTGACCTGATAGGGGAGCATCAGATCTACCCGTTCTTTCCAGGCTTCCATCGGTTCGCCCATGGATACCCAGACATCGGTGTAGATAAAGTCGCAACCGACGACTGCCTGCTCGACCGATTCGGTAATGGTGAGTTTGGCACCTGTGTCTCTGGCGATGCTCTGGCATTGTTCGATCAGCGCCTCATCAGGAGCAAAACCCGCTGGAGCGGCAATTCGGAAATCCACACCCATTTTAGCTGAACCCACCAGAAGTGAGTTGGCAACATTGTTGCGACCATCACCTACATAACACAGTTTCAGTTCATTCAATGGACGACCATTGCTGTGTTCAATCATGGTCAGGAAGTCAGCCAGAACCTGGGTAGGGTGCCATTCGTTGGTTAGGCCATTCCATACGGGAATGCCGGCGAATTCGGCAAGTTCTTCAGCGTGCTGTTGCAAATGTCCGCGAAATTCTATGCCATCATACATGCGTCCCAATACTCTGGCTGTGTCTTTTACGGACTCCTTACTTCCCATTTGTGACCCACTGGAAATGTAAGTGACATTGGCTCCCTGATCAAAAGCGGCCACCTCAAAAGCACAGCGCGTTCGGGTAGAGGCTTTTTCGAAAATCAGGGCAATGTTTTTCTTCTGTAAAAAGCGAGGCTCTTCACACGACTTCTTCGCGGCTTTGAGTTCGCGAGATAGTTTCAGAAGACCGTTGATTTCTTCGGAAGTGAAATCCAGAAGTTTGACGAAGTGACGATTTTTCAGTCTGAAATCCATAGTATTGCTCTTTTTTAATCAGTTTCCTGCCAGAAGGTTATGGAACAAGTGTCCAGTAAACTTCCGGATAAGCAGAAAAGTTGGATCGCTGATTGAGTGGCTGCTGTTTGCAGTCCTAATCGCAGAATCAAACATCTTCTATCGCCGCAGGTTCAAAGTCCAGACTCTGAGTGCGAATAAGTAGCATTGGGTAGAATAGCGTGCAGCCGCTACGCTGATGAAATAATGTTCTAAAAGCCCTGTATGGCGAGTTGTAAAACCCATATCCTTTATGGATTGAACATGAATGGTATAGATTATCGCTGACGTATGTAGATGGCACTACGTATAAATACGGTTGCGCGGTAATGTGGTGTAGTGTTTGTTCGGTGCTTCTTGTTTTGTGGTGCTTTGTGTTTTCGTTTTACAGATTGTTTTGTTGCGTTGTCACCTATGGTTTGTGGTTGCCGTGGGATTAAATACTTAATGTGTAAGTTTTATTTACACTCAGATATCAAACTCGCTACTGATAGAACGGGCTGACTGCCAGCTCGTCGCTGATGGTTTCTCCGGTAATCGAATTGACAATAAGGCGTTTTCGAAAACGGTTTTCATCCAGATAAACGATCTCTCTGACTGGAATGTTTTTCTTGTGTTTTGAAGTGGTTCTCAGAATGACCATGTTCTTGTGGGCTCTGTGGGCTTGCTTAAGAATATCGCTCAGCGGAATCTGTTTGCCGGTTCGTTTTAACTCGAATGGGTGTTCGTTCAGCAGCAAGCCAGTGTAAGCATCCATTTCTGCTCGCCAGTGTTTTTTTCTGTTATCGATGAATTCGATGGCCCGAATCTCGTTACCACCGTTATTCTCAATCCAGGTTTTAGTGATACGGGTTATCTGGTGATTTTTGTGCAGGTTGGCCAGTGTTTTTTCCAGTGACATCGGAAAGCGCATGGTAGCCAGTTCGATCTCTTTGCCAGTAAAGGCGTCGACCACCAGGCGTTGCATTCCCTGATGGCTGGTTTTTAATTCGGGAGCAAAGTCAATAAGACGAACGGTGCGCCGGTCTTCCTGAATAAGGCGTACGTTATAAACGACGATGTTGCCATGCTGTTTGCGCATCTGGTTGATGATCTGCTCCAGCGGGATCGGACGTTTGGTGTTATTGCTCTGGCTATAGGCTGGTGAAGCAATGGTCAGGGTGACAGCAAAAAGCGGAACCAGTACAGACAGCGCTTTTGATCGGATAAAGGTATTCATAACGACCTTCCTTATGAAGGCATTGACGTGTTTGCTAGCCAATGATAAAGACTCGTGTCGTACAGTTTCAGAGTGTTGCAGCAGTACCATCACAAAGGTTTAAGCCCCGGAGCAGACTCTCTGAACAGCAAAATCTGCATCCGATAACTTTAGGACTGATTTGAGGAAAAGCAAGGCAGGTTCTCAGGTTTGACAAGGAACCTGCATGGGCGGGTTACTCTGCGTAAGCTTTGCGAACTTCTTCGGCAATGATGGCAATACCTTGTTCGACTGTCGTATTGTCGCGGGTAAAAGTCATGCGAATGCATTCGTGCTTATGACGCCATTCGTCAATGCCGGGGAAGAAGTAGTGCCCGGATACGACCAGCACACGACGTTGCTTCAGTCGTTCGTACAGTTCCAGACTGGAAATGGGCAGGTCTTTGAGCCAGAGCCACAGGAACATGGCGCCTTCCGGCTTGTGAACCTGCCAGGGCAGACTGTCGTCCATATGGCGATACAGGCATTGTACGGCAAAGTCTGCCTTGTCTTTGTAGTACGGGCGGATAAGGGATTTGCTGATATCGACAATACTGTCATCCCTGACCATATCCAGGGCGACCAGACTGCCAAAGCTGTTGGGTGCCAGATTCATAATGGCGTTAATGCCTGTGAGCGCTTTAATCACTTCTTCGTTAGCGATAACAATTCCGGTTCGGGCGGCAGGCAGACCCAGCTTAGACAGTGTCAGGCACAGAATGGTATGGCTGTTCCATTGGGGTTGCGCATCCGTGTAAATCAGGTTGGGGAAGGGGGTGCCGTATGCGCCGTCAATAATCAATGGAATGTCGTGGGTGCGGGCCAGGGTGTCAAGCTGGCTGACCTCCTCGTCGGTCAGGACATTGCCGGAAGGGTTGGTAGGTCGGGAGGCGCACAGTGCCCCAGTCGAGTCATCAATGGTCAGGTTGGCGAAATTGACCCGGTACTTGAATTGATGAGGGGCTGTGTAATCGATGTCTGGGCGGCTGGCTATGAAAAAGTTTTCACTGAGACCAGCGTCTGTGTAACCGATGTACTCTGGCGCAATGGGGAGCTGGATACGTTTGTGAGTGCCATCATTGAAATCACCCGCAAACATGTTGAACAGCATAAAGAAGCCTGCCTGACTGCCGTTGGTCAGGGCAATATTGCGTGCGCTCAGCTGCCAGCCAAATTGACGTTTCAGGAAAGCCGCTACTTCGTGGATAAACTCTTTTTCACCCTGTGGTGGGTCATAGGTGCCTACCAGCCGGGTAAATTCGTTCTGGCTGTCCAGAATGCGCCGCAGACGGGTACGGAAGACTTCCTCAACTTCAGGGATGTGGGCCGGGTTGCCACCGCCCATCATGATCATTTCGTCTTCTGTTGCCAGAGCGTTACCAAGATCGTCCATCAACGAGAGTATGCCCGAGTGAGTCGTGAACTTGGTACCAAAAGTGGAAAGCTTCATGCTTGCCTCGATTTTTATTGATAATACTGCAAAGGGTGAAATTCTAACTTATAAATACGGGATCTGCAGCTGATTGCGGCAGAGCCGGGAAGACTGACTTTTTTGATATCTGCGAATAAAGTTAAAATTCTTGTCCGATTATTTAAGAGTCGTACTTCGCCTGAACCTTCAATAGTTCAGGGTCTGATTCATCTAGAAAAATTATTCCAGGGCCAGAGCCCGGAAGGTTTTGACCAGTATACGTGGTTACTCGTCCTGATCCCTGTGTTGCCGTTGCTGTGATGGCTGAAAGGCTGTATTTAGTGACTAGATAGGCACTTCCTAACTCGGATGTGACGGTGCTTATGATTGTCGTATCGTTTGGTGATTCCTTGGTTCGGCTTGTTACGGTTACCATTCCTTCTGGTTCCGTGTGCGTATGCACAGTGGTAGACTGGACTGTTGATTCGGATGGGTGTCTTGCCTCGAAGTGTCTAAAGAGATTGGACTGTCGACTAAAATGACAACCGCATAGAGGACACTGAAAGCGTCCGTTTTTGCGATGAATTCTCTTGTTATGATTGTCAAAAGTACTTATTTGAGCAAAAGAGATACCGCATGGCTGACACTCATAAGGGCGTTCACGGGTATGGGTTCGCATGTGCTGAGTCAGGTTTGATTGAGATCTAAAAAACTTCTTGCATTCCTGACATTGAAAAGTTTTTTCATTGGTATGGGTTCGTATGTGCTGAGTCAGGTTTCCTTGAGCTCTAAAAGTCTTGTTGCATAAATGACATGGGAAAGGTTTTTCGCCGGTATGGATAAGCATATGTCGGGTGAGATCATGGGAACGAGAAAAACACCTGTTACATACTTCGCACTGAAAAGGCTGCTCACGAGTGTGGATTTGCTTATGAAGTCTGAGAGAGTTCGCATTTGCGAGACTTTTCCCACACTCATCACAGATGAATCCGGGCATGCCTGGTACTCCTGTGTAAAGCATAAAAAAGCATAGAGTTAGTTCTTTCACTCCAGGCTGTATAAGCAACACCTAATGATAGACAGGATTGCGGCCGTTGGTGGAAGTTTCTTTCGTAGGAAAGAAACTTTTCGTTTGCTGCAAACAGGCAGGGGCTTTCATTGAACATTAAACTGCTCCCGGGCATCCAGCATGACTTTAAAATCATCCAGTTCGCACCCGGCATGGAAGTGCTGAATCGCGGGGTCTTTTCAGTGACGCACACGGATGATGAGCTGTCGATCATCTGTGAGTCATCCATCAAACTGAATTCAGAACAGGTACAAACGGACTGGTCCGCACTGAAAGTGACTGGCTTTCCTATAGATGTTAGCGCTGGAGTCAGGGCGAAGTGTCGCAAATTTTTTAATGCCAAGGCCCGGACACTGTATATTCAATAGGGATCCAGTTACCTTCATCGTCCATAGATTCTATCGTAACCCTCCGGGTATCATCTCCTAAGCTTGTAACTCTTGTTACTTGTGCTCCGGGTATATCGGGATACGCCTCTTCCAATAATTTAGCAATGGAGTCTGTAATGTCTGCTTCTGAATTATTCGCAGGAGGCGTTTCGTTCTGGTTAGCGTGGCTCAGGGGCTGGCTGTCTTCAGCTGGTGCGGCGTGTCTTTCTGACAGTTTTTTTTGACAGAACTCAACGGGCAGTGGAGCTTGGCATTTTAGGCATTTAAGGATTTGATTGTCGCCTTTTCCTGTCGCCATCCAGTTGTCGCAACATTCCCTGTGGAAAAATGCTCCGCATTCATGCTGGAGGTCTTTCTTGGGATTAGCGTCATAGCTGCAATAGATGCATTCTCCGGAAATCTCTGCATTTAAGTCTGCGTTCATAATAACCTTTAAGCCTTCGCCTGTAAGCTGTTCGTTTTTTGACTGCCATGAAGGGGAAAGGTTCCGGTGTTTTTTTAATCTGAATCAGGTTTGTTATTGTCTGGTCATTGCTGGCACCCTAAGGCAAGACATAACTCTTTGCTACCAGCGAAATAAACGAGATCAGTGCATACAGCCAGGCAGGTGATTCAGCCATTGGTGCCAGCTTTCCCATCTGCTTTTTATAGATCGCAAAATCCGAATACTCCCAATCTTGTGCGTATTCGGGATTGTTTTTACCAGCGCCGCTCACTAAGTACCTGGCATAATCCTCGCCACATGAGGGTTTTAAGGGTTCGGACTGACTAGCGAAGCCAACCAGATAGCTTGCACTGCGAATCATTTTTTCATATCTGCCGCTACTGTCATCATCGCCGTCCCCCGCTCTATCAGAGCCGCCTTTTTTAATATCAGACGGTTTGCATAGTGTGCATTTGAATTTTCCCTGTTCAGCGTTGATCGTTAAGCCAATCAGGTTGCCGGCGCTGTCCAGCATGACGGTCAGAACGTTGTGTTTGCTATCGATAAAGATTCCATGGTACGCAGCGCCAAAGGAGTCGGACTCGAAAGCCACCGGGCTGGCTACTGTGTATGTGAATATACCACCATCAAATAAAAGCGTTTGCCGGCCATTTATTGTGGTATAGAGCGAAGTGGTCAAATTGCCCTGGTTGTAACTACTGTCATCAATTCTCCCCGAACTATCCCAGACAGCGTTGTGATAGGTGTAGGTGGAAAGTCGATTTAGATTGACTCTGTACTCCAGAGACTGACTATCCTCTCCACTGAACAGTGAAATACTGGTAGTAGCAGAACTTTCAGGTTGAGAGCTACTTTGCGGCGATGGTGAGGGTGGCTCCGCCACCATAAATGTTGGAAATGCGGGTGTCCTGAGGAACGGTGGAATTTCAGGTGGCATGTTATCGGCACTGTTAGGGGAAACCCTTGCTTCGAAAGTAACAGGCTTTTTATTGCCCTGGATAATTATTTCTCCCTGCCATAACTCTCCAGTGGCTGCAACCTGTAAAGATAAAGACAGAAGAATGCAGGATATCACCAGATGAATGTTCAGCCTGTGATGCATTTTATTTTTCCTCAACCTACCGGAATGCACAAAAAGGAAGTGCGTGGCAGGCTTTCTCTAATATAGGTGATCTTACTGCGAACTTCTTCAATCATGCCTGGAAGCTCAGTATTGTAGTGAATTGTCTATTCGTCCAGATTTAAGGAGTATGTTCGGTGGAAATCAAAACTTTAGCTTATGGATATTCAAGCCAAGGCCAGGGCAAAAACATGATCACAAATCGATCAACCCAAGCACTGTCATCATATAGTCCTCGTTCCAGCCACAAGTTTTTCGTTTGCTCTTGATACCTGCTTTTAGGGGCGCAGCATTCAATAACTTACCGGGCTGTTGGCTATTAGCTGCTCATACAGCCAACCGCCAAAAGCCAAAAGCCAACAGCCAACAGCCCGGTTTTCAGCAGCAAAGCCACCTCCTGCCCTGCAACGATCCTCGTCAAAAGCGACATCAAGAACCCGGTGCAGCTGATTTTCAACCAGCCAGTGTTTTCTGGTTGCCTTTCACAGCGAGCAGGTAGTCCGCACCGCAAAGGATGGCACAGACTGACATGAACATAACCTCTGCCAGGATGTGGGTTGATTTCTTCGGGTCTCGATTATCAGTGAGTGAAGTAAACTTGGAAAAAAGGGTTTTTGCAGACATCAGAGAACGGGTAAAGCGCTAAATTATACAGGTTTTGTGGCTAACTTCCCGTTCAGAAATCATTCATGTTTTTGCCCTGGTGTACGCCCGGAAACAATACAACCCGAGCCCCAGGAACTATTACAGCCTGGGCGTGTCCAACGGGGAGTTACAAAGAATCAGGGAAGATATCATGTTTACAGGCGGAGCAGGGACTACCCCTCCAGACAGCAAGGCTTCAGCAGCACTTTCTGCAACAACATCCTCAGCAGCCCAGCCTGAGACGACCTTCAGGCATTCCACGGTAAAACGTAGAAATATCCGTGGTCGTCAGGAACATAACAATAGCAACAGTGAATCGGAATCCAGCCGCTCCCGCAGCAGGTCTCGATCTCCGAAGACAATCCGTAGCAGAAAGGCAGACTCTCGCCACACCTCACGCACTTCCCATTCACACAGTGCAACCACAGGTACACAACGAAAGGGTGAATCGTCCTCAGCCAGACGCACCATTCCTGAGAAATTTCGTGAAGTCCATTTGGAGTGCTGTGATTATATGGCGAAAGGTCAGTATGAAAAGGCCAGTAAGGCGATTAGGGAGCTTCAGAACGAGCACCCCTGGGTAAGCGCCCGGGCGTTTGGCGAAAGAAACCGTTTTACACAGGAAGACATGATAAGCCTGGTTGAACTGGATGACATGCTTTCGGTGCTGGTGATTATTGCCAAGTACTATCAGAGTACACCTGCGCCAAAAAACACAAGAAAAGATTTCAAAAAAGATGATCTGACTGTCATCACACAGAGCATGAAAGCCCCGGATAAATGGGAAAGGGATCTGCCAGAGGACTACGACAACCTCGACTGGGCAGATATTCGCAAGTCCGTTATTTTTGCCGATAACTACCTGCTTAATGACGCCCGGCATCCAGACTCTTCAGACGAAGCCTTTACGGACCGGCTCAAAGCGGCTCACAGGTATCTTATGTGGAGCCTGAACAGCCAGGTACTCAAAAGCAACGGCCAGCCCCAGTGGCTGGAGTGTTACATTAAAGTGTGCCAACAACTCCCCGAAAAAGACCCCCGTTTCAGGGAGTCCGCCGACGGGCAGCGCGCCAGAAGGGTGGTGGAACTGGTTGACGGAATTAAATCAGCCGAAAATATACACAAGGCATTTCACCTTATGAAAGAACAGCACAACGACGCCGTTAGTGAAGGTTTCAGTCAGGATGCCGCTGTGATCATGGCCTGTGGAGCCAGGGCTTTGTCAGAAGTCTGGCTCCACGGCCGGAAGCTCAATTCAAAAGAGGACCTTATTCGTCAGAACAATAATATGCTCTTTTATGGCTGGACCCTGCTCACCTTCGGTCCCAGGGGCCACCGTAACTCCCTGCACAGCCAAAAAGAGGCTCAACAGGTGTCAAAGCACTTTGTCAGCTTAGGACAGCTGGGTCTCTCTGCCAGTCAAAACCCTGAGATGATGAGAAAGTTTACCAAAGGACTGGTGAACGAGAAGTACTTTAAGTCATCCTCTGCCTCAAGAAAGATATCCCTGGAACTTAGTAAATATTGCGGCACGATTATAGATAAGAAATGGCTGGCATTTCTCGAATCCACTGCAAAAGGTGATTACTGGCTCGCAAAATCCCGCCTGGACGGATTGCGGAATTATGAAAAAGGATCTCACCAGGATGAAGTGATCGATCTCGCTTATGCTGATTGCTATCTGCAGACAGGTCAAAAGAATAAGGCTCTTCAAATACTGGATAACATAAAACCAGACAAGGAAACCTATGCGCACCTTGAGAAGGCCCGGCTCTACTATGCAGCTGGTCAATCTGCAGACGCTCTGGATTTGATAAAGAATGTCAAGGGCAGGTTAAATGGTATTTTCCGGTTAGCTTACAACCGGCTGGAAGATCAGATCGTTTCACCCGACCGCAGTCGCCGGTTCAGCAGTGACAGAAGTGACAGAAGTGACAGCAGTAGCAGTAGCAGTAGCAGCAGTGACAGCAGTAGCAGCAGTGACAATGACTCATCCGATTCTGAACAGACCTCAAAACACTCCAGAAAAAGACGTGCAGCGTCGTCAGACTCTGACTCTAAACATACCAAAACCAAAAAGCCCAGGGCAGGTGACTCCAGCGCCCCGGTCAGCAAGACCGGTCACACCGACGATGTCCCCGTGAGGGAGCCTGAAATAGACAGCGCCAGTATAACGGTACCCCCGCAGATTAATGTTAACACCGTGTCAACCCAGGTGGACACCGGTGAACTCCTTGATACCAAAGCCATACAGTCTGAAATGTTGCGCTCTTCTGCAGCACTTAAGGAACTGCAGGAAACTCACGACCAGCTGACTACCACTCACACGCAAGTACAGGAAGAACTGAGCCAGCTCCAGTCACAGCAAGTGCAATTAATGACCGAAATCAACACACTCAATGCTGAACGGGAAACACTGCAACAACAACTGTCTCAGGCCAGCGCCACAAGTCAGCAGCTGGAAGCGTTACAGAAAAAGTATAATGATCTTTCAACCCGGCACGACAAGCTGAAAAGCGAAACGACCAGGTATCATGAACAGTCCCGTTTGGCCAGGAAAAAACTAAATGAGAAGATCGAGAGACTCACCAGTGAGCAGAGTGTCCATAAACTTTCCAAGCAGCCCGAGTCTGAGCCTTACACTGAAATGAAGCAACGCCTGGAAACTGAACAGAGCAATTCTGCTGCACAATTAAAACAACACCTTCAGGCAGTGCAGAAGTTTAAGGACACTGAGGCCGCACAGTTACAGAAGATCTGTACACTTGAAGCACACATTACCGATCTGCAAACAAAGAACGCAAAGGCAACAGAGGAAAAAGACCGCCTGGAGAACCGGTATCAACAGGATAAAGATTTCCTCCGTAAAGAAATTCGAGAGCGCCAAAAACAGTTTTCCAAACTCGAAGAGGAACACTACGAGCTTCAGAAAAAAAACGAAAGCACGATCAGCACCCTGAAAAAACAGTGTGAAGAACTCAGGGAAAATGTGAAAGTTTCTGATGAGAGCAGGCTGAAAACAGAACAGGAAAATGAAAACCTGCTGGTTCAAAATTCAGCGTCAAAACTGAAGTTTCTGGGGTTAAAAACTCAAAATCAGAAGCTGACCACTCAACTCCAATCTACCCAGGAGCAGGAAGCCCAACAGCAGACGCTCGCACAACAGGAACAGCAAACCCTGAAAGATCAGATCGACCAGTTTGAGACTAAAGCTGCCGACCAGCAACAAAAGATTTCAGCGCTTGAAGATAAAAACAATACCCTTCATGGCAATGTTACAGTACTCAACACCAGGATCAGCGAACTTGTCGAACAAGAGACCAGCATACAGAAAGAAAAACAAACCCTGAAAGATCAGATCGACCAGTTTGAGACTAAAGCAGCCGACCAGCAACAACAGATTTCAGCGCTTGAAGCTGAAAAAAATACCTTTCATGACAATGTCACAGTACTCAACACCAGGATCAGCGAACTTGTCGAACAAGAGACCAGCTTACAAAAAGAAAAACAGACCCTGCTAGACAGCAAGCAGCAGCTTGAACAGGAAACAACCAGCCTTAAAAAGAAAACTGCCGGTCTGCAACAAGAGGTTTCATCGCTGGAAGCTAAAAACAGCGCCCTTCAGAAGCAGTTACAGCCATTAAAAGATGAGTTCAATACACTGCAACAACGTCATCAGAACCTTAAGGATGAAATGACTCAGAAAACCGGACAGCTGACAGTAGCAAATGAAGAGCGACAGGCATTTGAGGATAAAATTGAAGAGCTTGGTACGAAAATACTGATCCTGGAATCAGAACGGGTGGATGGAGGTGATGTCCTGATGGACACGGAGGAAAGCTCAACTCAACTGAAAACTGACTTAGAGGCCACCCGTCAGGAGCTGCAGGAATCAACCAGGCAACTGGAAGAAAAAAGCCAGAAAGCACAGGCTGCCAACCGGGCTCTACAACAGACAAAAGCGGAACTGGAATCCAGGGATCAGGAAGTACAGTCTGTCACCCAGACACTGCAACAGACAATAGCGAAACTGGGAGCAAAGAACCGGGAATTGGAAGAACAGAGTCAGAAAATGCAGGCACTCCAACAGAAGGAAATGGCCAGAACCCGCTACATAGAACAGCTTGAAGGCTCTATGGCAGCATTTTATACCTCCTTCTCCATGGCTGCCCCTTTATATACTGTTTTTTCTTCTACGCCACAGTCAGCCGTGCTAACACCAGTGAGCCCTGCAACTACCGGTTACCGTCCAACACTCGCTCCCTTTCCCGGCCAGTCAGAACCCACATACGCTGGCGCTCCAGTAACATCGACTTCACAGAGCGAGTCAGTCAGCGTAAGGCCAACAGGACAGGGTACCACTGAGATGTCGACTACTCCCCCCACTTCACAAGTGGAACAGAATAACTCAACATCAGAAAACCAACTCCCTGATTCGCAAGCCTTTAATGACCTTCTGGAAATCATCAACAGGGAGATGGCCTCCAATAGGGAGACGGACCCCAAAGGCTCATAACCTGGTACATACTTCAGTGCTGCAAAGACTTCACATCCATAAATCTGCCCCCCGGCTTGCGGTTTTACACCGGTCGGTTCACCGAGGATGGTGTGATCCATAAGTTTTTCAGTGAAACAAACTCATGAACGATGTCAGGCTCCTAGCCCTTTAGCTCAACCTCTGGCAGCGGGTACTCGTCCACCACGACTTTTTCAATAGCGGGCATGATTTCTGCCTTGCCTTTCACAACGGTTTTGCCGTCCTGATTCACCACGTTGGTGGAAACGGTCGCACGTTTGCGGCGTTCGTTAATGTCCAGTACTTCCAGTTTTACAGTCACGGTGTCGCCTACCTTGACCGGACGCATGAATTTCACTTCCTGAGACAGGTAGATACCGCCAGGCCCTGGCAGTTTGGTGGCCAGCGCACAGGAGATCAGGGATGACGTCCACATGCCGTGGGCGATACGATCTTCAAACTGGGTTGTGGCAGCGAAGTTTTTATCAAGATGAACCGGGTTGGTATCGCCGGAAACTTTGGCAAAGAGCAGCAGATCTTTTTCGGTCAGGGTTCGGGTCAGGGAGTCGGACTGGCCCACGGTGAGTTCTTCAAAGGGAATATTTTCCAACTGGCGCATACGTCTTGGTGTCCAATTATTGAATTTTAGATTCAAGCCATTCTATCAGGTCTGAGATAACCTGCTCACGATTAATTTCGTTGAACATCTCGTGACGGCCTTCAGGGTAGAGCGTCAGGCTAACATCTTTTATGCCTGCTTTCTGTAACGCCTGTGACAGTTTATGTTGTCCGTTTTTTGCAGGTGGTACTGCCGGAGCGCTGACCGGGTCGTGGGTGCCTCCCATCACCAGTATTGGATGTTCAGGACTGATCTGTTGCAGTGCCCTGGCTGAGGAGATGGATTGCAGACCGCCAAACAGGTCATGCCAGAGGTGATTGCCGGGGCGTTGTCCGCAGAGTGGATCATCAACGTAGGCATCCACTGCTGCCGGGTCTCGCGAGAGCCAGTCAAACTCTGTGCGATTCGGTTTAAATGCTTTGTTGTACTGACCAAAGACCAGCCCGTGAATGATCGGACTTTGCCCGTTTTGCCCCAGTCGGTATCGTTCAATCCGTGTGATGAGTCGAGCCAGAGTCAGCAGAGGTTGCGGGGCAAAGTTGGAACCCGATAGCACAGAGCCAGCCAGTGACTTAGGTGTGTAGCGCATCAGGTAACTCTGCAGGATATAACTGCCCATACTGTGTCCCAGCAGAAACAGAGGCTTGCCCGGTGATTGTTCGCCGATGCTTTGAATAACAATGTCCAGATCTTCGACCACTTTCTCCCAGCCACGCTTGTGGGCAAAGAAGGCGGGCTGCGGGGCAGCTGGTCCGTGTCCCCGGTGGTTATGGGCAAACACTTCAAAACCAGCGGCGTTCAGTTGCAGGGCGAGGTGATGGTAGCGCTGCGCATGTTCACTGAGTCCATGACTGATATGCACAACGGCTTTTGCATCGGCGCACGGCCACTGAAAAACCGGAATACTATGACCGTCGTCAGTTGGCAAGGTTATTATTTGATCCATGCTAATTTTGGCTCATTTATATTTTGGCCTATTTATACCATCGTACTATTTGTATGTCCGTATGTTCTTTCAATAGAATGAGTTTGTGGCTATTCATCAAGCCGGGTATAGAGCCTTATTCCCGGGTGTAATGCAAAGAGAGGCCAGTTCGTGTCATCCACGTAATCTGGATTTATGTTTTCAAATGAGCGGGCATCGGGTGAAAATTTCGGTTCCAGTGAGTACATTTCAGGTTTATAGCTTGCGAGTAAGCTTGGAGATGTAAGTACTACGATTTGATGATTTAAAATACCTGAGTATCTCATCCCTTGGGAGCAGCGTCCTATCAGAGACTCTCGCACACACATACTGTACATACCTCCCATAAGAACAAGGCTTGTGATGTTATTCTCTTTCAGGAAAGGCAATAGTCGTGGGGATGTCTCTGAACCCAGTACCCCCGCATTTTTTTTGATGCATGAAAAGTCTGGTTTTTTGATAATACTGTAAATATGTTTTGCGAAGCTTTCGTAAATTTCATGTACGACAATGATTTTGCATCCCAGCTCTATGCAGAAACGAAGAGTATCTTGTTGTCTTTGTATTCTGATAAGGTGGTTTTTGGTCGTTTCACTGCACCATTTTCCATCCGTTTCATCTATAACGATGACCGCTGTATTAATGTTGGATTCAGGTGTGTGAAACTTACGAATATCTGTAAATAAAGCTCCGTTTATAACGGACATTGGTTGTTTATCTCTGCGGCACTAAATACCGGATAGTATAGTTCTGTTCAGTGCGTTCAGAAGCACTGGCCGACAACATCTGGCTCTGAAAGACGCTCTGTTACAGGAAACAATCGGGTATTTACCGAATACTGCCTGTTCGTAAAAAGTCAAAACTGATAACCTTTTGCCGCCGGGGTTGGACAGGTATTAGAGGTACCTGTGCTTCTCCCCCCCAATCAGATTCAACTTTGACCGTATTGAGTGGTAACGGATTTCGTGATTTTTATGTCTAAAGGGCAGCTGCCGCAACACACCGGTTCCCTCCTCGTTGTTACTCAGCTAAAGGAGGGCGACAGTGATTAACAGTAATTTCTGGCATGACAAGTACCCTGATGGCGTACCATCCGAAATAGATACCGGACAGTACCGTTCTATTCTGGACGTTCTGGATTATTCCGCACGCAAATACGCTGATAAACCCGTGTTCAGTAACCTGGGTAAAACTTTCAGTTATGCACAGCTACACCATCAGAGTGGACTGTTTTGCAGCTATCTTCAAAACCATACCGACCTGCGTCCGGGTGATCGTATTGCCGTAATGCTGCCCAATCTGTTGCAGTTTCCGGTCGTTGTGTTTGGGGCTCTGCGTGCGGGTCTGGTGGTAGTGAATACTAACCCGCTGTATACCGAGCGTGAAATGGAACATCAGTTTAACGACTCGGGCGCTAAAGCGTTGGTGGTGTTATCGAACATGGCTCACATGGCTGAGCGTGTGGTGCCAAAGACCAGTATCCGGCATGTCGTCATTACCGACGTTGGCGATATGCTGCCCGCCGTGAAACGTGTTCTGGTTAATGCCGTCGTTAAGTATGTGAAGAAAATGGTGCCGGACTATGTGGTAGCCAACGCGGTGCCGTTTACGCAAGCCATGAAGCTGGGGGCTTTAAATACGCCTCTGGATGCCCGCAAAGAAGGCGACGAGGTTGCAGTACTGCAATACACCGGCGGTACGACGGGTATCGCTAAAGGAGCGATGCTGACGCACCGTAATATTCTCAGCAATATGTTCCAGACCAAGGCCATGGTAGCTCGCAATCTGGAAGACGGTAAAGAGCTGCTGGTGGCACCTCTGCCGCTGTACCATATTTTTGCGTTTACCGTTCACTGCATGGTGGGGATGCTGGTAGGCGCCCATAACCTGTTGATTACCAATCCGCGGGATATGAAAACCTTTATGAAAGATCTCAGGGGTAAGCCGTTCAGCATGTTTGTTGGCCTGAACACCCTGTTTGTGGGACTGATGAAAAATGAAGAGTTCCGCAAAATGGACTTCAGCTACCTGAAGAACACCGTATCAGGGGGGATGGCGTTACAGATGGATACCGCTGAACGCTGGGAGCAGCTGACCGGTTGTAAAATCTGTGAAGGTTATGGCATGACTGAAACCTCGCCGATTGTCACCATTAACCCTCTGGACCGCATCAAACTGGGTACCATTGGCATTCCTGTGCCGTCCTGCCAGCTGAAGGTAATTGACGATGAAGGTAATGATCTGGGCCTGAACGAAGTCGGTGAATTGTGTGTTCGCGGTCCCCAGGTGATGAAAGGCTATTGGGAGAATGAAGCAGCCACTGCCGACAGTGTTGATGCGGACGGCTGGCTGAAAACCGGTGATATTGCCAGGATTGACGATGAAGGTTACGCCACCATCGTTGACCGCAAAAAAGACATGATTTGCATTTCCGGCTTTAACGTCTACCCGAACGAGCTGGAAGAAGTGCTGACCATGCACCCTGATATTGTCCAGAGCGCTGCCATTGGAGTTCCTGATGAGCGCAGTGGCGAAGCCATTAAAGTTTTTCTGGTCTCTTCTAACCCTGAACTGAACCGTGATGACGTTATTGCGCACCTGCGTAAACATGTCACAGGCTACAAGGTGCCTAAGCAGGTTGAGTTCCGTGATCAGCTGCCAGTCACGAACGTCGGTAAAATTCTCCGCCGTGAATTGCGTGAAGAAGAGTTGAAAAAGCTGGCAGCGTCTTAAGGGGAATTTAATATACCGCTGTTGGCTGTTGGCTGTTGGCTGTTGTTTAAAGAGAAAGGGCGGGTATAATCCCGCCCTTTCTTTATCTATCGATGTTAAATCCCAGGAGAACTGAGTGTCCGGCAAAAACGAGCTACGCAGTGCTATTGACCAGTGCATGATCAGGGATCGCTATCCCCTGCGGCGGCAGTTGCAGCGCCTGAAGCGCAGCGATGAGTCAGCACTGGGAAAGCTGCAGGATCGTATTGAGCGCTCAGTTAACCGGGCACAGGCGCGCGCTGCTGCCATTCCTGAGGTTAAATACGATGACGCCTTGCCTGTGGTTCAGCGTCGGGATGAAATTGCCCGGGCCATTCGTGATCATCAGGTGGTGGTTATTGCCGGTGAAACCGGTTCGGGCAAGACCACACAATTACCCAAAATCTGCCTTGAGGCCGGACGGGGTGTTTATGGCCTGATTGGTCATACTCAGCCACGCCGACTGGCTGCTCGTTCGGTGTCCAGTCGTATTGCGGAAGAACTGAAAGTGCCGGTCGGTGAGCAGGTGGGTTACCAGGTACGTTTTACCGACCACGGTAACGAAAATACTCTGGTCAAACTGATGACTGACGGTATTCTGCTGGCTGAAGTTCAGAACGACCGTTTTCTGAACCGCTACGACACCATCATTATCGACGAGGCTCACGAGCGCAGCCTTAATATTGATTTCCTGATGGGCTACCTGAAGCATCTGTTGCCGAAACGCCCTGACCTGAAGATTATTATCACCTCGGCCACCATTGATGTTGAGCGTTTCTCGAAACACTTTGATAACGCTCCGGTGATTGAGGTGTCCGGTCGCACCTACCCGGTTGACGTAAACTATCGGCCCCTGGAAGAACTTGAGCTGGAAGGGCGTGATGCTGACCAGCGTTTGCAGCAGGGCGTTCTCGCTTCTTTAAGGGAAATTGAAGACCTGGAGCGGGGCAGTAAAAGTGGCAGGCTGGGCGATGTGCTGGTATTTCTCAGTGGTGAACGGGAAATCCGTGAAACGGCAAAGTTTCTCCGGGATGCCCGTCTGGCGCATACTGAGATTCTGCCGCTTTATGCCCGCCTGTCAGCGGCTGAACAGAACCGGATTTTTCAGTCACACTCCGGTCGTCGTGTGATCCTTTCCACCAACGTAGCGGAGACCTCCCTGACGGTTCCGGGTATTCGTTATGTGATTGATCCGGGAACGGCCCGGATCAGCCGTTACAGTGTGCGTTCCAAAGTGCAACGCCTGCCGGTAGAGCCTGTTTCCCAGGCGTCGGCCAATCAGCGTAAAGGTCGTTGTGGTCGTGTAGCGGAAGGGATCTGTTTTCGTCTGTACAGTGAAGAGGATTTCCTGTCCCGTCCTGAGTTTACGGATGCTGAAATTCTGCGTACCAGCCTGGCGGCGGTTATCCTGCAGATGTTGCGTCTGGGGCTGGGCGACATAGCTGCCTTTCCATTTGTGGATTCGCCGGATTCCAAAGCGATTAACGACGGCTTTAAGTTGTTGCAGGAATTGGGAGCGGTCAATGACGACCGTCGCATGACCCGGGTTGGCAGACAGTTGTCGCAATTGCCGGTTGATCCAAGACTGGCACGTATGCTGATTGAAGCTCATAAAAATCGTGCCTTGAATGAGCTGCTGATTATTACCAGCGCCCTGGCGATTCAGGATCCAAGGGAGCGCCCGGCAGAAAAACAGCAGGCAGCGGATCAGCGTCATCGTGAACATTACCACGATGATTCCGATTTTATGAGCTTTGTACAACTCTGGGAAAGTTATGAGGAACAGCGTCAGGAACTGTCCCAGAACCAGCTGCGTAAATATTGCAAACAGCAATTTCTGTCGTTTATGCGGATGCGTGAATGGCGTGATCTTCACCGCCAGCTGGCGCTGGCCTGCAAAGACATTGGGCTGAAGGTTAATGATGAAGCGGCGAGTTATGGCGATGTTCATAAATCATTGCTGGCAGGCTTATTGTCTCATCTGGGCAATAAGGATGAAGAAGCGGACTATATGGGTGCGAGAAACCGTCGCTTCTATCTGTTCCCGGCTTCTACCCTGTATAAACGCAAACCTAAGTGGGTGGTGACGGCGGAGCTGGTGGAAACGTCCCGTCTGTTCGCCAGGGTTAATGCCAAAATTGAACCCCAGTGGATTGAGCCGCTGGCGGGGCATCTGGTGAAGCGTAACTACTTTGAGCCGCGCTGGGAGAAAAAACGCTCTCAGGTTGTCGCCTATGAACAGGTCACTCTTTATGGGCTGATTATTGTCGGGCGTCGTCGTGTGAGCTACGGTGCGATTGATCCGGTGGTGGCGAGGGAAATATTTATCCGTGAAGCGCTGGTGGAAGGGCATTATCATTCCAAAGGCGCTTTCCAGCAGCACAACCTTGACCTGATTGGTGAGGTGGATGAACTGGAAGCCAAGTCCCGTCGCCGGGATATTATGGTGGACCCGGAAACCCTTTACGCCTTTTATGATGAACGCCTGCCGGAAGACATTCATAATGGCGCTGGTTTTGAAAAGTGGCGATCAACCGCTGAGAAAGAGCAGCCGCAACTGCTGTTTCTGACCCGAGAGTATCTGATGCGCCATGATGCGGATCAGGTGACGGAAAACAAGTATCCGGATCGCCTGCGCTGGGAGGGGCTGGAATTGCCGTTAACCTACCATTTCGAACCGGGCGCTGTTGACGACGGTGTCACGCTGACACTGCCTGTTCAGGCGTTGCGACTGTTGCCTAAACACCGTCTTGAATGGCTGGTTCCCGGTATGTTGTACGACAAGTGCGTTGCGTTGGTGCGCGCCTTGCCCAAGGTGGTTCGTAAGAATTTTGTACCGGTGCCGGATTATGTACGTGGTGCCATGGAAGCTATGTCGACCTGCGACGAGCCGTTGACCGAAATTCTTGGTCATCATCTGCATCGTATGGCAGGGGTTCGCATTCTGGATGAGCACTGGAATATCGATGACCTTGATCCGCATCTGCGCATGAATTTCCGCCTGATTGATGAAAACGGTAAGGAGCTGGGGCAGGGGCGTGATCTGATCAGGCTGAAAGAGCAGTTTGGCAACCAGTTGGAAGACAGTCTGCGTAAACTGACAGACAGCCCTCTGGAACAGGAAGGGTTGAAAGACTGGAATTGTGGTGAGTTGCCACAGGAGATCACCCGTAAAGTGGGTGGGCTGGTGCTGAAAACCTATCCGGCCCTGGTGGATCAGAAAAACAGTGTGGCGGTGAAGCTGTTTGAAGATCAGGGAATGGCAGCCAGTGAGCATCGTAAAGGTTTAACGCGACTGTTCCGGTTCAAATTATCCAGTCAGATTAAGTTTGCTCTGAGCAAAATGAAAAGTTTTGCACAGGTTAAGTTGCTAACCACAGGGATTGTTCAGGCGCGGGCGCTGGAAGATGACCTTCAGAGCTTTCTGATCTCCGAGGTATTTGTGCAGAACCCGGATGAGTGGCCCAGAAACCAGGACGCCTTTCAGGCACTGGTGGATCAGCGCAAGGGTAATCTGGTGCCATTTGCGGAAGAGATCGACAAACTGCTGCTGGAAATCTTTAAAACCGCTCACTCGGTTAGCAAAAACCTCAAGGGTAAGATTTCTTTTGACCGGGCTTTTTCCCTGGCTGATATTAAAGCGCACCTGGGACAGCTGATTTATCCGGGCTTTATGCAGGATGCGGGTATTGAATGGCTGAGGCACTATCCGCGTTTCCTGCGGGGTATTGAGCTTCGTCAGGAGAAACTGCCCGCCCAGATTAATAAAGACCGGGCATGGACTGAAGAGTTGACCCTGTTGTATCAGGGCTGGGAAAAGCGTCGGGAGATTCATCAGAAGCATAAGCTGGTGGATGAGAAGCTGGCACTTTACCGCTGGATGCTGGAGGAGTATCGGGTGTCCCTGTTTGCCCAGCAGCTGGGAACCCGTTTTCCGGTTTCAGCTAAACGCTTGCGTAAGCTCTGGGAGGAAGTTCAGGATATATAATGGTATTGGCTGCTTATACTATTAGTTAAATCAGTTAGAGATGCCATCAGGAAAGCTTTTGGGTGGCATTCTTTTATTGGTCTACTGGTCTATTGAAACCGTTCCGACAGGTAACTTGCAGGGAGGCTGAAATGATTAGAGGGACAACAACTTTCATTGCGGTATTTTTTTCATTAAATCTAATGGCCACTGAAGATGGCGAACCGGATTATTTGCCTGTAAATGACTGGGAAAACCAGCAAGCAGAGAATGAGTCTGAAGAAGGTTTCGATCCATCTCTGATGTATTTTGACAGAGATGAAGACGCAGATGAGACTGAATATAATCAGTTGGGATCACCTTATGAAGAAGCTGATGATTTTGACCAATTTTATGAAGATAGTGAACAGCCTGAAGATGTATTTTATGATGAATAACAGCAACAATAATTAGCTTCTTTATAAGAATGATTTTTTAGGTTTGACACCTTTTTTATCATGTGAATTGGCTCGTTGCGCTCTGTGAAGAAAGAGCATTGCACACTGTTTTTCCAGATCAAAATGGATTGAAAATGCGCTGTCTGCTGGTATTTCCGAGTAAGTGACTGGAGAGGCGTAACGATCTTTGTCATAAAGTTCCTGCCTGGTAAAAAGTTGCTTGTCACGCAGGGTATTGAGAATGTTGTTTAAAACATGCAATTCAATAAATGTTTCGTGTTTGATATTTTCAGCGAACTCCACAGGCGAAGCATGCTCAAGTGGATTCCAGAAGAATTTCAAACCGAAAAAAAAGTCTTCTACATCCTCAAGTGAAAGCTTTGATATAAGCATTGACCTGTAGGGAAGGGCGGTTATATCGACTAGATGTTTACTTGTTTCACGCTCAAGCTGCCTGATCTGCCGATCCCGTATTTCTTGTGGAAGTAAAATGTTTTAATCACTATTTGTTATTGCCGACAGCATCTTTTGACAGGTGTGGTGGATGCGTATAGTCAAATTGTCTAAAAAACTAACCTCTGCCTGAAAATCTATCTCTTTTATACGGCTCTGGATAAAGTCAACAGGATTTAGTGAACAGCATCTCGATGTGAGCATTGAATATATACCTCCTATTTTAAAGCGGTCAATCTAAGTTGAGAAACCAGAGGAAGCAACTGACTGACACTTTTGACTTACTTGAATAGAGATTTTTTTGACAAACAATTATGCGGTGAGTTCATATCGTTTGCCTGCTGATGCTGATTTCTGCTCTCTTGTTTTGCACTATGAATAATTGCTCTAAAAAGTGCTTGACCCCTCCGGAATAACAGCCGCATTCCCGACAAATTGAAAAAATCCCGATAAAAATTCATTAAAGTTGGAAATAAATTTGACGAAACAGTTATTTAGACCTTAAATGAATTAATAAGAGTATTTTTTATAGCGATTCTGATTAATTCAAGCTGTTTTTTTTCATTGCTTTGATGACAAGGAACGTCGTTACAATGGAGACAGTGGATCAGGTGCTTATCATAGAAGACGCTCAGCAGCGTCGCCATGATCTTAGCACCATACTCGAATTTATGGGGTATCGCACCAAAGCTGTTGGTGCGGCACATTGGGAACAAGCCGTCAGCGACATGGACAAGGGTGGCTTCTGTGCCTTGTTCCTGGGAGACTTTCTTCAGGCAGAAAGCTCTCTTCAGGGAATGATTGCCCGAATACAGCGCTGGAGCGGAGGTGTTCCGGTGGTTCGTATTGCTGAACCCCTTCCTGAAAATCTTCAATCCTCACTTCGCCGTCAAATTATCTCCCGCATCGACTGGCCTTGCACCAAGCCGCAGCTGCTTTCGTGTTTGCATTATGGACAGGTCTATCGTGAGCAGTGGCGACAGGTGCACCAAACCGGTTTTAATCACCAGGTGGAACTGTTTCGTGGGCTGGTGGGCAAAGGGGAAAGAATTCGTAAAGTGCGAGCCGCCATGTCGAAAGTGGCGAACAGTGATGTCAGCGTGCTGATTACCGGGGAGTCCGGAACTGGCAAGGAAGTGGTCGCGCGCAATCTGCACGAACATTCTGATCGGAAGGATGGACCTTTTGTTCCGGTGAATTGTGGTGCGATTCCCCATGACCTGCTTGAAAGTGAACTCTTTGGTCATGAAAAAGGTTCTTTTACCGGAGCGGTTGCTACCCGGAAAGGACGCTTTGAGCTGGCCCGGGGTGGAACTCTGTTTCTGGATGAAATCGGTGATATGCCCATGCACATGCAGGTCAAACTGCTGCGTGTGTTGCAGGAAAGAACCTTTGACCGGGTAGGTGGCTCTGAACCTATAGAAGTGAATGTCAGAATTATTGCCGCTACCCATAAAAATCTTAAAAACATGATTGAGGCAGGCGAGTTCCGGGAAGACCTGTATTACCGGTTAAATGTATTCCCGATTGAAATGCCTGCTCTCAGGGAGCGGCCCGAGGATATTCCACTAATTCTTAATGAACTGGTGGGCGCGATGGAAAAGCAGGGCAGAGGTTCTATCCGACTCAGCTCTGCCTCTATTCTTTCTTTGTGTCGCCATGACTGGCCGGGTAATGTCCGGGAGATGGCTAATTTGCTGGAACGTCTGGCTGTGATGTATCCCTATGGTGTTGTGGGTATTCAGGACCTACCGCCAAACTTCTGCCATTTTGATCAGCATACCGGTGATGATGACGGCGTTGCGGATCTCTTTCCTGATAGTATTCAACCCGCTGGCAGTGGTGGTGTGGATGAGCTGGCTGTGTTACCGGTCGGTGGCCTGGATCTGAAAGAGTTTCTGACTCGCCTGGAAAAAAGCCTGATTCAGCAAGCGTTAAGTGACTGTAATAATGTTGTTGCCAGGGCTGCTGATAAACTTCAAATTCGTCGTACGACACTGGTTGAAAAAATGAGGAAGTACAGTTTGCACCGCTACGAAGAAACTGCCCGTTAATTCTTTTTCTGTCTTAAAAAAACGCCATAGACTTGTCTATGGCGTTTTTTTTCGTTTGAATAAATCGCCTCAATTATCCGGCTGTTATTCTCATTCTATTAACAAAAATAAAAACGACATAAAACTGTCGTTTTTATTTTTGTTATTAATATCATCTACGAATGACAGAGAAATGTCTTTTTTACCGGTTTTGATCAGAATTATTTGCCATTAAAACGTCACTATAAACTGACACTGTCAATTAATTTTCGTTACGCTTTTCAAATAAATAACCAGTTTTTATTAAATGGCGACAGTGTTTGCATAGTGTCAATTTAATAGCATGACAGAAAAATGATCGATAAAAATTACATTCAATAAAATCAATGGGTTATGTTTTGTTCTCGTTGTTGGGTCAAATTATTGCCACGTCAAGGTGGTGACAATTCATGTTTTCGCTGCTTTTTAAAAGACTGGCACAAGACTTGTTATATAAAAGATGACAGTGAAAAAAGTTGTTGAAGTAAGGAATTGATGTAGCGGTAAAGAATAGATGTCGTTTTTAAATTTCGACAAACATAATCTAAAGCTGGTCAATTATGAACTCATCAACAAAACAAGTGATTGCTGTTGCGGGATGTAAAGGCGGGGTAGGCAAAACACTGGTGTCTGTGAATCTGGCTTTGGCACTGGCCAGAAAAGGACGAAAAGTTGTTCTGGTCGATGGCAACCTGGATGTTCCGGATGTGGGGGTCACTCTGGGTCTTGAAAAAGATCTGGATATGAACGCTCCTGAAACCGGTCGTTTAGAAGCTTATGACCACGGTCTTTTAAAACACGGACCTTCTGGTGTTAATGTTCTTACTCCAGGAGGAAAGCCTATTTGGCGGGAGTCTATTAATATTGGTCAGGCTGTTGCAATGATTGATAGCCTGGAACCCCTGGCACCCTCTCTCGATACCCTTATTCTTGATACTTCTCCCGGTCTGGCACCAGACAATATCACCCTGATTCAGGCGGCAGGAGAAATCCTTATTGTCGTTAATCAGGAAGTGGTTTCATTACTCGACGCTTTGCGTTTAATTCGGGTTTTATACCGGATTTATGGTGTCCAGAAATTTGGCATCATCGTTAATGCAGTGAGTAATCGTCGCTCCGGGGCGCAGCAGTTTGAAAAGCTGCAGGCGCAATTAAAAGACGAAGTTGAGATTGTTTTGCGATTCCTGGGAACCATTCCTTTTGACAAGACGGTCGCAGAATCTCTGAAAGAACAAAAAGCACTGCTCGAACACAACCCGGACTGTCGTGCATCCAAAGCCATTCTCCGAATTGCACAACAACTGTATTCCATGCCAGTCACGCCTCCCCGCGGGCGCATTGAGTTCTTTCTACCAACAAGAATAAAAGAGAGGGTTTAACCATGAACGAGATCACTCAAAAGTCTGGCAAGCAGCCTTCTGAAGCGGAACTGACTGAAGCACAGAAAAAACGGAAAAAGGCAGAAGTGACTGAGCTGGTTGAACTGCACCGTGGATTGGTGAAACGAATTGCTAATCACCTTGCTGCCAGAATGCCCGCCAGTGTTCAGATTGATGACCTGGTTCAGTCTGGCATGATCGGGCTGCTGGAAGCAGCCGGTAAATACGATGCTACTAAAGGTGCGAGCTTCGAAACCTTTGCTGGTATTCGTATTCGGGGGGCGATGCTGGATGAAATTCGCAAAGGTGACTGGGGGCCAAGGTCTGTTTATCGCAACAGTCGGAAAGTATCAGAGGCCGTACAAAAAGTAGAAGCCAGGCTCGGGCGTGATGCGAGGGACTTTGAAGTAGCAGCGGAACTCAATGTAAAAGTGGGTGAGTTTTACACCATTCTCAGTGATCTGCGTGGTTGCCGCCTGTTCAGTTTTGAAGAGCTGTTTGACAGTGAAGAGTCCAGAATGCAGGCGCGTTCCGGTGATCAGGGGCCTCAGGCTGACACTCAGGAAGAAAAATTCAAATACGCCCTGGTGGATGCTATTGAAAAACTGCCAGAACGGGAAAAGCTGGTTCTGATGCTTTATTACGATGAAGAAATGAACCTGAAGGAAATTGGTAAAGTGCTGGGAGTCAGCGAATCCCGTGTCAGCCAGATTCATTCTCAGGCAGCCCTCAGGCTCCGGGGCAAACTTCACCACTGGCTGAGCTAGGCTCATCCAGTGGTATCACTCCAACCGGACCTTTTGAAAATGATTTCTTACCAAAGAATGGCTGGGTTTTCTCTGTTTAACAGACCAGCTTCTTCGGGTTAATTCGTTGGTTTGTTTGTTCAGCTTATATGCTACATCGCTTTGAACAGACGTTTTTTAGTTTCTTAATGTTCCAAGTTAGCTGTCATGCGCTCCATATACTTTTTTATTAAGAAGTTTTATAACGGACTGTATCAATATGAAATGGATTTCTTATGTAGCAGGAATCGTTCTTGCTTTGTCCAGCCCTTTTCTCTCTGCGCAGGAAGCGCCCGTCAATATCAAGGACGTCGTCACAGTTAATACCCATCAGGCCAAGAGGCTGCATGAGCTGGGTGCTCTGTTTATCGATGTCCGCCCTCTGAGCCAGTGGCGTTGGGGAAGGGTTGACGGAGCCCATAATCTTGACCTGAAATCGGGCTTTCGGCAGCTTTTTATGCCAGGCACTCTGGACAAAAATACGCCCATCGTGATCTATGGGAACAGTACCTATCACATGCGTGGCGCTATCGCCAGTTACCTTGCTGCGCTCTGGGGGTACAAACGTGTGTTTTTCTTCCGGGACGGTTACTACTCCTGGTTGGCACTGGATTTTCCTGTCACTCTGAAGTCTGACTCCAGACCTGAAGAAGTAGTCACCAGAAGACCCTGATCATTCACACGAATAACTACGCTATTTGATCGTTTCCTGTCTTTCTTATCCACAGATTTGAGTGTCTGACTCATGCCTGTGGATAACTGCTTTTTTATCCTCTCTGCTGCTGAATTTGGTTTTCTGCCTTATTCGTCTGTGCATTTCAGGCAAAATCCGGTACTGTTTCGTTACCTACGACGATGAAAACTGCGTTTTCATAGTAAAAACTAATAAATAACAATGAGATAGTCTAAGCAGTAATGAGCTGGCGTTTTTTTCACAGACTGGGCTCTCCCAGATGGTTCTACGAAATCAGCGGTCGATGGCTGCCATGGTTGGCACTGTCAGCTGCACTGCTGATCCTTACAGGTTTGGGATGGGGATTATTGTTTGCCCCGCCAGATTATCTTCAGGGAAACAGTTACCGGATCATCTTTCTGCACGTACCCAGTGCGTTTCTGGCTTCAGCCATCTACGCCATGATGGCCATAGCAGCCGTTGTCAGCCTGGTCTGGAAGATAAAACTGGCGGATATAGCTTTGCAGTGCAGTGCTCCGATTGGTGCCTCATTCTGTTTTCTTGCCCTGGTGTCCGGTGCGGTATGGGGTAAACCCACCTGGGGTACCTGGTGGGTTTGGGACGCACGTCTTACATCAATGCTGATTCTTTTCTTTCTTTATCTGGGCGTTATTGCTTTAAGGGGGGCGATAAACGGAACTCATGCCGCAGCAAAAGCCTGTGCCATCCTGGCGCTGGTCGGAGTGGTCAATCTGCCCATCATTAAATTTTCTGTTGAATGGTGGAATACTCTGCATCAGGGAGCAACACTCAAGCTGACCAGCAAGTCATCGATGGCACCGGAAATGCTGTGGCCGTTATTGATCTCTATTGTGGCCTTTTATCTGTTTTTTGCAGTGGTTCTGTTATTGCGAATGAGGGCTGAGATTCTAAGCCGGGAAAGGCGTACCCAATGGGTTCAGGCATTACTGACACCCTCAGGAAGAACCGTATAACAACGGATAATAAACACGTTTCTTTTCTACTTCCGTAATAAGCAGAACAAGTTTGGGAGGAAGGTATTGAATGTACTTTGACAGCTTAAGCAGTCTGATTGATATGGATGGACATGGAGCTTATGTCTGGGCCGTCTATGGAATCGGTTTACTGGTAATACTCTACAATATTGGAGTTCCTTTGCTACGTCAGAAGCAGGTCATCCGTTCGATACAGTGCCATGGTCGTCGAACAAAAAAAGCAATAACAACACTAGGCAGATCGGTTCAGCCGGCCAGAAGTAATCCTGATGGAAGAGGTTCTGGTAGCGAGAAAGCGGTAGACAGTATGACGGACAGAGGGGAAGTAATATGAACCCGGTTCGGCGACAGCGGTTAATTCTGGTCTTATTGCTGGTTTCCGGAGTGGGGCTGGCAGTAACGCTGATGATGCTGGCTTTGAAAGATAACATTAACCACTTCTACTCCCCTTCACAGATCGTTGCCGGAGAAGCGCCTCAGAACAGTCGTTTTCGTGCTGGCGGTATTGTTGTTCCTGGCTCAGTGAGAAGGGATGACAAGGGTCTGACCGTTTATTTCAAAATTACAGATGGCGCGGCAGAGGTGGAAGTTCAATACACCGGCATACTTCCCGACCTGTTCCGGGAGGGGCAGAGTGTTGTCGGAACCGGCAAGCTGGATGACAAACGTCGTTTTATTGCTGATGAAATTCTTGCCAAGCACGGTGCAGACTATATGCCGCCGGAAGTGCAAAAAGCGCTTGAAAATGCGGCTCCCCATCCTATTAAAAAACCAGCGGTGGAAGGAGACAAGCAGTGAATCCTGAACTCGGGCTTCTGGCACTGATCCTTGCATTTGTCATGGCGCTCCTGCAAGGCATAATCCCTCTGGCAGGCAGCTACATGGGCAAGCTGCGCTGGATGGCGATGGGCAGAACGCTGGCATTTGGGCAGTTTGCTTTTGTATTACTGTCGTTTATGTGTCTGGTGTATGCGTTTGTCAGTGATGACTTTTCTGTGGCGTATGTCGCTGGTAATTCCAATATTCTGTTGCCGTTGCAGTACAAAATTACCGCCACCTGGGGAGGCCATGAAGGCTCTCTGTTGCTGTGGATTCTGGTGCTGGCAGGCTGGACACAGGCTGTCGCTATGTTCAGCTATCGCTTACCCCATGAACTGTCGGCAAGAGTGCTGTCGGTACTGGGGCTGGTCAGCGTCGGCTTTTTGCTGTTTATCCTGTTTACCTCTAACCCGTTTGCCCGAATCCTGCCGTTTCCACCGTTGGACGGTAACGACCTGAATCCGCTGCTGCAGGATTTTGGCATGATTGTTCATCCGCCCATGTTGTATATGGGTTATGTCGGGTTTGCGGTTGCTTTCGCGTTTGCGATCGCTGCGCTCCTCGAAGGCAAAATGGACAGCGCCTGGGCGCGCTGGGCAAGACCCTGGACGACCGTGGCATGGTGCTTCATGACCCTTGGTATTGCCCTTGGCAGCTGGTGGGCCTATTACGAACTGGGCTGGGGCGGCTGGTGGTTCTGGGACCCGGTGGAAAATGCCTCGCTTATGCCGTGGCTGGTGGGTACTGCGTTGATGCACTCTCTGGCAGTGACAGAAAAAAGGGGATTGTTTAAAAGCTGGACATTGCTACTGGCGATCTTCACCTTTTCGTTAAGCCTGTTTGGCACTTTTCTGGTTCGCTCGGGCGTGCTGACGTCTGTGCATGCGTTTGCCAGCGACCCGGAGCGTGGCTTGTTTATACTGGTTTATCTGGTCGTGGTGGTGGGGGCGTCATTGACGCTGTTTGCTTTCAGAGCCCCACAGGCGCAAAACCGGATTGGTTTCGGCCTGCTGTCCAGAGAAACCTTTCTGCTGCTAAACAATGTGCTGCTGACCATTGCAGCGGCAACCGTGTTGCTGGGAACGCTGTTTCCTCTGATTCTCGATGCCTTGGATATGGGGCTGATCTCCGTGGGCCCTCCTTATTTCAATACACTTTTTGTACCGCTGTCGATGTTGTTGGCGCTCAGTCTTGGGGTTGGCCTGTTACTTAACTGGAAGGAAAATCTTACTTTCTGGCTATGGTTGCAGGTGCGCTGGATTTTGCTGATGTCAGTGGTGGGAGGGTTTGTATTTAGCCTGCTCTACGGAGATAGCTTCCTGATCAGTGAAGCTCTGGCCATAGGGCTGGTGCTGTGGATTGTTTTAGCCATTGCCCGGGACATTATGAATAAAACCCGCCACAAAGGGCTGTGGCAGGGTATGAAAACACTGAGGGCCAGCTATTACGGCATGCAGCTGGCTCATCTTGGGCTGGCTGTTACCTTTATTGGTGTGGCGATGAGTGCCGGTTATACGGTACAGAAAGATGTCCGCATGGCGCCGGGCGATATGGCTGCCTTGGGCGATTACACCTTCCGCTTCGACGGTATTCAGCGTCGGCAGGGGCCTAACTATCTGTCTGATTATGGCAGCGTAACGGTTTTTGAAGGTCAGCGGCAGGTGGCTCGTATGCATCCGGAAAAACGGCTTTATCAGGTGCAGAATATGCCTATGACAGAAGCCGCGATTCATCCACGTCTGTCACGAGACCTCTATGTTGCACTGGGTGAAAGTCTGGGTGATGACAGCTGGGCGCTCAGGCTGCATGTAAAACCCTTTGTCCGTTTTATCTGGCTGGGTGCGATCTTTATGGCGCTGGGTGGTTTTGTCGCTATTGCCGACCGACGTTACCGACTGCGGGTGACAAAACGACGATCAGCAATGGATTCCGGTAAGGACGATGCAGAAGGAGTCGCTGTGTGAAGAAATGGACACTGGTGCCTCTGGTTTTATTTTTGGTGTTGTCCCTGCTGTTTTACCGGGCTCTGTTTCGGGAAAACAAAAATGACTTGCCTTCCGCATTGCTGAACAGACCTTTGCCGGAGTTTCAGTTGCCAGCTGTGTTAAATCCTGAGCGTTTAATAACGGCAAAAGAGCTTACAGGAGAGGTCTTTTTGCTGAACGTCTGGGGCTCGTGGTGTGTCGCCTGCCGGATTGAACACCCATACCTGTTGGAACTGGCTGAACAGGGCGTCACGATTTATGGCGTGAACTACAAGGATGAACAGGCTGACGCCCGGCAATGGCTGAAACTCCAGGATGACCCTTATGTCTTAAGTGTCGCCGATGTGGATGGCAGACTGGGCATTGATCTGGGGGTTTATGGCGCGCCGGAAACCTTTCTGGTTGATCAGCAGGGTATGATCCGCTACAGGCATATTGGCATAGTGGACAAGCGGGTCTGGGAGGAAGACCTGAAGCCCCGTTATCAGGCTTTGCAGAAGGAGTCAGGCTGAATGCTTCAGGTCATCCGATACGTTATTTCTCTGCTAACGTTGTCTTTGTGGGCGATGGCAGCGAATGCCGCCGCAATAGACGACTATGTATTTGCAACGCCGGAACAGCAGAGCCGGTTTATTCAACTGACGACAGAGTTACGCTGTCCACAATGCCAGAACCAGTCGATTGCCGATTCCAACGCCACCATTTCAGAAGACTTGCGTCGTGAAGTCTATCGACTGATTGGTGAAGGCAAGGAGGATCAGGATATTATCCGCTTTATGCAGGAGCGCTATGGTGACTTTGTTCTCTACAAACCCCGGCTTAATGCTCAAACCCTGTTGCTCTGGTTTGGCCCCTTACTCCTGCTGATCATGGCGCTGGTGATTCTGGTCGTGATCGTAAAAAGGCACCGTAAAGCTGACCAGCCCTGTGTGCTGGATAAAACGGAACAGGCTGAGCTGGATAACATTCTGGACGGTAAACAATGATAATGAATTTCTGGTTTTCTGCCGGTTTACTGATCATGGCTGCCATTGCACTGGCAGTAGTGCCTTTGCTAGTTAAACGTCGAAAGTCGTTTGGTGCAACAGCTCAGGAAATCAATATAGAGCAATTTCGGGAACAACAGAAAGAGCTGGAAACACAGCTTAATCAAGGACTGATTGCTCCTGCCCTGGCAAATGAAATGCGTACAGAGCTTGAGAAAAAGCTGTTGAGTGATGTGCCGGCAGGACACCGTAAAGGCTTCGACGTTCGTCCCGGCGTTGTCATGTCGGCCCTGATTGTGCTGCTGATCCCTCTGATGGTATTGCCACTTTACTGGAAGCTGGGTGCACAAACTGAACTGCAGGTGGCAGAAGCGCTGGTAAAGCCAGAGCTGAATTCAAATTCACTACTGGAGACCCTGGAGAGCTGGCAACAAAAGAAGCCTGACAACCCTCAGGCATTGTATCTGCTGGGCGGACGCTATCTGGCTCTGGGGCGAATGGAGGATTCGGTGCAGGCTTTCCGTCGCTTTTATCAACTGACTGGCAGTGACCAGGGAGCAGCCCAGTTGGCTCAGGTGTTGTATCTGAAAAACAATAGCCGGTTTGATACAGAGGTCAGCCAGCTGTTGCACGAAGCTTTGACGCGCAACGAATTTAATACGACAGCTCTGGGGATGCAGGGCATCGCTGCCTTTGAACAAAAAGACTATACCGGTGCGCTGGCAGCCTGGGATAAAGCCCTTTCCGTTGAGACTGATCCGGAGGCTCGGGAGTCGTTGCTGACAGGTATTAATCAGGCGAAAAAGATGCTGGGCGAACCCTTACCCGCTGTCAGGGTCAGGGTATCGCTGGCACCAGAAATTCAGTCTCTGCCGGGGAATACAAGGGTGATGGTATTTGCCCGGGCTAAAGAGGGACGTATGCCCTTAGCGGTGAAGCCTGTTCTGGTATCAGAATTGCCGGGGGAAGTGGTTCTGGACGACAGCACAGCCATGATGATGGGGGGCAGTAAGTTGTCGGAAACAAAGCTGCTTGATGTGGTGGCGACAATAAGCCTTTCCGGCGACGTGATGAACCCTGATTACAAAGGTGAAGTGAAGTCTGTCCGGCCTGAAAGTAAAGAAGTGGTTGAGCTGTTGATACGGCCTGCAGGATAAGTCTGCAAGTTGTATTGGTTTGATTCTATTGCCGAATGATTCAGTGTTTTCTGCGGCAAGGTGGCTTGATATTGTCGAGCGCTTTCTGTGGGGTTTGCTATGCTCAATGCGCAAATAATAACCAGAAGGTATCCTTATGAATCAAGGTTCAGAGTCGAGTCAAACTGAAACACTCGAAAACAGGGTAGAGCGTCTGGAATACAGTGTTCTCAGTACACAGTCAATCCTGAAAAATCTGCTTCTCAGCAGTACTAAGCAACAACTCACCCTTGAGCGTATTGAAGACAGGCTGGAAAAACACGATCACCGAATGGATCAAATGGATCAGCGCATGGATAAAATGGAACAACGCATGGATAAAATGGAACAACGTATGGATAAAATGGATAAAAAGATCGACGTTAACCAGCAGGAAAACCGTGAGCGCTTCGACCAGTTGGAACTACTGATCCGCCAACATTTCCCAAAAAACTGAATCATTCCCTTGCTTTTTCTTTTATTGAAGGAGCAAGCTCTGTCTCATTATTCCCTTTCGCACGAATCGTTTGGTTACGGGCAGAGTAGCAGAATAAGAATGGTTTACCCTCTTTCCTTCATTTGACAGAAGCATCATTGCCTTCTGACAAATAGTCAGGCTGATTTCAGGTCAGCCTTCATATCTTTCTCTCTTACTTTGTTTTTCCTCTCTAATCAGTCAGGTACACCTGCTATGGTTAAATTTTTTCGCAGTTGGCTGCTTGCCTTTATTGGGTTCACTGAGTTCTGTGCCGGTTTTGGCGATGACAGCTAAAGAATGTGTGGAGCTTCAGAAACAGCACGCTGACAATCAATTTGAAGAGTTGATGGCTGTACAGGAAAAGTTTATTACTTCGCTGCGGTTAGATCTTCATAGTGAAAAGTTCAAGCGCGTTATGAAAGAAGAGAAAAATAAGAACAAATACTTCGAGCTCTCACTGAAGAAGTTTTCTGATGAATTGGGGAAAAAATTTCCCGAGCTTGCCAGTGAAATACCTGCGCTGGAGGAATCTCAATACCAAGTTGAAACTCTTGGCAGATGCTATATGTATGGTCGGGTTTATGAGGCTGACGCAGAGATTCTTAAATGGCGTTACTATCCTATTAAAGAAACTGACGAACCCTTGGTAGGTTATATTTGGCCGGATCCGAACGCGAAGGTAGAAATGGTAAGAAAGTACCAGAATTCGCTCATGTGGCAGAGGCCAAAAACTGTCGTTTGTTAAAGTGTTGAAGATAGCCTTTGCCGTCATCACCTATGCTGTAAAGACTGCGGGTATAGATACTCCCTTTCTGGACATACTTTCTGATGGCGTGAAAACACTGCCTGAAAATATTAATATTGATGTCAATCCAAGGGATATTAGTGTGCGAGGTGAACTAAGCCCGCAACACAAGGCCACCTACCTTGATGATATCAAGCTCGACCGGATTAAAATGGAGGTTGAAGAAGATATCTATCCAATGGTCAGGGGAGATCAGATGACCATTAAAAGCATCATGTACTCCGATGTGGAGACTTTTTCCCTCACCATGATGAGCATTAATGCGTAACAGGCTGCAGGGATGCAGTTTGTAACCCTTATTTGAAGCCCCGCAGCCCGGGGTTCAGCAGGTGATCTGGATGTATGATAAGTATGAATGCCTGACCGATCCGTTAAAAATCAGTGATACAACATTTGTACCTGGCTCTATGGTCGTAGATAGTAGCAGCCGTTCCGGGCAGAGGTATTTTTCCGGCTACGTTTTTGTGGGCAGCTATAAGTCGCCTGATGAAATTTTTGAAACAGGCCTGGTGCTTACCCCTGACCCTTCAGTCGACACAGAGACCAGGCTGGGTTTGTTATATGGACCTTCATCCGGGGCAACCCGATTTCATAACGCAAGCGCAGGGGTTTCTTCAAGTATCTGTTCTCATGTTGCTGGCTGGTTTTTTTCTAACTTCGGCACTGTTGGATACGTGTACCTGGTCAACGCGACCTGCTTCAGAGGCTATGCCAGCCCGAATAACCTGCACCCCTCAATATCCCATTATTATCCCAATTTGGCGAAAGATATTTGTGATGTAAACTTTTCTCACCCAATTTCAAGTGATTATATTGTGGGAGTGGTCTGGCCATATAGATTTTTGAATCCAGAGAGAAGTAAATGGAGACAAGGGCCACCTGAAGGGTTAAAAATCACTATAAATCCACATTATAACGGCAATAAAACCTTAAAGACTGCTGAAGAAGTCATAGCACTTTTTTGCTAGTGCAGTTAAACGTAACAGACAGCAGGGATGCGGTTTATAACCACTTCTGAACTACTTTTCTATCAACTTGTCTTATCTTTTCGGATTTAACGACTTTTCCTGTTAGTCTAATCCTGTGTACACTCTGAAAGTTAAGGCTTTTGGCAGCGATACGTTGCTGAACGTCATCAGACTTGATTCGTTCAATACGTCAGTAGGTGATCCAGGCAACACTCGAGGACAGGGAAGAGGGGCCGCGAGACGGCATGCTGTGGCCCCGAAAGCGACGAGCTAAAGGATAAGATGCGTCTAAAATCGATCAAACTGGCCGGTTTCAAATCATTTGTGGACCCAACCGTGGTTCATTTCCCCTCCAATATGAGTGGTGTGGTCGGGCCTAACGGGTGCGGTAAGTCCAATATTATCGACGCTGTGCGTTGGGTAATGGGCGAGTCTTCCGCCAAGCATCTGCGTGGCGAGTCCATGACCGATGTTATTTTCAAGGGGTCAAACAGCCGTAAACCGGCTGCCAAGGCGTCCGTTGAGCTGGTCTTTGATAACAATGAAGGCCGGGTGACTGGAGAATACGCGGCATTCAGCGAAATCTCCGTGAAGCGACTGCTCACCTCAGAAGCTAAAAACTTTTACTATCTCAACGGCACCAAATGCCGTCGGCGGGATGTGATGGATATCTTTCTGGGTACCGGCCTGGGACCTCGCAGCTATGCCATTATCAGCCAGGGAATTGTGTCTAACCTGGTGGAATCCAAGCCGGAAGAGTTGCGGGTTTTTATTGAAGAAGCCGCTGGTATCTCCAAATACAAAGAACGCAGGCGGGAAACCGAGAACCGCATTCGCCGAACCAATGAAAACCTTGAACGTCTGACTGACCTTCGTGAAGAGCTGGGTCGGCGTCTTGGTCATTTGCAGCGTCAGGCACAGGCTGCGGAAAAGTATAAGGAGTTCAAAGGCGAAGAACGTCTGAAAAAGGCTCAGTTACAGGCGCTACGCTGGAAAACCATTGATGAAGGTGCGAGATCTCAGGAACACGTTATCAGTGAGCTGGAAGTTCAGCTGGAAGCAGCTGTCAGCCAACAGCGCTCAGCAGACGCCCGTTCCGAGGAAGATCGTGCCGCACAGATGGAACTAAGCGATCACTTCCACGAGACTCAGGCTAAATTCTACGGCACCGGGAACGAAGTTACCCGCATTGAGCAGACTTTGCGCCACCGTGAAGAACGGGCGAAAGAGCTGAGTCATGATCTTGAACAGCTGGAACACAGTTGGCAGGAAGCCCGTGAACAGATGGCGGACGACCAGGAACAGCTGGAACTGCTCGAAGCCGAGAAGCTGGAGATTGAACCTGAACTGGAAATGCTGCTGGAGCAGGAAGCCGGTTCCGGTGATGCGCTCGCTCAGGTGGAAGAAGAAATGCACCGGCTGCAGCAGGAATGGGATCAGTTTAACCAGCGTTCCCATGAACCTCGTCGTACGGCAGAAGTCGAACAGTCCCGCATTCAGCACGCTGAACAGGTGATTCAGCGTCTGTCTGAGCGTAACCAGCGTCTGAAAGGCGAGCTGGACGGCCTTGGGGGCGGTGAAGACCAGGAAGAGATGGAGCTGCTGGCTGAACGTCTGACCGAGCTGGAAATGACCCGTGAGACTCAGGAGCTGCGCCAGGAAGATACCCTGACTGACATTGAACAGAATCGTACGGCAGTGGACGAGTTGCTGGAGCAGCGTGATCGCAACCGTTCCGAGCTCAGTACCCTGCGTGGTCGCCATGCGTCCCTGGAAGCCCTGCAACAGGCCGCCATGGGGCAGGACACCGGCGTACTGGTGTGGATGGAAGAGCATGGCTTGCAGAACCGTCCCAGGCTGGCAGAAAAACTGCAGGTGGAAAGCGGCTGGGAACTGGCCATGGAAACGGTACTGGGCGACAGTTTGCAGGCGTTGTGTGTCGATGGTTTTGACCCGGTAACGAGCTTTCTCGGTAATCTGGAACAGGGTTCAGCCATACTGCTGGATTCCAGTCAGGCCGTGGCACCACAGGCGGATAAATCGGGTCTGGTGGCCCTGGCCGGTAAAGTGGTGGCTGGTAGTGAAGCTTTGCCAATGCTGGCTGGTATTTTTACCTGCGAATCACTGGACCAGGCGCTAGGGCTGCGTGGGTCGCTGGAGCCCCATGAGTCGATCATTACCCCTGAAGGTATCTGGCTGTCCCGCAGCTGGTTGCGGGTTAATCGCAGTGCCGATAACAGCTCGGGGGTGCTTGAGCGGCAGCAGGAGCTGGAAGCGCTGACCATTAAACTGGAACAGTTGGAGCAGACTCTCGAACTGTTGGCCGAAGACCTGCAAAACCACAGAGAGAAGGGCGATGTTCTGGAAAATCTCCGTAAGGAAATTCAACAGCAGTTGTCTGATCTGAACCGGCAGCAGGGTGAGGTGCGTGCTGACTTACAGGGGCGCAAAGTCCGGTTGGAACAGTTCTCTGAACGACGCAGGCGTCTGGAGCAGGAGCTGACGGATTGTCGGGAACAGCAACTGCTTGAGCAGGAGCAAGTGAATGAATCCCGCCTGAAATTGCAGGAAGCTCTGGACCTCATGGAATACGACAGCAGTCATAAAGATGAGCTGCTGGAAAAACGTGAACGTTGTCGTGAAAAGCTGGAAGACGTGCGGCAGCGCTCCCGTCACGATAAAGAGCGCTCCCATCAGCTGGCACTGCGACAACAGAGCATCAACAGTCAGGTTATGTCATTGCGGGCAGCCATCGAACGGTTGAGCCAGCAGTCCACTAAACTGCGTGAGCGCAGGGAGCTGCTACAGGCTTCCCTGAATGAATCCCACTCGCCTGAAGGTGAATTACAGGAGCAGCTGGAAGCTTTGCTGACTCGTCGGCTGGAAGAAGAAGAGGCCATGCAGACCGCCCGCAGTGAACTGGAAAAGGTTGAACAGCATCTGCAACAGTACGAGAAAGAGCGTCAGGCCGCTGAGCAGAAAGCACAGACTGCCCGTTCCCGTCTGGAAAAACTGCGCATGGACTGGCAGGGCATGCAGGTACGCCGGACGACACTGGCTGAACAGTTAAAAGAAGATCAGTTTGACCTGCAAACGGTGCTGGCTAATATGCCGGAAGAGGCTTCAGAGCAGGGCTGGGAGTATGAACTGGAACGTCTGCAGGCTCGGATTGAACGACTTGGGGCGATCAATCTGGCAGCGATTGAAGAGTATGAAACCCAGTCTGAACGCAAAAACTATCTGGACGCCCAGAACGAAGATCTGGAATCTGCGCTGGAAACGTTAGAGAATGCAATCAGGAAGATTGACCGGGAAACCCGGCAACGTTTCAAGAGTACCTTTGATAAGGTAAATTCAGGTCTGCAGGACCTGTTTCCCAGGGTGTTCGGCGGTGGCCGGGCTTATCTGCAACTGACGGGCGACGATCTGCTGGATACCGGCGTGGCGATCATGGCGCAGCCGCCGGGTAAAAAGAACAGTACTATCCACCTGTTATCTGGCGGAGAAAAGGCACTGACAGCCATTGCGCTGGTTTTTGCCATCTTCCAGTTGAATCCATCACCGTTCTGTATGCTGGACGAGGTGGATGCGCCACTGGATGACGCTAACGTTGGCCGCTATGCAAAAATGGTGTCGGAGATGAGTGACAAGGTACAGTTCATCTACATCACCCACAACAAGATTGCGATGCAGGCGGCTAATCAACTGGTGGGTGTCACCATGCAGGAGCCTGGTGTTTCCCGACCGGTATCTGTGGATATTGAAGAAGCAGCTGCTATGGCAGCCATGTAATATAAAAGCATGGTCGTGTATTACTTTCGGAGTAGTCCGATTCATGTATTTTTGATGTAGCATTGAATGAAATACACCTTATTTTTCCGGTTCGGGAGTCAGACTGTAAGCACTGAGCAACCGGAAAGTGCGGTAAGACGGATGGCATGGACATGAGTTTACGAGAGTTACTGATAGTAATCGGAGTTATCGTCATTATTGGAGTAATTATTGATGGATTCCGCCGTATGCGTCTGGCTCGTAAAAGAGCCTCTGAATTGACGTTTGGAATTGAAGAAGTAAAAGGCTACGACGAATCATTTTCCAGTGAACTGCCAAATGGTGGTGCGCGTCGTAGCGGTGCGCAGGAAGAATTGTCGGACACCGGGGCGGTTGAGGCGGATACTCCAAGGCGTGGGCGCAAGGAAGACCGGTCAGGCCGTCTTGACCGGATTGAACCCGATTTTGACAGCATGGACTTTGGCTCCGCTGTTGAACCCGAACTGGATCTGTCTGAGCCATTAGCCAGTACTGTGTACAGCGGACGGGCTGGGAATGTGGAAGCCGGGTTTGAGCAGTCTGCTGATGATACCGACCCGGCACAGGCTAAAGCCCCGGATGAGCCAGATTTAGAAACAGCGACGACTGAGACAATGGCTTCGGAAACAATGGCTCCGGAGACAAGGGCTAAGCCCCGATCTCTCAGTAAGGTGGAAAAGGATAAGGAAAAACTGTCTGACCGTACTGCTATTGAAGAAGTGGTCGTCATTAACGTGCTGGCTAAAAACAATGAGCTATTTGATGGCACCCGCTTACTGCAAAGCTTACTGACTGCCGGCATGCGTTTTGGTGACCGGTCGATTTTCCATCGCTACAGCGGCAAAGACGGCAGTGGACATATACAGTTCAGCCTTGCCAATGGTGTGAAACCGGGTACGTTTGATATTGAGCAGATGGAAGCCACCGAAACAACGATTCTCAGCCTGTTCCTGTGTCTGCCCGGACCGGAAGCGCCCCAGAAAGCCTTTGCCCGGATGGAAGAAACTGCAAAACAGCTGGCGCTGGATCTTGGCGGTGAACTCAAAGATGAGCATATGAGTGTAATGACTCAGCAGACACTGGAGCATTGTCGTCAGCGGATTCGTGATTACGAACGTAAGCAGCTGGCCATTAAACTCCCTCACTAACTCTCTTATCAGCCCCGCGGTTAAGGCTGCGGGGCTTTAATACTCTCCCGGATCATGACTGACCTAAATCTATTCTCTCAGGAAGACGTTGAGCAGGAAATTCAGGACCTGCGTCAGCAGATTAATCACCACAACCACCGCTACTACGTGCTGGATGATCCACAGATCAGTGATGCCGCCTATGACCAGTTGCTGCAACGCCTGAAACAGCTGGAAACCGATAATCCGGAATTGATCACCGGAGATTCTCCTACCCAGCGTGTTGGTGCCGCCCCTCTAAAAGAGTTTGGTCAGGTACTTCATGAAATGCCGATGTTGTCGCTGGATAATGCTTTCAATGAAGCTGAGTTGCAGGACTTTAACCGTCGTGTAAAAGAGCGTCTGACCGCTACGGCTGATATCGAATACGCCTGTGAACCCAAGCTCGACGGGATTGCTGTCAGTTTGTTGTACGAAAAGGGTGTGCTGGCTCGTGGGGCTACCCGTGGTGATGGCACCACCGGGGAAGACATCACTCAGAATGTTCGCACTATTGCATCCATACCCCTCACACTCATGGGAAAAGGCTGGCCTGAGCGGCTGGAAGTGCGCGGTGAAATTTTCATGCCCAAAGCCGGTTTTGAAAAGATGAATGCCCGCGCCCGGGCCAGAGAAGAAAAGGTTTTTGTCAATCCCCGTAATGCGGCTGCGGGCAGTCTTCGTCAGCTGGACTCCAGAGTCACTGCACGTCGCCCGCTGACTATGTATTGTTACAGTGCCGGTATTGTCGAAGGGGGGAGCCTGCCTGATAAACACGCCGACATTCTGGAACTGTTCAGTCAGTGGGGTCTGCGTATTAATCCGGAAACACAGGTCGTCACGGGTGTTAAAGCCTGTGAAGATTACTACGGGCAGCTGGCAGAAAAACGACAGGAATTACCTTACGAAATAGACGGCATTGTCTATAAGGTGAATGATCTGAATTTGCAGAAACAGCTGGGTTTTGTTGCCCGTGCGCCACGTTGGGCGATTGCCCGGAAGTTTCCTGCCCAGGAAGAGATGACCCTGCTGAAAGATGTTGAGTTTCAGGTGGGGCGTACCGGTGCCGTAACACCTGTCGCCAGGCTGGAGCCTGTGTTTGTGGGGGGCGTTACGGTCAGTAATGCCACGTTGCACAATATGGATGAAATTATCCGCCTCGATCTGAAAATTGGTGATACGGTCATTGTCCATCGGGCGGGTGACGTTATTCCGAAAGTGGTGGGTGTTGCTCACTCCTGCCGACCTTCAGACGATCAGCTGCGTGATATTGTTATGCCAGACACCTGTCCGGTATGTGGTTCTGAAATCGAGCAGGACGAAGGTGAAGCCGCAGCACGCTGTTCTGGTGGCTTATACTGTTCTGCCCAGCGTAAGGAAGCCATTAAGCATTATGCCTCCCGAAAAGCGCTGGATATTGAAGGACTGGGCGATAAGCTGGTGGATCAGCTGGTGGCAAAAGGCCTGATTAATACCGTTGCCGATCTCTACAAACTGACGGTAGAACAGGTTTCCGGTCTGGAACGAATGGGTAGAAAGTCAGCCACAAACCTGATTAATGCTCTGGATCGCAGTCGTACGACAACCCTTGCCCGTTTTATTTATTCTCTGGGTATTCGGGAAGTGGGAGAGGCGACGGCACGCAGCCTGGTCAGCCACTATAAAGAGTTGGAGGCTATTCGCTCTGCCTGTGTTGATGACCTGCAAACTGTTGATGACGTGGGTCCTGTTGTGGCGTCGCATATCGAGAAATTTTTCCGTCAGCCTCATAATAAGGAAGTGATCGAGGAACTGCTGGAGCAGGGGGTTACATGGGCCGCTATTGAAGCACCGGCTGAAGGCGTAGCACAACCACTGGCCGGAGAAACCTGGGTATTGACCGGCTCCCTGCATTCTATGACCAGAGATCAGGGAAAAGAGATTCTGCAACAACTGGGCGCTAAGGTATCCGGGTCTGTTTCAGCAAAAACCACCGTATTGCTGGCCGGAGAAAAAGCGGGATCGAAGTTAACCAAAGCACAGAATCTGGGGGTTAAAGTGATCTCCGAAGACGATTTCATAGCGCTGAAAGCGGACTGGGGCGTTGAATGATACCAATATCGGCCTTGTTCTTAAGAAAAGGCTTTTCTAAAAATAGCCACATTAAGAAACTGGGGGGGCTGATCCTGTTGATCAGCCTGTTGTTAACCGGGTGCAGTAGTACGGCTCCGCCTTCTGACAGGCATAATCTGTGCAGCATCTTCAGAGAAAAGCCCAGCTGGTATAAGGCGGCAAAAAAATCCCAGAAGAAGTGGGGAACCCCTGTGCAGGTCCAGATGGCGATTATGTACCAGGAATCCAGCTTCAGACACAATGTTCGGCCGCCTCGTCCTTACTTCCTGTTTATTCCGCTACCGCGTAAATCTTCAGCCTATGGTTATGCCCAGGCGCAGGACGGCACCTGGCAGGAATATCTGGATGAAACCGGAGGCTGGTTTAAAAGCCGTGATGACTTTGCGGACGCGATTGATTTTATTGGCTGGTATACCAATAAAGTCCGTCGTGTGAATGGGGTATCCCTGTGGCGGGCTGATCAGTTGTATCTCAACTATCACGAAGGTATGGGAGGGTATCGCCGTGGTAGCTACAAGAGTAAGCCATGGCTGATGAATACGGCACGACGTGTAAAGAGTCGGGCCAGCAATTATGGCGAGCAACTGCGTCGCTGCAAACTATAAGTAAGAAGTAACCAATGACGAATACAAAAAAATTATGGATATCCGGTATGGCCGGACTGGCAGGTCTGACGGTGCTGGGTATGCCAGCCCTGAACGGTTTTATTCTTGAAAGTCGTCTGAAGAATGATCTGGTCAATCTGGCAGAGCAGCACGACTATCGTGTTGAAAACCTGTCCATCAGTCGGGGTTATGGCAGTACGGACCTGGAACTGACACTTCAGGGAACGGGCTTGCGCAAGATTAACGGTCAGGCGCTGGAACTGACCGGTACTTTGAATCATGGCTCTCTTTTTTCTGTACCGGGCATGGTCTCCGGTGATCTGGACGTTAACTATTACACGTATGAGCAGGGTGTTCGCTTTACCATGCCGGGAACCATCAGTGGTTCCATGAATCTGAACGGTTCCATATCCGCCAGGCTGACCACAGAAGGTATTGAATGGCCTCTGGATCCGGAAGCGGTGCTGACTTTGCAGGTTGATCCGACAGAGGGGCAGCTGACCAGCCAGCGCTCCGGAACCGTTGCCGTGGATATGGAACCTCTGGTCTGGACGGTGCATGAAAACAGTGAGCCTCTGTTTCGCATGGCCATGAATTCTCCGGTGGTGGAATTCAGTACCCATGAACAGAGCTGGTCCATGACGGCTCCGGAAGTCTCTTACTCTGTGCCTTCCGTTTCTTCCGATGTATTGCTGGTTGTGGATAACTTTCAGGCTGAAGGTGAGCAGACAAGGGCTAATGACCAGCTGAGCAGTCATATGGTCATGAGTACGGGTTCAGTGACTGTTCCGCTATTGTCTGAACAGGGGCTGGATAATCTGATTGAAGGGTTAAGCATCAGTTCCAGTGTGGAAAATGTTGACCGAAATCTGCTTGAGCGTATTCCTGAGCTGCTGGGGCGCGGCGATGCTGAGCAGGTCATGTCGGTTGACGATGCCGGTCTATGGTTGCGGGATTTAATCAGTACTCAGCCACGTATTGCGGTTGAAGAGGTTTCGGTACAGACCAGCAAAGGGCATTTTTCTTTTGCCTTTGATCTGGCAGGTACGGACAAAACTAAAGCATTTGTAGAACAGTTTCTGGATAACCCACCTCAGACACCGATAGAAGAAAGCCTGATGACCCATGCGGCGATGCAGTCCCTGGCTGTGTCTGCTTCTGTTCATTTGTCCGATGAGCTGCTGGGCTGGGGTTGTGAATATATACCTCAGCAAATGGTTCAGGAGCAGGGCGGGCAGCCAGCGGAAGCGGTATTTTACAGTGCCATGTGTCAGACCATGGTGAACAGTGGTGACTTCCTCACCGCTTCCTGTCTGCAATTTCAGGATTCCGGTGAGCAGGTGCAATGCCTGAACAGCATGCAGCAGGCTAAAGCGGTCTGGAAGGAAAGCAGAACCCTGAAAATGGCTCTGGAAGATGGGTTGCTGATGTTGAATGGTGTGGAGTTGACACAGTTTCCGCTTTGATGAGTTGGCTTTTAGCTTTTAGCTTTTAGCCAACAGCCAACAGCCAACAGCCAACAGCCAACAGCCAACAACGGTATATGCTTCCTTAATGGCTGCCATCCATCGCGGCCACCGTATTTTTCGGCACAATGTTAACGCTGGCCAGGTTCGGGTCAAAAACAACCACGACTTCCCCTTGCTGTAGCTGTTTCAGGACACTTTCTATTTTTTGTTCCAGGGGTTGATCGTAGCCATTGTCGGTGCCATCGCGGGTGACAAATTCTTCAATCAGATTGTTGAGTGTATCGGGGTCAATGTCCTTATAAGGTATGATCATTCAGCGTTCCGCCATCAAACATTACTTGAAGGAAGAAAGTAGCACTTTTGTTCCGAAATAAGTATATGAGTGAGTTCAGAATGATTCCTTTCAGTTCATATTGTGCTTAAAAAATAAATTTATAAATTTCTGCGTTATTTTAAATAACTGTCTATTCTTAGCATTCCATTTTCAGAGCCTTTAGATAATATGCGACAGTTCTTTCCTTTATTATTGGGTTGCCTGCTAGCGGGTTCTTTATTGCCTGATAGTGCAGAGGCGAGCTTCGAATTATTCAATTCCACCTATCCTGCTGCCCTTGATCAGCAGCATCCGGTTATCGAGATTCAACCTGACGGAACGATTAAAGATGATGGCACTAACTGTGTTCTGGTCGGCCCCGATGGTACTGCAACGGTTTATCTGGCTGCTCCTCCACAGTTAAAGGACAAGTACTGGGACAGCTTGGAGTACAACCCGATTCGCCCTGGCAGTACGGCCACTGAGGAGGGTTTCGATTACACCCATCATGGCTTGTATCTGGATCTGGCTTTCATTAACGCTAAGGGGCGCACTGAATTTGACAGTGAAAGACTGGAAACCCCTCTGACCCGAAAGCGTATTATCCATTCTCCAGCGAATGCTGGTCGTTTGATCTGTCTGACCACCCTGCATAAACCCGGGCGCTCCCCTTATGTCAGAGTTCAGTCTCTCCTTGAAACTCTGGGTTATCATGTCATGGCAGTGGCTTTATCGGGCGGTATCGATAAGGCTGCAGGAAATGGGCTAAACAACTTCAAGGATGGCGGCGTGTTTGCCTATTTGCATGGTTACACTATGACATCAGTGCAGCTAAAGGCAGGACGTGACCTTAAGCAATCGATCGCGAATCGCGGTTTTTCGCCGGCACAGGCCACCTGCTCCGCAGCTGTTATGCAGGCAGCTGCTTTCCCTCTGATACAAAAATTGTTAACACCTATGGGGGAGCTCTCACTGGCAGGACGCTACGCGACTTTCTGGCTCTCATCGCTTGCAGGAAACACCATTGACTGCAATGGACAATTTGTTTTTCAGCCATGGGGGGAAAAGCTGTCGCCTGCTAATGGCACTATCCGTCAGCCCGGTAGTAAAGCGGTAACCGATGCCGGAGCCGCTCTGTCTACTCTGTTTGCTTTGTCTGATGCACACTTTCTTCTGGCTGACGAGACCGGCGATCCGCATGTCATGCAGGTGAAAATTACCATCAACTCCGCAGGAAGAGCCCGAAGCTTTATAAGAAACATCAATGAGCACTATTTCTGGCGTGATTCTGAAATGCTGCCTCTGCTGCAAGACGGTCTGGTTTCTTTGTCTATGGCGCTGGTGGACAATCCCGGTGCGGTGACAAGCGTTTTTTTTGGTGAATACCTGCGGCAGATGAGTTCATCAGCGACGGGTTACATGCTCTCCAGCAGCCAGCGAATGCAAGAAGTGGAAGAATGGTTTCAGGGGCAAATGAACAGCGCTTTCCTGACCATGGGAGTGCTGGCTGGAATACAGTTAGCCGCTATAGTATCCCCTTATGCGAGTCAGCTTATGAACTACATTCCTTACGCTGGAGCTTATATTTCACCTGCGACAAACCAGCTGAATGGTATGTTTACAACCAACGGTATACTCAAAGGCCTGTCTTTTCATGTTGCCCTGAACTATGTCGGACCGACCTCAGCCTTATTTACAAGAAAGATTGCCGATATGATGACGGATGCTTCAGCCCCCCGGGCACCCATCCGGACACTGGTTCAGGCTGATCAAAGGCTGATCATTGATCACTATGTTGCTGGTAGTGCCAGAACGCCTGGTGATCCGGTGTATAAGCCTCCAGGTCGGTGACCAGAAAATGGTCGCCCCTGGACTCCCAGACCACATTCACATCCCATAGCGCTGAACCATGCCGTCTCCCGGTGGTTTCACGCAGATAAGCCGGGCGTGGGTCCTGCCCAAGAACCTGCTGAATAAGCAGTACCAGTTGTCGACCGGTTTTCTGTTCATAGCTCAAACATTTAGCCATGGCTTCTTCGGTGAACTCTACTTCTGCCATCACCGCAGGCAATGGTGCAAACCCCCCTTTGGCTTCAGGCAGGGCATCGGCATAAGGCAGGTATGGCTTTATATCAATGACCGGCGTGCCATCCAACAGGTCGGCTTCTGCAAGCTGAAGTACAAGTTTGCCGTTGCCAGACTGAATGCCTTTTAAGCGAACCACCGAAAGGCCAGCAGGGTTAGGGCGGTGCGTCGAGCGGGTGGCGAAAACCCCCATGCGCTGCTTGCCGCCCAGACGGGGTGGGCGAATAGTGGGTCGCCAGCCTTCGTTCATGGTTTCATGAAAAATAAAGTGTACCCACAGGTGAGAAAAGCCTTCCAGCCCCCGTACCAGATTTTCCTGGTTGTAAGGTGGGAGCAGTTCCAGTTCAGCCTCGGCGGCGGTGACAATACCGGGCTGACGGGGAATACCAAACTTCTGCCGGTAACAGGAGTGGATGACACCGATCTGGTCGAACTGAAAGCTTCTGGACACACTGATTCCATCTGGGATTGTGATAAACCGCGGACTTTACCGAATGGACAGAATTATTCAATAGGGTTCAGGCCCGATGCCGTTATAAAAGGCGTACTGATCGACGGCCTGAACAGTAGGCTTGGGAGCCTGAACAGGAATGGTCAGGCTCCTGAACAAAAAGGGTCAGGCTTTCAGAGGCTGATGGTGATTGCCTATTTGGTGAAAGTCAATGTTTTCATCACTCTCACCGGCTGCCTCGTTATTAAACACTGACAGGTCCAGGGCTCCTTCACTTTTTGCCACGACACAGGTAACAACACTGTCGCCGGTAATGTTGACAGCGGTTCGCACCATATCCAGCAGACGGTCAACGCCCATAATCAGGGCTATGCCTTCCAGGGGGAGGCCAACCTGTTGCAGAACCATTGCCAGCATGATCAGCCCAACCCCCGGAACACCGGCTGTGCCGATAGATGCCAAAGTAGCTGTCATAATGACCATCAGGTAATCGTTCAGAAACAATTCAACACCAAACGCCTGGGCGATAAATACTGTCGCGGCACCCTGCATGATCGCAGTGCCATCCATGTTTATGGTGCTGCCCAGGGGGATGGTGAAAGAAGCGACATCGTTTTTTACGCCCATACGACGGGTCACGGCTTCCATGGTAACCGGAATGGTGGCATTGCTGGAGGCCGTGGTAAACGCAAACATAAAGGCATCCTGAATTTTCTTCAGGAACAGGCGTGGGCTCAGCCCCGTTGTAATTTTTAGCAGGCCACAATACGTGATGAAAACCTGCAGGGCCAGAACACTGATCACCACCATAAAGTACTGGAACAGGTTGCCAACAGCACCAAGATTGATGCTGTAGAACAATTTTGCCATCAGGCTCATCACACCATAAGGTGCCAGGTTCATTACCAGAGTCACCAGTTTCATCATCACTTCGTTCAGGGCGATGAACAGGTTGACCACCGGCTGGGCAGGTTTGCCGGCAGCGGCAATGGCAATACCAAACAGCAGTGCAAATACAATAATTTGCAGAGTGTTGCCGGAAGCCAGGGCTTCAATTGGGTTTTTTGGGAACATGCCAATGATGACTTCGGAAATGGAAGGTGCGTCAGATGCAGCGAAGCTGCTGACACTCTCCAGGTTGGCTCCTTCGCCAGGTGAGACCACCAGGGCTACTGCCATTGCCAGGCTGATTGCAATGCAGGTCGTCAGAAGGTAAAGGCCAACGGTTTTAACCCCAAGGCGACCCAGTACGCTGATGTCTTTCAGAGAGCAGGCACCACAGACTATGGAAGTAAAAACCAGTGGTACTACAAGCATTTTCAGAACAGTCAGGAAGATCTGACCGGTGATGTCGAACAGGCCGTTGACCAGATAATGTTCCACGAAGGCAATGCCTTCGAACTGGTGTCGCATAACCAGACCAACCAGCAAGCCGGTTACCATACCAATCAGGACTTTGGTGGTTAGGGAGAGTCGAATCCACTGCTGCATATTGATTATCCTTTGTTGCCAGACATAGTGCCTGCTCACATGTTGTTGTCGTGTAGCTATTGCAGGCTGATTGCGAGATGTACGATCTGCTTGTTGTGCTTGTTATGGATAGTCAATCTCAGCGGGTAACGGAGTTTGTGAGCATAAAATCCACCCATTAACCCATAGGCGATGAAGGGTTTTTATTGGTAATGACTCTACTAAACTCCGTCGGCTATAAAGATTAGAGATACGCAGGGCGAGAGAGGTTGTTTTAAATCAATAAATGGCAAAACAGGGATTTAAGGCAGGTGTTTTTGGGGTAAAGGGCTGATTATTCTCTATTTTTCAGAGAATATCGCTGGCGCTTTGAGCCTTTATTTGTTCGATTTCGGCTATTACCTAAGTGTTAGTATTGATCTGGATCAAGCTGTTTTAACGGTTCAGTGCCCAGTTACGCAGAACTAACCTGTCTGTTTGAGCAGGTATTAACCAGTAGACGTGACTTTCAGGCCAAGAACCCCAAAGAGAATTAACGCTACGCTAATAAGTTGCATACTGTTAATGGGCTCTTTCAGGAATAGATAACTCAGGGTCAGGCTGCCAGCGACTCCGATGCCTACCCAGACTGCATAGGCAGTCGCTACTGGTATGCCACGCATGGCCAGGGACATCATCAACATACTCAGGGCAATGGCAATCGCTGTCAGAAGACTGGGAACCGGCTTGCTGAAGCCGTCACTGAGTTTGAGGCCAATGGCAAAGGCCGATTCGAATACACCAGCCATAAGGAGAAGGAACCAGTACATAAGCAGCATTCTGTCAGTTGGATAACGGTGGTTGGCAGTAAAAGACTTATTTCATTTACTGTCGCCTTCTTACTCTTAGAATCTTTTCATTCTAAAAACCGTTTAACTCATAGTGTTTAAATATTTTAAGCCGTGAAAATGCTTGATTTGAAAGTCTGAGTGAACTCACTTTAGCCAATTTTAAGAATGCTTCAATGATTGTTGCAGTTCTGCCAGCTCACCTTCATTGTTTTTTATGGCGGCTGCTATCTCTTTTGCCTCAGTGCGTTGACCATCGGTTAATGCCGTTTCATGGTTTCTGAAGTAAGCCTGTTTTATTTTCAGGATTCCCAGCTGGTTTTCAAGTTCTTTGACCTGTAACTCTTTGTCTACCTCCAGCGCCTGTATCATCAGCTGCGCCGTTTTCCGGGTTGGCTTTCCGCTGCGCCCGCTTTGAGCTGCTTCTACTTGAGCAATAAGGTTGTTTTTTTGCCGCATAAGGCTGGCGCTCTGATCCAGATGGTTCGCTTCCTGCTCCTTAAGGTGTACGTCCTTCAAGGTTACGTGATACCTGGCAGACAGGTCTGAAAAGGCTTTTTTCTTTTTTGTGGTTTTTGGTGGGTTGCTATAAAAATCATTCATTTTCTTACCCAGCTTTTCCAGCTCAGAATTCAGGTCTTTTAATTCCATCCTTGCTTGTAAACATTTTACTTCAGTCCCCATTGCTGAAACCTGTCGCCCTAATGAAGCAACTTCCCGTGCTGTCGTTTCATCGGGTTTTGCCAGTAATCGAGCCTCGGCGCTTTCAAGCATTTGCTCAAAGTGCGCCAGTTGCTGGAATGCCTCCTGGTGCTGATTTTGAAGCTGAAAATGCTGATTTTTGCCACTCTGGAAAAACGGCAGGTTCAGAGCCTGTTTGGCAGAGGGTCTGGCTCGTGGGTCAAGAGCAATCATACTCAGAATTGCGTTCTTTGCATCGGGTGACAGCTTAGGGTTCTCTCTGATAGAACGGGTAAATCGATTGTACGAGCTCAGGTCAATTTGTCTGTATTTTCTCCCTTTATGTTTCTTGTCATGAAATAAATAAGGCGGCCTCTCACCAGTCAGTAATTCTGACAGCATCATTCCCATCGACCAGCAGTCGGCTTTTTCTGAGTAGTGTTGTGCCTGAACGATTTCGGGAGCCATGTAGGCAGGGGTTCCTGCAAAGCCGCTGAATTTGAGAGCGTCAGAGCCGTACTGTGTGTTGGCTGGGTTTGCCTGCTGGCTGATTCCAAAGTCGGATAGCCGGGCTTTCCCCTGATGGTTGATCAGCACATTCTCAGGCTTGATATCCCGATGGACCACCCCCTGCTGGTGCAGGGAAGATAGCTGTGAAATAAGTTGCGAACCGATGGCCTGGCAGGTTCCTTCATCCAGAGGGTTGGCCTTACCACTGGCTGCAGGTTCAATGATTTTGGCCAGCTCCTGGCCGCCGTGTTCCATCATAACCTGGTGATGAACGCCATCATTGCCCTGGTAGACGTTTTCACCGGTAATACCCACAGCGCCTTTTGCGTGCCTCTGGAATTGAACTTCAGCATGAGCCTGGTTTTTCCGAAACTGTACTGTATTCGGGTCTGTCCCCAGGTTTTGATCTTTGACTACGTAATTTTTCTGTAAGATTCCCGGGGTTTCGGAAGGGTTAACGGCGGGGGTGTTTCTGGCCAGGAATACCCTGCCAAATGCCCCCTGACCCAGCATTTTTCCAACCTTGACATTGCCCAGTCTGGGAGGGGGTTGCACCTTCCCCGGTATCATTTCAGGAATAACATCCTTAGCCTGTCTCTTGATGTTGACTACAGGTAAGGGAGCCTCTTTGCCCATTGCTGTGATTTTCCTCTCTCTCAAAGACTTTCCTTGGAAGAGAGGCTGCCCGGACAACTTTGGCAGGTTTCGCTTTGGTGTGGCGGTTTGAACAGTGCGCCCCGTATTGCTCATGTTGCCTGTTTGCAGAGGCAGACGTTCAGACCGGGGACCGGGAAGTGGAGGTAATGGCCTGTTGGCACCAGTGATATCAGGCATAGTGTGAACACAGTGTTGTGAATATAGGTACTCAACCCTGTGGCCGGGTACTTATAGGCCATCGTCAAAACAAGGAGAAATTTTAACCAAAGGCTGAAGAATAGGTGACTTCACCTGTTGGGATCTCTGAGCTATTTGACAATCCCATAAAATACTCTTGCGGAACGCCGGGTAAGGTGAGTTCTGAGTAATGTGAGAAACCGAACCGACTGTAATATTCCGGTTCTCCCAGAACAACAAAGCCGCTGATCCCCTTTTCTTTAAGCTTCTTAATCGCTTCATTGATCAGTGCTGAGCCAATGCCTTTGCCCTTCGCATCGGGTAAAACGGCGACAGGCCCGAGTCCTAGCCAGTGGCTATCCTGCCCATTAATCCTGACGGGTGAGAATGCGATATGACCAATAATTTCACCATTCTGCTCAGCCACCAGAGACAACGATAATTCGTTACTTTCCCTCAGCAGGTCGATAATGGTGTGTTCAGTGGGTTCGGCTCCGGGTTTATGGTGTGGATGCCCCTTGAACGCAGCATAAACCAGGTCGCGTATGGTGTTGATGTCGTCTGATGTTTCTTTACGAATCTTCATATGTGATTTCAGTGGTTGCCTGTGTAAATTATGGTAAGAGGCCGAACATTTCAGTTTGAGGTTGTCGAGAGGCGCTCACCCTGAGCCTGCCAATCTTTCAACCCACCCTTGTAGTGGCGAACACTGGTGAAATCCCGTGCTGCTGCAAAGTCGGCGGCTTTGTGCCATGCCGTGCATTGAGGACCGCCACAGTAAACAATAATGGGGTAGTGTTTGTTATAAGGCATACGCTCTTCCAGCATTTTTTTATTAGTCATGGATACAGCGGTCGGCAAGTGGCCTTTTTTGAAAGTCTGCTCGCTGTTGGCATCAATGATAAACACCTCTCCCGCATCAATGGATTTTCTCAGTTCGGTGTATTTTATTTCCGGATAGTGTTTGTCATAGGCTTTTGCCTGGTCGAGCTCGCTGGCAAAGAGATTACCTGAAAACAAGGAAATGCACAAAACCCAGAAACAGTAAGGCCTTGGAAAAAGCATAATGGGGTTACTCCACATGAACAGCCATAAGTGAATGAAAAGATAGTAAAGAATCAGGAGTATAGATGGCAGCTGTAGAACTGCCATCTGAGGCATTATCGAATGCTCACCGTTTGGAGGGTCTGAATGTAAGGCGTAGCATGCTGATGTCTGGAGAGAATATCAAGGAAGCGGCGACCAGATCGGTCACAGGGGTTCAGTTCTAACCCGGTTTCTGCATAAAACAGAATGAAGCGGGAAAAGTCTTCTTGTCTGAGAGTGCGGTAAGCTCTGGTCAGAATATGGAATGAACGGCTTTCACCGAATGGAGACTTAAGTGCCAGAAGCTCTTTAATGCGCTCATCGCTTAATGTTTCTCCGATAATTTTTTTCTTGTCTTTTTTCATGGTGCAGCCCGGAAAAGTATTCTCGGCTGATTCTAACTGAATAAAAAAATATGTATTAATTTATTTGGTTATATAGATATTTATACCTTCAATGAAAGTGTTTTTTTCTGTAAGCATGGGAATTAATTCTGAACGGTATGTCTATACTCCTAGCGGTTTCCTGAGTTGTTTACCAATCAGGTCACTTTTCTGATTCTGAAGCCCTGAATTGGTAAACAGCTCAGGGCTGTCTTTGGTTCGCAGGCTCCTGAAGTCTGACAACAGTTCGGTATGGAAACTGACTATTAAGGGAAGCAGCAGAACATAATATACCGCTGTTGGCTGTTGGCTGTTGGCGGTTGGCTGTATGAGCAGCTAATAGCCAAAAGCCAACAGCCCGGTAAGTTATTGAATGCTGCGCCCCTAATACTGAAGCAACCGAATGCGCTAAGTTTGAGGAGAACTCAATGCCAAAAAATTCTGCAGAGCTTGGTAAAGAGCGGGCAGAGGCTTTTGGCAGCTCTGTCAGTAAATGGACCTCCCGCGATACAGGCTGGATGCTTAATTTATTTGGAACGGCCATTGGTGCCGGTATCCTTTACTTGCCCATCAGTGCCGGGGCCGGTGGTATCTGGCCTCTGATCATCCTGTCTGTCATGGCCGGCCCCATGGTCTGGCTGGCTCATCGCAACCTTGTCCGTTTCTGCCTGTCTGCCAGTAACCCAACCGCGAATATTACTTCTACAGTCAACGAACATTTTGGTGAGAAGGCAGGGAGGGTGCTCACTGTAGGCTACTTCCTCTGTATTTATCCCATCATTCTGCTCTATGGCATAGGCATCACTAATGTAGTACTCAGTTTTATCGAAAATCAGCTGCAATGGGAGCCACCTTCCCGACTCTGGTTATGCCTGTCTCTGGTGGTTGGGCTGGTAGCCATTATGCACACCGGGGAAACCTGGATGCTTCGGGCAGTGAAGTTGCTGTGTTATCCACTGGTCGTCGTATTGCTGGGGATTTCCCTGTATCTGGTGCCGCAATGGAACCTTTCAGCCTTTGACCAGCCAGTCGACTTTCACAGTATGGGAGTTACTTTGTTTCTGACGACTCCGCTGCTGATTTTTTCGTTCAACCATTCGCCCGCCTGTTCAGCATTTGCCAGGGCTTACCGGGTGCAGATCAATGATGAACAGGCGTGTGCCCACAAGACAGCCTTGATATTGAAACGTAATACACAACTACTGCTGTTAGTGATCCTTTTATTTGTTTTTTCCTCAGTCCTCAGCCTTTCTGCGGAGGATATGGCTCAGGCAAAAATGGAGAATCTGCCGATTTTATCTGTACTGGCTAACCAGTCGGGTAATCTGCTTTTCTCTATTCTTGCTCCCCTTATTGCTTTTCTTGCTATTACCAGTTCCTGGTTCGGGGTATATCTGGGAACACTGGAAGGTATTCAGGGGCTGGTGGTGCAGCACTGGCTGAGGAAATACCCGGAAAAGCCTGTCAATACTGTCGGGCTGAAGCGTTTTTCAGTGATATTTGTGGTATTGACCTGCTGGATTGCCGGTTATGCCAACTGGAGCGTGATCGGCATGGTGGAAATGGTTGTGGTGCCTGTACTGGCGACCATTCTTTACCTCATGCCGGTTTACGCCTTTTACAGGGTTGAACGGCTAAAACACTTCAGACAGCCATTTCTGGATGTTTTCACCGCATTGGTAGGTGTAGTGGCAATAACAGCCTTTCTTGTAGATAAAATGTTTTGATATTTCAAAATGATATAAATTCAAAGAGATACGCCTGATGGCTATAGCTGATACTTAATTTATAACAGAAAGGACTCAGTAATCGTTGTGGGTGCTTTTGCAACAACAGAACAGGGACGTTCACGGTACCAGCTTATGCCATCTATAAATAACTCAGGGATTGTCCAGTCAGCGTCGAATTTAAAGCCAGCGGCTCAACCGTCTACTGACTCAAGATTGAAAGGGAAGTCTTTCGGTTTTTTGGTCAGTTTACCGCCGAGATCCGCGTCTTTACCTTCCGTGAAACTGGCACCCTCTCAGCCTTCTTCCCAGAGGAGTGGTCAATCGATAGCCGAGCGAAAAATTTCTCGCCAGGATTCGCAGCAATCCTATATGCCTCGCCCCTCAGAGACTCCCGATTCAGCAAGTGCTGACAGTGCTTATTCTTCCCTCGGCAGCGATGTTTTTCCAGCTTCCCCTAATGAAAGTGAAATAGCCCATGCTATGGGTACTGATAATGCTGAGGCCCAGGAAAAAGCGGAGACCCCTGCTAACGATGATGTTCAGCCTTCGGAAAAAAAGGACACCCGAAACAGAAAGCAGAAGGTAGCCGATACGATTAGGGCGAAAAGCCGTAAGCTCAAGTCTGCGGTTTATGGTGAAGCAAAACGCTGGATAACCGGCAAAAACTGGAAGAAAGTACCGGATGCAGTACTTAAGTCCTTCCCTGAAAACATACAGACACAGTTTGAAACCAGAAATAATAAACTGGATCGTCTTGCTGAGTTGAAGTCACTTAAACAGGAAACGCAACAGTTTGAAAGGCAGTTTGGCAAGGAGCTGAGCTTGCTTGCCAGCGATAAAGCGCCTAAATCAGGTAAGTTCAAAATTCCGGGGACAGGGAAGGAGTTTGTTTTCTCCAAAAACCAATCTCAAGAGAAGAAAGCCGAAATCTTGGGGGAATTTAAGGAAGCGTTCAAGGGGGCGGAAGAGTTTGAAAGCTATCAGAAGGCAGGTAATGAAACCAAAAAATATGATGTTGACCGTTCAGAATTAAAAGACGAGCTATCTAAATTGACTCAAGACCTGGCTGGTGAGATTGATGCGGCCTATGATCGAGCCGAAACAAAAATACATAAGGGTATTGATGAGAGGGCTGAAAATTATAAAAATCAACTTGATAAAAACAGAGCCTCGGCAAAGGTCGGTTACCAGAACGAGTTTAATCGATATCAAGGTATGGCTTATGAGGCAAAGGTGAATCTGGATAGGTTGATATACAATATTGATAAAATCAAGGCCGTCGATATTTCAGGAAATAATCATGCGATTAAAGATTTGGAAAGTCAGCTGGTAAAACAAACGGAAATATTAAAAAAACAATTTAATGCATTGCCAAAGTCGGAAAGAAAAGGAACGGATAAAAAAACATTTTTACAATCAGGTCTTCATCCGTTGAATGAAAGCCTAAAAAATGCCAGAGAAAAAAAGGTCGGTTTGGAAAAGAAGTTGTCCGAATTACAAGCTAAACGTCCAGAATTAGAAAGCAGACTGGAGAAAGCAGAAAGAGATCTGCAAACACTACGTAATACCGATGTTCTTGGGGCGATAATGGATAAATATGATGAGGTGCAAGCAAATGAAGATAAACGTATAGAAGAAGAGCACAAGCAGATTACTGAAAACACAGAAAAGCAAAAAGGGACTATGAAAAAAGCAATACGTGGTCGCTGAACTTTGCTTTATTCCTCAAAAAACGCCATAACCGAAGCGGTATGGCGTTTTTTTATGCTGCTGAATAGCCTTTTAGTGACCTTTCAGGGCAAAGATGCCATTAGCATTACGCCAGTAGCCCTGATAGTCCAGACCATAACCGAAGATGTAACGGTCTTCGATTTCCAGGCCGCAGAAGTCGGCTTTCATGCCAGGGCGAGCCTTGCGGTCGTGATTCTTATCGATCAGAACGGCAGTCAGTACTTTCTCGGCACCCTGTTCTTTGCAGAAGTCAACGATAGCGTCCAGAGTGTGGCCTTCGTCCAGAATATCGTCAACCACAATAACAGTACGACCTTTCATGTCCTGGGTTGGACGCACTTTCCAATTCAGCTGTCCGCCAGTCAGTTGGTCTCTGTAGCGGGTTGCATGCACGTAGGATGCTTCCAGGGGGAATTGCAGGTGGGTCATCAGCTTGCCGGTAATGACCAGACCACCGTTCATCACACAGTAAACCAGCGGGTTGCTGTCACTCAGCTGTTCGGTGATGGCTTTACCCATGCTGGCAATAGCTTCTTCAATCTGCTGCTCATTATAGAGACAGTCAGCTTCTTCACGAACTTGCCGGATATGGTCTAGATCAACAGACATTGGGTGAGAACCTCAATAAGGTTAGCAATCTGGTCAAACGTGCTACTGGTTTGACCTTGATCAAAAAAGAGAAAAAAATACCTGTCTTTGACCAGAACAGCAAGTCGAGGCTCTACGAGGTGGTTTTCGTAAAAAACCTATGGAGTTGTATTCAAGTTATGTGACAATAAGAAGGTTTACGCTGTTAGCGGCGCATTCTAAGGCATGGTCAGTCCAGACAGCCGCCTTTCCCTACTTGTTAGCTGTATCTTTTCAGGAATTTTCCGGAAGAACGCTATGCGGGCAGGAGAAAGACAGATGACGCCGGATTGAATTGAGAGACACCACACTGGTCGAGGTTTTGGCATGAGTGTACAGGAAATTAAACACCCTCTGGTACAACACAAGCTGGGTATTCTGCGTTCGCGCGATATCAGCACCAAGAGTTTTCGCACCCTGGCCAATGAAGTTGGCTCCCTGCTGACTTACGAAGCGACCAAAGACCTGGAACTGGAAGAAGTGACCATTGATGGCTGGGCGGGTGATGTTCAGGTCGATCAGATCAAGGGTAAGAAAATCACCATTGTTCCTATTCTGCGTGCCGGACTGGGGATGATGGATGGTGTACTGGATCTGATTCCAAGTGCTCGTGTCAGTGTTGTCGGTCTTTACCGCGACGAGGAAACCCTGGAACCAGTGCCTTATTTTGAGAAGCTGGTAAAAGATATTGATGAGCGCATGGCCCTGGTGCTGGACCCGATGCTGGCAACAGGTGGTTCCATGATTGCGACCATCGATATGCTGAAGAAAGCGGGTTGTAAGGAAATTCGCTGTCTGGTTCTGGTGGCGGCACCTGAAGGTATCGAAAAACTGCTGAAAGCGCACCCGGATGTAAAACTATACACCGCTTCTGTTGATGACTGTCTGAATGAGCACGGCTATATTATGCCGGGGCTGGGCGATGCCGGAGACAAGATTTTCGGAACTAAGTAAACCATAAAAAAAGGGCCGTAAGGCCTTTTTTTATGGGTGCAGGAAAGCATGGCGAGATGGAAAGCCATAAAAATAATGACTAATTTGCTGACTTGAAGAGAATAATTATGATCGACACAAACTCTCTGGGAGACGATACGTCTCTGGGACGTCAGGTGCTGATGGGTGGACAGATGCTGTTTGTTGCCTTTGGCGCACTGGTGCTGGTTCCTATCCTGACCGGGCTGGACCCGAACGTAGCCTTTTTTACGGCGGGCGTCGGCACCCTGATTTTTCAGCTGGTTACTCGCCGAACTGTACCAATCTTTCTAGCATCCTCTTTTGCTTTTATTGCACCGATCACATTCAGTGTTGGGCAGTGGGGATTGCCTGCGACTATGGGGGGGCTGATGGCAGCAGGTTTCTTTTATGTGCTGTTGAGCCTGATTGTCCGTGTTCGTGGCAGTGGTTTCCTGTACCGACTGTTCCCACCAGTTGTGGTCGGGCCTGTCATTATGGTGATTGGTCTGGGTCTGGCACCAACAGCCATCAGCATGGCAAACGGCACGGCTAACCCTGCTATCAACGAAACCACCTCCGTTATTCTGGCGGGTGTTTCACTGCTGAGCACGTTGCTGGTGTCGACAGTGGCAGGCGGTCTTTTGAGGTTAATCCCTATTTTATGTGGTGTTGCGGCTGGCTATTGCACGGCTGTTTTCATGGGGGTTGTTGATTTTACCCCCATGCACGAAGCCGCATGGGTTGGGCTGCCAAATTTCAGCTTTCCGGAATACAACATTAACGCCATCCTGTTTTTGATTCCTGTCGCTATTGCCCCTGCGATTGAACACATAGGTGATATGCTGGCGATCAGTTCTGTCACCGGCAAGAAGTATCTGGAAAAGCCGGGTCTGCAAAACACCCTGCTGGGTGATGGTCTGGCTACGTCGGCGGCGGCACTGTTCGGTGGTCCACCTAACACCACTTACAGTGAAGTGACTGGAGCGGTGATGTTGACGAAAGCCTTTAATCCAAAAATCATGACCTGGGCAGCCGTCTTTGCCATTGCGGTGGCGTTTATTGGCAAGGTCGGCGGATTGCTGGCAACCATTCCGACAGCAGTAATGGGGGGGATTATGATTCTGCTGTTTGGTTCTATTGCTGTGGTGGGGCTGAACACTTTGATTAAGGCTCAGGTTGATCTGGGCAAACCCCGCAACCTGGTGATTGTTTCCATTGTACTGGTGTTTGGTATTGGTAATATGGCCCTGAGCTTTGGCGATTTTACCCTGCAGGGGATTTCCCTGTGCGCGATAACTGCGGTGCTGCTGAACCTGCTTTTACCCCATGCGGAAAAAGAAGATCGTTTTCAATCTATGGAAGTTAAATCCTGATAGTTTGTGGTGAAGAGAGAGCTGGAGAGAAGCCAGCTCTTACTCTATTCACGCAAATGTGGCTTGACTACCAAAGGCGAGGGAATAATATCTCTACGGAGTTAGGTGACAAAGATAGTTTAACGGGCTTTCTTGGCTGAGCATCTACTAGCTTTTCAGAAACCATTTGAGAAAGAATCGTTCTTATCGTCTTTTCCCCAAGGTTAAGCATTTTGCCAATTTCAGACCTTTCCAATGTACCAGAGCTGGTAGAAAGTAATTCTTTATATATGGTTTTTACTTCAGGTCTTGGCTGAGGCAGGATTTCGCCACTAACACCAGTCAATGCTTGACGATTCCTCATCTCAAAATAGATGTCTAAACGTTCGTTGAGTCGTTTAGGGTCTAATAATTCATAGAAGAATTTCACTTGGCCTAGTGCAGTATCAATAAAATATTCTGTGAACTTTAACAGTCCTTTGTCTGATAGAATACCTCTACCGTCACCAGAGCCTTGTCTTTCCATATCTGCCATTGCCAGAGCTTTATAGTAGGCATCTACATCTCTTCCAAATCCCCTGCTTATAGACCATAATCCATACCCCCCCAGGTTGGCACAATACTTCATGTAGTTATCTGTAAAGAGTCTCCCGACCCTCCCGTTGCCATCCATAAAAGGGTGAATCCACATTAATCTATGGTGTGATGCAGCAGCAGCAAATATTCGACTTGTACCAAAAATCCTATCAGGTCTGTATGCTGTCGAGAACCAGTTTATTAATCTCGTTAATTCTTCATGCTCAGGAGGAACATGCTTACCAACTTTCACATTTCTTGTTCTAAATTCACCTGGAACTACATTTATCTTTTCTTTTGTCTTCGGATTTTCTACTGAAAGAAATTTATCAGGCATACCCTCATAGAAAGATTTATGAAGGCCTGTTAAAAAGCCACTAGTGCATATTTCTAATGGATCGAGAGTTTGCTGGCTCAAGTATCGTTGAACATCAATATGATGTTTTATCTCGAAAAGGTCGTCCTCCAGATCTTTTTCTTTGTTCAACTGAGCCTTTAATATTTCAGCTGGCTGTGTAGGATTTCCTTCGATTCTGTTGCTATAGAAAGAGTTAACAGCTCGAAGCATGAACTTTAAAGGTGCTCTGAGAGATTCGGGGATATGCGCATTGAGAGCAGCGTCAAGCTTCATGAGTTCAACGGCAGCTTCCTGTAACTCACCAGGAGCACTGTCCTGAGGCAGGAATGGGACTATAGATGTCATTATAATTGCCGGTATAATTTCCTATATATAGACCAGTTTAGCATACTGATTTATAAAGATTTATAGCCATTAATCGCAACATATGCCTGCTTTTTTTACCGGTATTTTTACCTGTAAAGGGGTCGGTTATCCGCTTCTCCCTCACCACAAGTCGTACGTGTCACGTGGCTTGTAATCCATGCGGTTCAACATGTTGCAGAAAAAGCGCTCTTTGGGAAATTAATGCTGGACATGATATTTACGTTACTCCCCTAAGCGCATTGTCAGAAACGCCCCTCAAAAAAACGCCCATGACCAGAATGATCATGGGCGTTTTTATTGAGAGCGCTACTTGTGCAGATGGCTGCTTAGGGGCGCAGCATTCAATAACTTACCGGGCTGTTGGCTTTTGGCTATTAGCTGCTCTTACAGCCAACAGCCAACAGCGGTATATTATGTTCTGCTGCTTCCCTTACAGCATCATCGCAGCGCCAGGACCCAGTGGCAGGTTCAGTACACTCCAGATAATAAACATCACAATCCAGCCTCCCAGGAAGAAGAAGGTGTACGGCATCATCATGGAGATCATCGTACCAATACCAATCTTCGGACCATTCTTCTCTTCATAGCGGGCCGCAAAACTGGCGATGATCGGGAAGTAAGTCATCAGTGGAGTGATGATGTTGGTGGTAGAGTCACCAATTCGGTAGGCTACCTGGGTGTACTCAGGGCTGAATCCCATCTGCATGAACATCGGGATAAACACCGGAGCCATAATCAGCCACTTGGAGCTGGCTCCACCCATAAACAGGTTAGTCACCGCAGCCAGAACCACCATGGCGACTGCCAGAGGAATACCGGTAAAACCAATCCCGTGCAGAATCTCTGCGCCGGAAACCGCCGCTACAATGCCAAGATTTGAGTAGGCAAAGTAAGACACAAACTGTGCAGAGACAAAAATAATCACCAGCACGCTGCCCATGGACGACATGGCCTTTATCAGACCTTTGACAATATCGTCAGGACTGGTAATGGTTTTGGCACCGTAACCATAGGCCACGCCGGGAATCAAAAAGGCAGCCGTCAGGAAAATGATAATGGACTGCATGAACGGTGAGTTACCCAGAATGCTACCGGTAGCCGGATCGCGCAAAGGTGCAGACTCTGGCAAAACCAGTGCTGCCACAATACCTGCCAGGGTCAGAAAAGCCCATTTGGCACGCTTCAGGCCCTGCAGTTCTTCAGGCGTCATCTGGTCAGCCTGCTTTGTCATCTCACCGTTATATTGACCCAGGCGGGGTTCAACGATCTTATCGGTAACAAAAGTACCCACCATGGTGATCAGGAATGTGGACACAAACATAAAGTAATAGTTTGCAACCGGGGTCACCATATAGGTCGGGTCAAGGATACGTGCCGCTTCCGTAGAGATACCGCCCAGCAGAGGGTCGGTAGAGCCGATCACCAGGTTAGCGGAGAAACCACCGGATACACCGGCAAACGCTGCTGCAATACCTGCCAGTGGGTGACGACCAAAGCTCATAAAGACAATGGCACCCAGAGGTACAAGAACAACATAACCCGCGTCGGATGCCACATTGGACATAATGCCAGCGAAGACCAGAATCGGTGTAATCAGTCGTTTAGGTGTCGCCAGCACAACACGCTTGAGCATGGCGCTGATAAGGCCGGAAGACTCTGCTACCCCAACACCCAGCATGGCCACCAGAATGGTGCCAAGCGCCGCATGACCGGTAAAGGCACGAATGGCATTGGTAAACATAAAACGAATGCCGTCTGCTGTCAGCAGGCTTTGAATGGTCACGGTGGTTGGCGTCAGTTCGCCGGTAGCCCGGTCCATAGCCTCGTAGGTTACCGATATGCCCAGCATGTTCAGAACGGCTGACAGAACAATGGTGCCTGCCGCAAAGTAGAAGAACATGATGATCGGATGAGGCAGGGCATTACCGCCTCGCTCGATAACATCCAGAAAACGCTGTAGCGCGCTTTTCTGTTTATTGTTGGCTATTGCGTTGACCGCTGTACTCATAAAAAATCCTGTTTTAATAGGCTGCCAGGGCAGCGGGCAATGCAGAGCAGAGGTGTGTTGTAATGTTGAAAATAAACTGCATTGATCAGGGAGCCGGAATTATTGAATTTTTATGCAGGATAAGGAGTAGGGAAAAACGGCAAAATAGCTGTGGATGGTATTGATTAATGTTAAATATATCGATCCATTGTCTTTTAGTTATCGGTATAAGTGCTGACTGCAAGTAGGTATAAGTTGCAGTCAGACTGGCTGTTCGTAACGACTTTATAGAGCCTTAGGGCAGGAAACGTAGTGTTCATTGCCTGCATCTAACGGGTGAGGACGCTGTTGGGCGCAACTTTTATCAGCAATAGGGCAGCGAGTTCTGAAAACACAGCCACTCGGCGGACTGATAGGCGACGGTAGATCACCTTCGAGTAGCTGAATTTTCTTGCTTTTTTCCAACTTTGGATCAGGAATCGGTACTGCTGAGAGCAACGCTTTGGTGTAAGGGTGACGAGGATCGTTGTAAATAGGCTCACCTCTGGCGGTTTCCACTTCGTTACCCAGATACATGACCAATACACGATCACTGATGTGTTTTACAACGCTCAGGTCGTGGGCAATAAATATCAGGGAGAGTCCTATTTCTTTCTGCAACTCTTTCAGCAGGTTGATGACCTGGGCCTGAATAGAAACGTCCAGTGCACTCACAGGCTCGTCACAAATCACCAGCTTTGGCTTCACAATCAGCGCCCGGGCAATACCAATCCGCTGGCACTGCCCACCAGAGAACTCATGGGGATAGCGGTTAATCACATTAGGCAACAGACCCACCCGGTTCATCATTTCACGAACCCTGGTTTTTACCTCATCCTTGCCCAGTTCCGGGTAATAGTTACGCAGCGGCTCAGCAATAATATCACCAAGGGTCATCCGTGGATTCAGGGAAGCCAGCGGGTCCTGAAAGATCATCTGGATATCCTTACGAACCTCGTTCATGCCTTTGTCAGACAAGCCGATCAGCTCTTTGTTTTGCCAGTGGATGCTGCCATCCGTGGCTTTTACCAGACCAATAATGGATCGGGCCAGGGTCGATTTACCGCAGCCGGACTCCCCTACGACACCCAGGGTTTCCCCTTCAAGTAAATCAAAACTTACCCCGTCCACCGCTTTCAAAACCGGTGACTTTTCCCAGGGCCAGCTTTTGGCCTTATGGATGGGAAAGTGAACTTTAACGTCGCGTACTTTTAAAATCGGGTCGGTCATGCGGCACTTCCTGCTAAAGGTGAATCCGGTGTCCAGAAGCAGGCTTTCTGACGTCCGGTACCGAAGGTTTCCAGGGGCGGGGCTTCCTGATAGCAGCGGGACTTAGCATTCAGGCAACGATCCTGGAAGGGGCAGCCGGTTGGCAGGCTAAGCAGGTTTGGCGGGTTGCCCGGAATCGTTGTTAACACTTCGCCCTGAGTATCCAGACGGGGAATAGCTTCCAGTAACCCACGGGAATAGGGGTGATGAGGGTCGTAAAACAGTTCATCCGTGGTGCCGTATTCCATAGTACGACCGGCGTACATGACCAGTACCTTGTTGCAGATACCGGCTATCACGCCAAGGTCGTGGGTGATCATGATAATGGCGGTATTGAACTCACTCTTCAGTTCGTTCAACAGATCCATGATCTGTGCCTGAACGGTGACATCCAGAGCCGTCGTCGGTTCGTCAGCAATCAGCAGCTTTGGACGACAGAGCAGGGCCATCGCAATCATTACCCGCTGTCGCATACCGCCAGAGAATTCGTGGGGGTACATCTGCATCCGCTTGCGGGCTTCCGGAATTTTCACCGCATCCAGCATCCTCACGGACTCTTCGAAAGCCTCTTTTTTGCTCATGCCTTTGTGGAGTTGCAGCACTTCCATCAGTTGCGGACCGATTTTCATGTAGGGATTCAGAGAGGTCATTGGATCCTGAAAGATCATGGCGATCTGTTCTGCGCGCACTTTATTCAACTCGGCTTCCGACAGACCAAGAATTTCACGGCCTTCAAATCTGGCAGAGCCTTCAATGATGCCGTTCTTTGCCAGTAAGCCCATTAAGGCAAAAGCGGTCTGACTTTTACCGGAACCCGATTCCCCCACCAGTCCCAGTGTTTCACCGGCCTTCAGGGAGAAGGTCATATTATTCACTGCGGTCACTTCACCGTCCGGCGTCGTGAATCTAACCCGGAGGTTATCTACCTCTAAAAGATTCATTAATACCTCCTTTTCTTAACGGTCTTTTGGGTCGAGGGCGTCACGCAGGCCATCGCCAATAAAATTAAAGCAGAACAGGGTGATGACCAGAAAGCTGGTTGGGAATGCCAGCTGCCAGACAGCCACTTCCATGGTTTGTGCTCCTTCGTTGACCAGGGCACCCCAGCTGGTCATGGGCTCCTGCACACCCAGACCGAGGAAACTCAGGAAGGATTCAAACAGAATCATGCCCGGCACCAGCAGAGATGCATACACCACGACAATGCCCAGCAGATTGGGAATCAGGTGACGGAAGATAATCTGGCGGGAGTTGGCACCGCTGATGATCGCTGCTTCAATAAATTCCTTACTTTTCAAACTCAGTGTCTGACCGCGAACAATACGTGCCATGTCCAGCCAGGACACCGCGCCAATAGCCACGAAGATCAGCAGAATGGAGCGACCAAAGAAGGTCACCATCAGGATCACCAGAAACATAAAGGGGAAAGACTGAAGAATTTCCAGGGTTCTCATCATGATATTATCGATACGACCGCCGAGGAAACCGGCCATAGAGCCATAAATCGTACCGATGGTGACAGCGACCAGCGCGCCCAGCGCACCGACCATAAACGAGATACGCCCCCCTTCCAGAGTGCGAACAAACATGTCCCGTCCCAGATAGTCAGTACCAAAGTAATGGCCATTTTCCATGGACGGAGCGGAAGCCATGTACGACCAGTCAATCTCGTCAAAAGCGAACTGACTGAACAGTGGGCCAAAGAATATCAGCACAGAGACCAGTCCCAGAATAATCAGACTGGCGACAGCGGCCTTGTTATTGAAAAAACGACGACGTGCGTCTGCCCAGAGGCTGCGACCTTCAACTTCCAGCTGGTCGGAAAAGTTTTCCAGCGCTTCCTGCGATTCACCTTTCATAACCATGCTATTCATCAAACTTTTATTCATTGTGGATGTCGCCATGAATCAGCCTCCCATCCGAATTTTAGGGTCGATCATTCCGTAGAGAATATCGACGACGGCGTTGAACAGGATGGTCAGCGAACCGATAATGATGGTCAGGCCCAGTACCAGAGAGTAGTCCCGGTTCAGAGCACCATTGACAAAGTGCTGACCAATACCCGGCAGGCCAAACACCGTTTCAATCACTACCGAGCCGGTAATGATGCCGACAAAGGCAGGCCCAAGATAAGAAACCACTGGCAGCAACGCCGGTTTCAGGGCATGGCGCAGAATAATCTTATGCTTCGGCAGACCTTTAGCCCGACAGGTGCGGATAAAGTTACTGTTCATGGTTTCAATCATGCTGGAACGCATGATTCTGGCGACGGCTGCAATATAAAGAATGGTCATCGCCGCTACCGGTAGCACCATATTCTCCCAACTACCCCCATTCCAGCCACCGGCGGGAAGCCAGCCCAGGGCGATGGAGAAAATCAGTACCATCAGCGGTGCTATCACGAACGAGGGCAGTACTACACCAATCATGGAAAAGGTCATAACGGTATAGTCGATCCATGAGTTCTGTTTTAGTGCGGCAATGGTTCCCAGGCTGACACCGACCAGTACCGTAATCACAAAGGCGATGGAGCCTATGGTCAAGGACACCGGGAAGCTCTGTGCCACCAGTTCATTAACGGTGTAGTCCTTATATTTGAAAGACGGACCCAGGTCACCGTGTAGCAAGTCGTTCAGGTAGTAAACAAACTGTTGCCACAAGGGCTCGTCCAGGTGGTACTTGGCCTCAAGGTTGGCGAGGATTTCCGGCGGCATATTGAAGTCACCGGTAAAGGGGCTGCCGGGTGCCATCTGCATCAAAAAGAAGGACAAAGCGATGAGAATAAACAGCGTTGGGATGGCAATGGCAAAGCGCTTTAAAGCGAATGTAAACATTTATACACCTTCGTGATTCACTCCAGAGTCATCAACCCAGTGTGGCGGGTACATCCGCCACGGAGGGTTGAAAACACCAAGGGTACTTATTGTTTGATGATGTAGAGATCTCTGGTATAGATGTTGTCCTCTACATTTTTGGTGGTGTAGCCGCCTACATGAGGCTTAACCAGACGACTGGTGACGTACTGGTAGATCGGTGCCAAAGGCATTCCTTCAGCCAGCAGATTTTCTGCTTCTACATACAGGGCTTCACGTTCTTTATCGGAAGTCACAGTGCGGGACTTATTCATTAACGCGTCATACTGATCATTAAGCCACTTACCGTCGTTCTGACCGTGGGTGGACATCTTCAGGTCCAGCATGGTGGAAGGTTCATTATAGTCACCCAGCCAGCCTGCACGGGAAACATCAAATTTGCCGTCGTTCTTGGTGTCCAGGAACGTTTTCCATTCCTGATTTTCCAGCGTGGTCTGAACGCCCAGGGATTTCCACATGTAGGAAATAGCGACCGCGATGTCTTTATGGGCTTCGCTGGTGTTGTAGAGCAGGTTCAGTTTCAGGGGATTGCTCTTGTTATAACCTGCCTCTTCCAACAGCTGCTTCGCTTTTGCGTTACGCTCATTTTGAGTCAGCTGGCTGTAGTCTGTTGCGGGCGGAGTAAAACCGGCTACCGCACCCGGAGTAAAGGTATAAGCGGGAATCTGCCCTTGTTTGGTGATGTTTTTGGTGATCGCGTCACGGTTGATCGCATAAGACAGCGCCTTACGTACACGAACATCGTCGAATGGTTTTACCTGGGTGTTGAACTCGTAATAGTAAGTACCCAGCTGGGGGCTGGTCTTGATTTCTTCAGGAATTTCTTTTTGCAGAGCGCTGAAGTGTTTGGATGGAATGACATAGGTCATGTCCAGCTCGCCAGCCTTGTAACGATTCAGTTCCGCTGTCTCAGATACGATGGGTAAATGGGTGACTTTATTGATCACGGTTTCCCTGTCGTTCCAGTAACCCCTGTTACGCTTCAGAACGATACGCTCGTTGACTACCCATTGATCCAGAACGTAAGGGCCGTTGGAAACAATGTTTTCCACACGGGTCCACTGATCGCCGTGTTTCTTTACCACCTTCGTTGGAACCGGGAACATCGTCTGGTGCGCCAGCATTTTAATGAAGTAAGGCACGGGCTTTTCCAGGGTCACCCGGAACGTTTTGCTGTCCAACGCTTTTACGCCGAGGGAGTCCACCGCTGCTTTGCCTGCAATAATGTCGGAAGCATTGATAATGGTTGGAATTTCTACGTACCAGGCATAACGGGAAGCCGTGGCCGGATCAACCGCACGCTGGAAGGCGAAGACAAAATCTTCAGCGGTAACCGGATCACCGTTGGACCAGTTGGCGTCGTCGCGAATCTTGAAGGTGAAGACTTTGTTATCTTCAGAAACTTCCCAACTTTCAGCCTGAGCTGGAATAGTATTGCCTTCCAGGTCTTGTGTAACCAGCCCTTCAAACAGGTCTCGAACCACAGCGGCTCCTGAAACTTCTTCCACCTTTTGAGGATCCAGGGAAGCAGGTTCGGCACCGTTACCGCGCACCAGTTCCTGAACATCAGCCAGCTGAGTGCCTGCGGGAACGAACGCTGCGTTAGCGGTAGTGGCTGCAATGGTTGCAGCTAACGTTAACGCTGGTATTCCAGCCAGTGACAGAGCCTTGGATGGCTTCTTCATGTTACATATCTCCCATAATGGATGCCGTCTGTTAAATAGCATCTGATCATTTTTTTTAGATGGATTTTCTGATTTATTGTGGGCGTGTGGGCACTTTGGCAGGAGTATGGATTTCTGTGGCTATCACAGAGATCAATACTGCGACAAACGGTACACAACCTTACGCGCATCCGTTTGTTTCTGATTATTTGACCAACAGGTACTACACAAACCCTGCTTATAATGCTCTTTCTCTTCGTTTGCAATGGTTCCACGCTAGTGGAAAACCGAACCGTGGTAGCGGTTTTTGGAATATAACTTAAGTTTAATTTTGAGATCAAGGTTGAAAAAGTACCGGTCAGCCTGATCTTAAGCGGTAAGGCACTCAGTCAGTAAATCACTTGATCCAGGTCAATACTATTACGGAGTGGCCGAAGGGAAGCAGGCATTATTCTGCACAGTCCGACGTTCTCCTTAATTAAAATAAAACTGTCATTATTGAGCGTTAATTAACTCGAATTAACGTCATTCAACAGGTATTAATACAACGTAGAAAGTCTTTATATTTCAATAGTTAAAATGTTATCTGTTTTTTGTCATTGTATGACTCATATCAAATTTATTCTTTAAAAATAAAGTAAGAATCGAGCGACCAAACATTTACGGGGGAAGCGTGATGAGCCGGGAACAAGGCAAGCTATTCGGGGTTGTGCCATACCTTGAAAACTTACGGGAAGAATTTGAGCGCAATCTGGATATTCAATTCAGGGATGAGTTGGATGAGCGTGACAATCGCTCAACCAATTTGCAGCTGGACTGCAACGGGGTGCTTATTCAGGTAAAGCGCAGGCATACCGCTCCCCGACGATTCAAAATTGATTTACAGGCGTTGACTTCAAAGCAGGAAGACAGGGAACATCTGAGCTACATTGCTGATAAAATCGGCTGTGTTGTCAGGGAAGAGGGTAAATACGCCAAACTGAATATCTTTGATCAGTTTGTAGCGGTTGAAGAAGCGGTTCCGGTGCTGGGGGGCCTGTATGAATCCATTAACGCGATTGATGCGGCTTGACTTTAGCTGTTGGCCTTTGGCTTTTAGCTTTTAGCTTTTAGCTGTTAGCTTTTAGTTGAACAGCCAACAGCCAACAGCCAACAGCCAACAGCCAACAGCCAACAGCCAACAGCCAACAGCCAACAGCCAACAGCTGCGGCTGTCTTCCTGCTATGCTTCCTATCTGGATAAACGCTAACGACAAGGTCTTATTAATGGAAACAGTTGTGCTGCTGGTTGACGTGCAGAATATTTATTACACCACCAGAAGCTTTTATCAGTGCAATTTTGACTATAACGCTTTCTGGGCAGAGGTCACGCAGGGGCGTAAAGTCAGCAAGGCGATTGCCTACGCCATTGACCGTGGTGATGAAAAACAACGACAGTTTCAGCGAATCCTGAGAGCCATTGGTTTTGAGGTGAAACTGAAACCCTTTATCCAGCGTAGCGATGGTTCCGCTAAAGGCGACTGGGATGTGGGCATTACGCTGGATGCCATTGAATATGGCGCTCAGGCTGACAGACTGGTCCTGGCTTCAGGTGATGGTGACTTCGACCTGCTGGTTAAAAAGTTACAGGATCGTTTTGAAACCCAGGTGGATGTTTTTGGTGTACCCGCTTTAACAGCCAGCTCACTGATGGATGCTGCCACAAATTTTGTTCCCATCGATGAAAAGCTCCTGTTATCTCCGGCGTTACGTCAACGCTGAATACCGGGGTCAGAAGTTTGCTGGTGTCGTACCGTTGATTAAATTGTGATCCTCGCCTTTAATGAGATTTCTTGCAGGATAAAAACATTCCAGTGTGGAGGTCGCATGAGCAACTTGACGCGTTCCGAATGGGAAGCCATGGCCGACAGTCTCTCAATCAATGGCAGGGCGTGGATCAATGGCGGGTATACCCATGCCGAATCCGGAGAAACCTTCGATTGCCAGTCGCCGGTGGACGGGCGTCACCTGGTCAAAGTAGCCAGCTGTGATTCCGCCGATGTTGACAGAGCCGTGACGGTTGCCCGCACAACCTTTGAATCAGGCGAGTGGTCAAGGCTGTCTCCGGCCAAACGCAAAGACATCCTGCAGGCTTTTGCTAAACGGATGGAAAACCATGCTCAGGAATTGGCCCTGCTGGAAACGCTGGATATGGGCAAACCCATTTCGGAAGCTTTGAATGATGATATCCCCGGCAGTATCAACTGTATCCGCTGGTGTGCCGAAGCCATTGATAAACTATACGACGAAGTAGCACCTACTGGGGACAATGTACTGGGTCTGGTGACTCGTGAACCCATTGGCGTTGTTGCTGCTGTGGTGCCCTGGAATTTCCCGTTGAATATGGCCTGCTGGAAACTGGGACCGGCACTGGCAGCGGGTAACAGTGTGATTCTGAAACCTTCTGAAAAGTCTCCACTGACGGCGATTCGTATTGCAGAACTGGCGGAGCAGGCAGGGCTGCCCAAAGGTGTTATACAGGTGCTGCCCGGCTTTGGTCATACGGCGGGTAAAGCCCTGGCACAGCATAACGATGTGGACTGTATTGCTTTTACCGGATCGACGGCTGTTGCTAAGCAGTTGCAGGTGTATGCGGGTGAATCCAATATGAAACGGGTCTGGCTGGAAGCGGGCGGGAAAAGTCCACAAATTGTTTTTGCCGACTGTGAAAATCTGGATAAAGCTGCCAGTGTGGCTGCTATGGCGATTGGCTATAACCAGGGAGAGGTTTGCACAGCGGCTTCCCGGCTGCTGGTGGAACGCAGTATTTATGATGACTTTATGGTGTTAGTGAAGCAGCATATGCACGACTGGCATCCGGGCCACCCTCTCGACCCTGAAACCCGGTCGGGTGCCATGGTCGATCAGATTCAGACGACAAAGGTTTTGGAGTATATTGAAGCGGGTCAGCAAGGCGGTGCAAGACTGACCTTCGGTGGCCGGCAGATAATGCAGGAAACCGGTGGTTTTTATATTGAACCGACCGTGTTTGAGGGGGTTGATAACTCAATGCCCATTGCCCGGGAAGAAATTTTTGGCCCGGTGCTTTCAGCCATTGTATTTGATAGTGAAGAAGAAGCGATTCAGATTGCCAATGATACGATATACGGTCTTGGCGCTGCGCTCTGGACAGACAATCTGAGCAGGGCGCACAGAGTGGCAAAACGGCTGCGTTCCGGTTCGGTGTTTGTGAATAATTACCACGGCGGGGATATGACCGTTCCCTTTGGTGGTTTCAAACAGTCTGGTATTGGCCGTGACAAGTCGTTACATGCCTTTGACAAATACACCGAGCTGAAAACCACCTTGATAACGTTGACCTGATTGTCTTTGAGGTGTTGTTTTCCAGCTAACTGGCATTTTTCAGTTCAGCTTCTCTTTCATAAAGCAGGGCTTCTGCTTCATCGACATCTTTGACAATGGCTATGTATCGGGATATACCGCAGAGCCTGAGCAGAGAGTTAATGGCAGAAGGCACGTTGCACAGGGTCAGACTATGAAATCGTGACAGCTGGTTTCTGGCGTTCATCAACACACGCAGTCCTTCTGAACTGATGCTGGACAGATGCGAACAGTCCAGAACCAGATGACGGTTGCCTTCAAAAGTGGCTGATTCCAGCGCCCGGTCAAGCATCTCTGCCGAGCTGGCGTCAACCTTGCCTTCAATTTCTACCAGTGTGTAGTGGTAGTGGTCTTCCAGATTAATGGATAGGGCCATGATTTACTCCTTCCATGGGGCTTTTCCTTAACTGGTGGCAATCTTACAGAGTACTTTTAAAAGCTGGTATAACCAGGCTGTTAGTCACACTGACAGAGTGAATCCCTGCCATTCAGCTGTATATGATTTCACTTTGTCGCTGGCGATATTCGGCGGTTCCGCCCCCCCGCAATAAATGAGTTTTCAGGGAGCCCGGATTAATAGGCTGATGTTGAAGCCCCGCCGCATGCACCGGCATCTGGTGGTGGGTGGTTATTATCCCCATATGAGTTGGTACCCTTAAATACAAGAATACTGCTATGAAGTCCCGGCCCATAAAAATCATCTGCGGCTTGGATTGTATGAAAGAGAATCTCCGATAATCCAAATTTACTTATATAAATTCCATGTGAAATGTATAAGGCCAGATGAACCACTTTTCCGCTATCATCTCTCATAGCAACCACGTCACCGGGTTCAATATCTTTTTTTTTAACAGTAAAATACTTCATTGTGACATTTGATTGTTGAGTGATACCTGTCTTCAAAAAATAACAGAATTGGAGGCAGGTCATTGTTCGGTCTAACAATGTGTTGGGGTTGTTTGTTAATAGCTGAAAAAATCGATCCTGCACTTCTTCAGAAAGAGTAAGTTCATTATAACCATCGTCATCAAAACCTGAAAAAATGAAACGAACTTCCCTGTCATTTTGACCTGCTTCTATTAAACATTCTTCAGAAAGGCTGTGGGGGAGTTTGTCATATGTAATACCATTCCCTAACTGAACTTGATAGATAGGTAATACCTTAAGCCCTGCACCAAATGAAAAATCAAAATTAATTTGCTGATTTATTATTCGAATGGTAACCGCCCATAAATCCTGTGAATAAGCCAGAAAACAAACCGTGAGGAAAAAGCAACGGATTTTATTTAGTAATGAATGCACAACCTACCCATCCAATTCATGATTTAATTTTATGCACTGCCTTTTCAAGCCCACGACTGGCAATGTAGCCACCAATCCCCACTTGTACAATGGAAAAAAGTTTCAGCTCCAGCCCTGATGAGAGGTCAGGAGCTGACCAGCCTAACCAGCGACAAACGACCAAGGCCGTAAAAACCAGCATCACAACAGGTCGCCAGCTTCTTTGCGGCCAGCCTTCACTCCGGGCTTCAGGTTTGATTGTGTACCAATTACCAGCTGCTACTTCTATATTTAATTATCTCTAAGTGGAGGTAACGCTCATGGATTTCGAAATTAACGGTCTGAATGCCCGTGAAATTCTTGATTCCAGAGGAAACCCTACCGTTGAGGTGGAGTGCAGCCTGATCAATGGTATTTCTGCGAGGGCTTCCGTACCGTCTGGCGCCAGTACGGGCTCCAGAGAAGCGGTTGAACTGAGGGATAATGAAGAGGGGCGATATTCAGGTAAAGGGGTACAAAAGGCTGTTGAGCTGATCAATACCGAAATAACAGAGCATTTTTACGGAGCCAATGTCCGGGATCAGTCCTGGATTGATAATCAGCTCATACAACTGGATGGCACCCCGGATAAATCACGTTTAGGCGCTAATGCCATTCTGGGGGTCTCTCTGGCTACCGCAAGAGCAGCAGCCACCGCTGTGCAATTACCGCTTTATCAGTATATTGGCGGAATCAGCGCTAACCTTCTGCCTGTTCCCTGCCTGAACATTATGAATGGCGGGGTTCATAGTCGCTGGCAGGGCGCTGACTTTCAGGAGTATATGATTGCGCCCTATGGAGCTGATACGTTTATCGATGCCATGCGCTGGGCCAGTGAAATTTATCATGCCCTTCGAGCCGTATTGCTGGAGAAAGGGCATCATGTCGGCGTCGGGGATGAAGGTGGATTTGCGCCTCAGGTTGGTTCCAACAGGGAGCCGCTGGAGCTGATGATTGCCGGTATTGAGAAAACCGGGCTGAAACCGGGCAAGGACGTTGGTCTCTGCATTGATCCGGCGTCGTCTGAGTTTTACAAAGACGGGAAGTATCACCTTCGTACCGAGAAACGGTCGCTCACTGCTGAAGCAATGACGGACTATTATCGGGAACTGATTGACGCCTTTCCGATCATTCTGCTGGAAGACGGTCTGGCTGAAGACGACTGGGAAGGCTGGACAGTGCTTAATGATGCCCTGGGCGACCGGGTTGAGATTGTGGGTGACGATATCTTTGTCACCAATGTTGAATATATTGCCAGGGGGATAGAGCAGGAAGCCGCCAATTCAGCACTCATTAAGTTGAATCAGATTGGTACGCTAACAGAAACCGTGGATGCGGTGCATCTTTGCCACAGCTGCGGCTGGGGGGCTTTTGTGTCGCACCGTAGTGGTGAGACCATGGATACTTTTATTGCTGACCTGACTGTGGCACTGGGAACCGGGCATATGAAAACCGGTGCCCCCTGTCGCGGCGAACGGATAGAAAAATACAATCAGTTGATGCGGATTGAGGAAGAACTGGGCGATATGGCGGAGTATGCGGGTAAGGATGCCTTTGTTCGTCCGGTTGAGTGGTAAGAATCATGTTCAGCCAGCGCTTTATATCTCTATTTCTGACGGGGATTGCATTACTGCTTATCCGCTGAGCGCACGATCGCCCAATTGCCCGACATCAGAAAAGCTGAAGTCGGTACCGTTGGGCGATCTGTTTTTCCAGTTTCTTTGTTGTTTTTTATCCCCAGCCTCCTCATAAAGCCCTGCCAAAGCTGTTTTACCGCGCCTCCTGAGGTTGTGCGGGCACTCGAAGAAGCTCAGATACAACGGAAGCTTCACTTGTGATATACCCCGATGAGGGCGCAGCCAGAATCGCAAAAGTGACCAAAACCCTTCCATCGTGTTCACATCAACTTCATGGAAGCCATGACGGCCTTCACTGACGTATATTCTTACAGTCGAGTACTGTCTGAAACGCTTCACGAACTGGCTGATGCGCCAGGCATGGCACGGAATAAACGGTTTGGGCTGGTGCATTTTTCCGTGAACTTTCTGCGAAGATCAAGGTCATATAGGTGAAATAACTTATACAGGGACTATATAGAATGGACGCCATTCGATCTGATCAAGCTGTGAATTACCGGCTGTCAGGAGCCGCAACTCCTCCTTCAACGGCTGAAACATCAAAAGAACGTGAACCAGAAAGACAAAACCCTGAACTCAGTGTTGTGCAAGATGTTACGCCGACCGCCGGAATAAAAAGACACTTTGCCGTTACTTTTGGTCGTACTCAGCCAAATACCAACAGGTTGGCGCAATTAATGGAAAGCCTTAACTCAAGTCTTGCTCAAACGAAGCTACCCGTCAGGGAAAAGCAAGTGATTTTGCAATTTCTTAACCTGATAAACGACACCATTAATTCTCTTCAGATAGCTGAAACCCCGGAGTTAGCTTTGACGAAAACATTCGCAAAGAAAGTGATAGAGGACGTCATCAAAAATCCAAACATTCCAGAGCATCTGCAAAAATCCGTCGATCTTCTTTTTTCTTATTTCCGAGTCTGCAAGTTCTTTGATTACTTTATGTATGGGAGCGTGGATCAAAAGCTTTGTCGTGATCTTGCAAATTTCCTATCGACGATCCCTGAAAAGGAGCCACTGGAAGTCATGGCTGGAGCCGGCTGGCTGCAAAAAGGTCTGAAAGATCAGGGGGTGCAGACTCGATCCACTGACAGCTTCAAACTTCTCGAGTCAGATTTATACATTGATCAGGCGCTGGCTCATGAATTATCCATAACTACAGGAATGAAGGAGCATGTTAAGGATTTTGAGGTTATCGAGGGAGCATCAATAGAAAAAATGGATGCTTTGGCAGCACTGGAAGCTAGCAGTAGTCGAGTTGTTATTATATGCTGGCCTGATTTCCGTTGCGAAGACCTGATTTATGAAATTTTGGAACACTGCCACAAAAATCAGAAAATGATTATCCATATTGCAAAAAAAGACGAAAACTTGAGTAATTTACTTATTCGCGCAAAACGGCCAGCTGAGAGAAATAGCTTTATTCCTGTGAAAGATGCGCCTTCTTCCCATGCACACCTTGAAAAACTCAGCATTGGCTTCTGGAAACAAGTCCCCGAGTGGTTTAAGGCTCTTAAAAAAACAGCAGAAAAAGACCCACGACCTGACTTCAGGATCCGACACTTCGAGCCATAACGGATATAGGTAAATGTTCCGGCCTTCTCAGACCGAAATAACACAGTGAAAGCGAGCATCAGTACTTTCTGATTGAGTCGCTTTCCGTTCAATTTCAGCTAAATTCCACTACTCATCCAGCCGTGAGTCTTGTCGGCGGTACGCCCGGATAGCTAACATACCCGGAAGCATCCCGGGTAACAGCTGGTCAAGCCAGATGCCCCAGATCAATCCAACGCAACGGGGTTAATTTCATATTGGAAAAACTAGCTCTTGTTGCATCTGAAAGTTCTGCTAAACTGAGCACGTCGTATACTATTACCCTCAACTCACTATTCCTCACTTACTGAACTTACGGCTTTCGCCCTGTTTAGGGGCGTTCCTGATCCTGATCAATTTTCCTCAGAGAAAAGCTCACCTATACATCATGCTGGCATAAAAGCAGCTGCCCTGTTAGGTGCTTCATCGTGTTTCGTGTGTCTTGCACGAAAAAACAGAGACTCCGAAATACTCTTTTCCCGAATGCTCTGGAGGTAACTCAAGATGCTTCAACTAAAGACAAAGATATCTACTATTGCTGCATCAGCTGCATTTATGTGCAGCAGCAGTTTGATTTTTGCCGATGAAGATGTTCCGCCTGGAGAGAGTTATAAAACTGAACAACACACTGCAACAGCAACAGAACCTGACGGCAGCTGGGTCGGAGGCTATTATTCCAACTGGTCCTACTGGCGCGGCGGTGGTTATACCAAAGATCTCTCAGCAATCCAAAAAGCCGCTGGATCGGCCAATTACATGGTCTATGCCTTCCTTGGCATTACCACAAACAAAACGCTCAGGGACAAAAAGCCACTATACAACGGTGTAACCGTATTAAACGACCAGCAACAAGGGCTACCTGGCACAATAGTTGATCCTGAAGCGCTGGCACAAAAGATCAGAACAGGACAATCAACATACTGTCCTGCCTATCCGGAAGATGCCAGTGCCTGCAGCGAATCCTATGCGATCACTTACATGGAACGTTATGCAAAGGCTTCGATGAATAGGACTATTTTAATGGCCTCTGTTGGTGGTTGGAGCTATACCCAACGCTTTAATGAGTTTTACAAGGATTACACAGCCGATCCGAAGGTGATAAGCCGCTTTCTCACTTCAACTGAAAACTGGCTTAAGGGTCATCCTCAATTCAGCGGTATCAGTATTGACTGGGAATACCCTGGTTATGGGCATAGTGAAAACCAGGAAGGGCATGAGGGTGAAGGAAAGTTATATACAGAGATGATCACTCAACTGCGCATTATGCTCGACAAACTGGGAGCGGCCAATAACAAGCGCTACTATATGTCAACAGCCATTGTTGCTTCTGTTAAGAAGGCAAAAGGGCAGGCAAGACAGGGGGTTGACTGGCAAAAAGTTGCCAAAAACGTCGACTGGTTTGATCTGTTGGCTTTTGACCTCCATGGCGAGTTTGACGCAGGCGCGCCAAAAGATCAGGCCATCGCCAAAAGTATGAGTGGACCCGACGAGCTGCAGGAAGTCATCGATTACTATATCCAAACCGAAAAAATTCCTGCCCATAAAATCATTCTGGGCATGCCTGCCTATGCACGCGAAATGCTGGTTGCAGATAAGCCAACTGACTCAAATAAACAGGGTTATCGTGGCAATTTGCAATATCCTGTTTTTGAGGGTTACGCAGAAGCGTTTAAAAACGCCTATTACCAGGACAATCCAAACTACTTCGACTATCAGGACAACCCAAATCCCGAGCCCTACTACCCTGTCGGCGGTATGGTAGACTTCACCGGTGCCTATGATTACCAGTGCTTCCTTAGCAGTGTTACCGGTGGTAAAGCCACTAACAACTGCCTAACTCTCAACAAAATGGATAACAGAGGCGCACTGGGACAGCTTCCTCCCGACGAATTAACACTGAGTTATCCAGAGCCTGAAATAGCCTGGCTGTCAGGAAACGAAAAAAATGTTGCTGCCAACTTTGATGCCGCACCTTCATCAGGTGCACCTTACCCTGCCTATCCAGTGTTTACCTTAGACACCCAGGAAGTAGTCAAAGAAAAAGCAGGTAAGCTGGTCAGGGCCAACAAGCTGGGGGGGATGTGGTTTTGGGAGCTAACAGGAGATGCCCTGAAAAGTCCCGAATATTCCCTGTTCTTAGAGGCCTGCAAAGAACTTGGCCGTAATGGAAAGTGCCTGACTGATTAAAGGCATTGGCAATCCTGCCCCGTAGTCCTTTCAAAAGGCTTTTTCAGCCCATAACGACACTGGGAATGCTGTGTCGTTATGGGTGACCTTCAAACACCCCACGCCGACTATCAATGCCTTTCAGAAGCAACCGCCAAAGCTTCTTTTGCCGATGCGCTGTCCGGCAAAACGAGATTGGCAATAACCGTCACAATCGCACCAAGAGCCACCCCGTTACCACACACCATTTTCACCAGGTCCGGCAACTCATTCACAATTTCAGGTCGATAGGTGACCGTCAGGCCGGCCGCTATACCCAGGGCAAGCACCATGGTGTTACGGCGGGAGAAATCGATTTTTTTCAGAATGCCAATACCACCGGCGAGAATCATACCGAACATGATCACGCCTGCTCCGCCAATCACCGGCTCAGGCACACTGACAATCAGGGCACCAAACTTTGGCAGCAGTCCGGCAGCAATCAGGATGCCACCGGAGAATGCCACCACATAACGACTGGCTACACCGGTAATACCCACAACACCAATATTCTGACTGAATGAGGTGGTCGCCATGGAATTGAATACGCCAGCCAGCGCACTGCTTAAACCTTCACAGCGAATACCAGCACTCAGACGTTTATTGTCCAGTTCGGTATCACAATAGTTAGACAGGGCAAGGTAATCGCCAACAGACTCCACCATGGAAACGATATATACAACACACATGGCAAGAATAGCTCCCGTGTGAAACTCAATACCAAAATGAAGCGGGTTGGGAATAGCGACCACGGCCGCCTCAGTCACCGGAGTCAAATCCAGCAAACCAAGGGCAAACCAGAGCAGGTAGCCAATAATCAGACCAATCAGGATGGAAGCTGAGGAGATAAACCCGGAAAACCACTGGTTAAAAAACACAACCAGTAAAAACACCACGCCACCCACACCCAGATACATCAGGCTACCGTAGTCTTCAGCGCCCTTTCCTCCAGCCAGCCAGTCCACCGCCACAGGAAAAATCGTCATACCAATCAGGCAAACAACCGTTCCGGTCACCACCGGCGGAAAAAACTTTCTTATGCGATGAATATAGAAACTCAGAAAGACCTCAAACAGTCCGCCCGCGACAGTGGCACCCACCACCGCCGCAAAACCGTATTGAAACCCGATCGTTATAGACACTCCCACAAAAGCAAAGCTAGTCCCCTGAATAACAGGCAGTTTCGCCCCCAGCTTAAGCGGAGCAAACCCCAATCCCTGAATCATACTGCCAACGCCGGACATCAGCATGGAAGCATTCACCAGAATAACCGTTTCCTGTATGGAAAAACCCAGCACCGAAGCCACCACCAGCGGTGCGCCAATGATTCCCGGTAGTGCAGAGAGAAGATGCTGTAAACCCAGAATAAGGCTTTTTACAAGAGGAGGGCGATCATCAAGCTTATAATACAATTCCATATTACCTCCGTATTGCCTGAGCCAACAATCAACGCAGCAAACTGAACGAAAGCATTGATGAAATCAGGCCAGGCAACCGTTATTTTTTTTATTAAGACGATCTCACCGGACACCATAATCAATGGCAATGACTTTTTTTTTGATACAGATCATAAACAGCAAAACAATATCAAACAAAACCGGCAGTGAAATATTCAGCATTTTATTTTTTCATTTTGATTCTTACTCTGTTTTTATTATCAAACTGATCGAACGGCTTTTAATAATTAAAATTACAGCAACAACTTTTCCTCACAATAAAATAAACCACCTACAAAGCAGAGTCATAACTCATTGTTTTATATAATATTTCCAATAATAAAATCAAACAGAGATACCAGTAACACAAACTGGCACGCATCTTGTTATATACGACAACAGAAGCAGAGTAAAAATAAAACAAGACGAAGTCTCACAAACTCTTATTCAAAAAAAATAAAACAGTAAGTAGCCGAAACTCCAATCAAGCCGGCAACTGATTTTTATGCAAAAAAAGAACAATTCAATGTTCTAATTAACAACAAAGGACCATTCCATGACAAATTATCAGGACCTCATTGAAGAAATCAAAAAGCTGGACTCCGAGCTGCACACAAAAGACTTTCTGTTGACCTGGGAACAATCCACCGACGAACTGAAACAGGTATTAAATGTCGCAGAAGCTTTACGCCTGCTGCGCAACGAAAACATTTCCACCAAAGTATTCGACAGTGGTCTGGGGGTTTCACTGTTCCGGGACAACTCTACCCGCACCCGTTTCTCTTATGCTTCCGCCTGTAACATGCTGGGGCTGGCCGTACAGGACCTGGATGAAGGCAAGTCACAGATTGCCCATGGCGAAACCGTTCGGGAAACCGCCAACATGATCTCTTTCTGTGCTGACGTCATCGGTATTCGTGATGATATGTACCTGGGCTATGGCAACCAGTATATGCGTGAAGTGGGTGACGCACTGGACTTCGGTAAAGAACAGGAAGTACTGGCTCAGCGGCCGGGTGTCGTTAATCTGCAGTGCGACATTGATCACCCTACCCAGAGTATGGCTGACCTGGCCTGGCTGAAAGAGCACTTCGGCTCCCTGGAAAACCTCAAGGGTAAGAAAATCGCCATGACCTGGGCTTATTCCCCAAGCTACGGCAAGCCGCTGTCTGTACCTCAGGGCATTATCGGCCTGATGACCCGTTTTGGTATGGACGTTACGCTGGCGCACCCTGAAGGCTATGAATTGATTCCGGAAGTGGTTGAAACCGCTGCAAAACAGGCAGAAGAAAGTGGTGGCAGCTTCAGGCAGGTCGCCTCTATGGAAGAAGCCTTTGAAGGCGCTGACATCGTCTATCCAAAATCCTGGGCGCCTTACCATGTTATGGGCAAGCGCACGGAACTGCTGAAAGCAAACGACCAGGAAGGCTTAAAGGCTCTGGAAAAAGAGTGTCTTGAGCAAAACGCCCGGCATAAAGACTGGCACTGCACCGAAGACATGATGAAACTCACCAAAGAAGGCGAAGCCCTTTACATGCACTGCCTGCCTGCGGACATTACCGGCGTATCCTGCGAAGAAGGTGAAGTGACGGAAGGCGTCTTTAACAAGTACCTGGTCGACACTTACAAGGAAGCTGGCTGGAAACCATTCATCATTGCTTCCATGATCCTTAACCGTAAATTTGGCAACCCTGACGTGGTGCTGGAAAAGCTCATGGAAAAAGGCAAGCGTCGTGTAGACGGCTGATCTTTATATGGATGCCCCCGGGTACTGCTTCCTGTGCCCGGGGGAACTTCGGGAACACTCCGGGGGCAGAATGATTCAGGAGTAAAACGTGTCAACATTTTCATTATCACTGCAACAAAAAGACAACCCGTTTTTTACCGGCCAGTCGTCTTCTTTGTTCAGCACCGGGGTCGCCAGAACCGTTCTCGGCTTTCATCAACAGATCGACGCTTATAAGCCCACCCCGCTGGTCGCCCTTGACCATCTGGCAAAAGAGCTGGGCATCGGCAAAATTCTGGTCAAGGATGAGTCCTACCGGTTTGACCTGAATGCTTTCAAGGTGCTTGGGGGCTCCTATGCCATTGCCCGGTGCGTCTGCCAGAAACAGGGTATCACCCTGGATGAATTCAGCTTCGACAGTTTAAAAGGTCAGGAGCCGGTCACATTCGCAACAGCGACCGATGGCAACCACGGTCGAGGAGTGGCCTGGGCAGCGCAACAGCTGGGACAGAAAGCTGTCGTTTATATGCCAAAAGGCGCCGCAAAAGAGCGTGTCGATAATATCATCAAGCTGGGAGCTGAATGCATTGTCACCGACCTGAACTATGACGACGCTGTTCGCCTGGCCTGCAAAAACGCCGACGACAACGGTTGGCTGATGGTTCAGGATACCGCCTGGGAAGGCTACACCGAAATCCCCGCCTGGATTATGCAGGGCTATATGACCATGGCGTCGGAAGCCTGCGACCAGCTTGAAGCTTTGGGTATTACCCAGCCTACTCATACTATTTTGCAGGCCGGTGTGGGTGCACTTGCCGGTGGCGCGATGGGCTACCTCGCCAACCGCTACGGTGCCGACACCTTTACCGGCATTGTGGCAGAGCCCGACAAGGCTGACTGCATTTACCAGTCTGGCTGCCACCCTGACGGTGCTGCCGTTAATGTAACCGGTGATCTGGACACGATTATGGCCGGTCTGGCCTGCGGTGAACCCAACCCGATGGGGTGGGAAATTCTCAAAAGCTGCAGCCGCCATTTCCTTTCTGTAGAAGACAAAGTCGCTGCACTGGGTATGCGCATTCTGGGCAACCCGCTGCCAGGGGATGACGTGGTGATTTCGGGTGAATCCGGCGCTATTGGTATCGGCCTGCTGTATGCCATTGCCAGACATCCGGATGCCGCGCGCATCATGGAGTCGTTAAAACTCGATGAACATTCTGTCGTATTGCTGTTCAACACTGAAGGCGACACCGACCCGGTAAATTACCGTGACGTGGTCTGGGAAGGCAAATACGCTGTTTAAAACCGACCGAATCCATTTATAAAAAGATTGAGTTATAAAAATATCAAGTTATAAAAAAGAGTAGGAATACAACAATGACAACCGATCTGAAACTCCCTTTTGCTGACGTCCTGAAAAAGGCTGAAGAGTACAAACCTGAAATGACCCGCTTTCTTCGGGATATGATTGCCATTCCCAGCGAGTCCTGCGACGAAGAAAAAGTCGTACTGCGCATCAAGGAAGAAATGGAAAAAGTAGGTTTCGACAAAGTTGAAATCGACCCCCAGGGTAATGTGCTGGGCACCATTGGTCATGGTAAGCACGTGATTGCCATGGATGCCCATATTGACACCGTGGGCGTCGGCAATATGGACAACTGGACCTTTGACCCTTACGAAGGCTATGAAGACGAAGAGACCATTGGTGGCCGGGGCGCATCCGACCAGGAAGGCGGCATGGCTTCCATGGTCTATGCCGGCAAGATCATCAAGGACCTGGGTCTGGAAGACGACTACACCCTGGTGGTTACCGGTACCGTTCAGGAAGAAGACTGCGACGGTTTATGCTGGCAGTACATTATTAACGAGTCTGGCCTGAAGCCAGAGTTTGTGGTGAGTACCGAGCCTACCGACTGCAATATCTACCGTGGTCAGCGTGGCCGTATGGAAATCCGTGTCGAAGTCAGCGGCGTAAGCTGTCACGGCTCCGCGCCTGAGCGTGGTGATAACGCTATTTTCAAGATGGGTCCGATCCTGAATGAGATCAAGGAACTGTCAACACGTCTGGGCGATGATGAATTTTTGGGCAAAGGCACTCTGACGGTCTCTGAAATTTTCTTCTCCTCCCCAAGCCGTTGTGCCGTAGCGGATGGCTGCGCTATCTCCATCGACCGTCGTCTGACATGGGGTGAAACCTGGGAAGGTGCGCTGGAAGAAATTCGTGCTCTGCCTGCGGTTAAGGAAGCTAAAGCAGAAGTCAGTATGTACAACTATGACCGTCCAGCCTATACCGGTCTGGTGTATGAAACCGAATGCTACTTCCCCGCCTGGGTGATCGACGAAGACCACCTGGTAACAAAAACGACTGAAGCCTGCTATGAGCTGTTGTTTGATGAGAAGCCACTGGTTGATAAGTGGACTTTCTCTACCAATGGCGTAGCCATCATGGGTCGTTACAACATTCCGGTTATTGGTTTCGGTCCGGGCAAGGAACCTGAAGCTCATGCGCCCAACGAAAAAACCTGGAAAGACCATCTGGTGAAGTGTGCGGCCATGTACGCTGTGATTCCGGGCATGTACTTGCATAACCTGAAGAAGTAATTCGTTTAACCCAGAGTTCACCCGCTGCCGGGGGCAGTCGGGTAGAACGAGTTGGCGGGTGGCGTGTTACTTGCTGGCGAGATTGTTGACGATCTGGATGAGGAGTTCTTCGATTGTGTTGAAGCGTTTATTGTTCTCCCTTTTTTGATCCTGAAGCTCTTTTTTCAGATCAAATTGCTCCTTCAGAATCAGTGCAACAGTGCCTTCGATTCCAGTGAGAACCTGATCCCAGTGGACACGGTTTTCTTCCAGCTCTAGGACTCTTGCCTCAAGGCTCATACTGCATACCTTTCTTGTTTGTTGTAGGGAGCTTGAGCATAGCAGAGAATAAGGAAAAGACACCTGACAACACGTAAACCATACAGCAACCGGAACTCCCCAGGAGTTCTGGTTGCCTTACCCGTAACCATCACTCGCCAGTGGTTACCGGTAAGGTAACCAGACAAGGTAAAGATCATGTCCGTTCTTATTAAAAACGCCACACTGGTTAATGCCGATGCCAGTGAACAGTCCGATGTTTTCATCAATAACGGTCTTATTGAACGGATAGAGCCCGACATTCACTCTGCGGATGTTAACTTGTCTGCCTCCAGCCCCGTCGAAGTGATAGACGCCAGCGGCAAATACATTATCCCCGGTGGGGTGGATGTTCATACCCACTTCAATATTGACGTTGGCATTGCCCAAAGCTGCGATGATTTTTACAGCGGCACCGTCTCCGCGGCCTGCGGGGGAACAACCACCATCATTGACCATATGGGCTTTGGTCCTGCAGGCTGCTCCCTGCATCACCAGCTGGAACGCTACCATGAGTACGCCTGCGACAGTGCGGTGATTGATTACAGTTTTCACGGCACAATCCAGCATATTGACGACAGTATTCTGGATGAAATGGAATCCATGGTGCTGGATGAGGGTATATCCAGCTTTAAACTTTACCTGACTTACGGCTTTAAGTTAGACGACACTGAAGTACTGGCCGCCCTGTCCCGGTTAAACCAGTTAAACGCCCTGACCTGTGTGCATCCTGAAAACGACGGAGCCATCCGTTTCCTGAAAAACAGAATGCTGGCAAGAGGTTTAAAAGACCCTATCTATCATGCGCTCAGCCGCCCTCCGGAGTGCGAGGCAGAAGCTGTTGGTCGTATGATTAATCTGGCGGTGCTGGCTGGCGATGCCCCTGTCTATATCGTGCACCTGTCCAATGGTATTGGCCTTGAATATATCCGTCAGGCACACCAGCGTGGGCAGCCTGTCTTTGCAGAAACCTGCCCACAATACCTGCAACTGGATATCAATCGTTACAATGAAACCTGCTCCGGCGATTTCCCTGCGGATCAGGGGTTAAAGTACATCATGAGCCCGCCCCTGCGGGACAGCGACCACCTCAAACAGTTATGGCATGGGTTGCAGGATGGCACCATCAGCACCGTTGCCACCGACCACTGCGCTTTTACCATGGAACAGAAACGGGCTGGCCGTGACGGTTTTCAATATTGTCCCAACGGTATGCCCGGTGTTGAGAACCGGATACCACTGATGTTCTCTGAGGGAGTGATGAAAGGTCGGCTGTCCATCAACCACTTCGTCGATCTGGTCAGCACCAAACCGGCTCAGCTGTTTGGCCTTTACCCGCGCAAAGGGGTCATCGCTGAAGGTTCTGACGCCGACCTGGTCATTATTGACCCTGACTGTGAAGTGACCCTGAGCCAGAGCCAGATGCACAGTCGCTCCGACTATTGCCCCTTCGAAGGTATGACCTTGCAGGGTTACCCGGTGATGACCCTGTCCAGGGGCAAGATCATTGTACGCAATGGTGTGTTCAAAGGGCTGGCGGGTGATGGCGAATTTATCCCGAGAGAAACCCTGAATCGTTGTTTTCGCTACTGGAACAGGAGCTGATTATGAGCATTGGGTACTCTGAACAACGGCTGGACAGCTGGGGGTTCCATTTTCTGCTGTGCATGTGGTATCTGTCCAGGATACTGATGTGACACCTTTTGATCCGGGCTCCTTCGCTTCCCGGCAAACCTATGTGACCATACCCTGATTGAAGATATTGCCAGTCTTGTACTAAAAGATTTAAGCCCCAGAAATTCCTGGCGTGCCGCCAAAGATTTTCGTGAGCATATCATCAGAACTCTGGCTCGCCGGGTTGTTACGGAAGCCATTGTCAGAACCGGAGGTTCACTATGAAGCAGATGATTTGCTGTCAGCTTAATGGAAAGCCCACAGAGCTGCTTGTGGATACACGACAGTCACTGCTTGAAGCCCTGAGGGAACACGGGCTGACTGGCACTATTCGCCAGGAGCATGCCGGAAACCTTTGCCGCTGTACGGGTTATCAAAACATTGTTGATGCCGCGATTAATGCAGTCAATGCAGCTCAGGAATAGCAGGAACAGCGAGTAGATGCTATTGCCAGAATTATCTTAAGGAACGTCACATACGTCTAAGATACATAAGTCACTGATATTTTCATGCAAATCTACTCACTCTGAGAAACGGTATTAATGACAAATACCGTGTATGCATCAGAAAAATGTCACTCAAGAGAGGAATAACGGTCATAGGAAGGAGTTCACAATGTTGACTGAATCAAGGCTTTTTGACCGAAACAACCTGCTGTGCCTGGATAATCCTTCTAATTTCCAGAACACAATGAATGTTACCGGTGCCTGTTATGTGCCTAGCAACTGGGCCACTGACCTGGGTAATGAAGGGGTGCTTGTGACACACAAACCCTCCTACTTCTCTGGTTATGTTTTTCGGGGTGACCTTAGAAGACCAACAGAGATTTTAGAAAGTGGTTTTAACATAGCTGCCCCTGTCATCCGGGGGCGAGATCTGGATCGGGTAATGTCCGGGGCTATGAGGGGGGGATATACGGGTCACTACGGTGTCTCTACAAGTATTTGTATTTCTGCCACGACCAGATACGCTACGGGCAATTATTTTTTCTATAACGTGCATTTCGTGGCTTTTGACGGTTATATCTACCTTATCGACGCTGTACATTTTAAAGGCTTTGCCATTCCCAGCCCGCGCCCCGATAACCCTATAGCGATCAGATTTCCCCATTTACGGGAAATTTATGAAGTTAACTTTCCTCACTTAATCCCCAATTTTAAAATTGTCGGTATTGTATACCTACCGGGGCATGGTTTGGGCCCATGGCCTGATTACCCATCAAAACTATCCCTGGCTGTAAATCCATATTATTCGGCATCTTTCGTCTATGGGCACCAGAAGACAGGTATGGAAGCTGCGAAAGTGGTAGCGGATCGCTTCAATGTCATGCATGGCTGGGTTGTGGTTTAATTGTTGAAAATCACATCTAAATTAATATCTGTTCAGTCAACCATTGCAAGGTTTGTACAAATACTGTCGCGAATATCTTAAGGAACGTCACATACATCTAAGGGAAGCAGCAGAACATAATATACCGCTGTTGGCTTTTGGCGGTTGGCTGTATGAGCAGCTAATAGCCAAAAGCCCGGTAAGTTATTGAATGCTGCGCCCCTAAGGAATAGTCCCAGAATAACTTCCGGATTTCCCCTGAGGCCGTAGATTAGGGATAATAGCCTCAGCAGTAACAAGTGCAGGAAGTTATCTTGAGCCATTATTCTCCAGCCGTCGCCATTCAGATGATCCGTTTCTACAATACCCTCAATGAGCGTGATCGCAGGCGTTACGCTGCTGTCGAGGCTGTTAAGCTTGGGCATGGCGGCATTGCATTCATATCTAAGTTATTAAACTGTGATCCAAAAACCATTAACCGTGGCATTACTGAACTCAAATCAGAAGAACAACTGAACTCTGTCCGGCAGAGAAAAAAAGGGGTGGACGAAAAACACTGATCGAGAAAAATCCCAAGGTCGTTGATAACTTTCACTTGGTTTTACATAACCACACTGCGGGAGACCCGGTACGACAGGGCTTGAAATGGACTAACCTTTCCCGTCGCAAGATATCCAGAAAACTCAAGGAACTTGGAACTCCTGCCAGTAAAAACATCGTTTCCCGCCTGCTTCATGAGAGTGGCTACCGTCGTCGTAAACCACAGAAAAAACAAACCATGGGTCAAAATGCCGATCGCAATGCTCAATTTGAAAAAATTGCCCATTTGCGAAAAGAGTATCTTGATGCGGGCAAACCAGTGATCAGTATCGACACCAAAAAGAAAGAATTGCTGGGTAATTTTTATCGTGAAGGCATTGTTGATTCTGCAGAACCGGTTATCGTTAATGACCATGATTTCCCCAGTGCCAGCGATGGCAAGGTCATTCCTCATGGAATTTACGACCTGAGCAAAAACACTGCGTCCCTGCATCTTAACGCCAGCCATGATACGACTGAATTTGCATGCGAAAGCATTGAACTCTGGTGGCATGAGCAGGGTCGACGAGACTATCCAAATCATAACGAGTTGCTCATTTTATGTGATGGCGGAGGCAGTAATAGTGCGTTGACGTATATTTTCAAGGAAGATTTACAAGCACTGTCAAATCGCCTGGGTTTGGCAATACGGATAGCGCACTATCCACCATACTGTTCCAAATACAACCCAATAGAGCATCGCTTATTTCCCCATGTGACGCATGCCTGTAAGGGGGTATCACTGGAAAGCATCGAAACAGCAGCACACTACATGAGCAAAACAGAGACAACCACAGGTCTTGCAGTGACAGTCAGGATTATCGACAAAGTCTTCGAGACTGGCCGGAAGTATGCGGCTGATTTCAAGAAAAACATGACCATTCAGTTCGATAAGTTTCTACCAAAATGGAACTATAGAGCTATTCCTGCCACTGGATGAAATCTGGAAGTTATTTCGGTTGCGACAGGCTAAGCCTGAGAATGTGGGAGGCTCCATGAGTTGAAATCATTCGTTGAAATCCAGCAGGTTCGACTCCTGCCCGGTAAAGACTAACCATCAGCCGGAAGCGAGTATTGCATAGTCAGTGGTAACGCTGGCTGTGAAGCGTATACAGCGGGTACTAAAGCCGTGGGATTGAGTCTCGAAATAATTGCATCGTTGGTGGGCTTCATTCTCTGGAAGATGGAGTCAGCACTGGACTGCCGGTAAGGTGAGGCAAATCCAGCCCGACCGGGATCCGAGGCTAGGGCATAGGTACAGGATGGATTTCTCAGGAACCTGCGAGGTCCAGTATTGACCTGAGTAAGACAGCCATTGGTTCTATGGCTGAAAAGAACCCGGTCGTCAGGTTATGCTTCAGACCCGGCGGAGCGAATATGAAGCAACTCTCAGGAGTCCGGAAGCGAATTCATAAGTGACCGGGTAGTAGGTACTGGAAGTCTTAGTGTCCCATAGTACTGATGACAACGGGGAACTCCGCTCAGGAGGACCCGGACGAGGAAAGGGGGCACCGTAGTTATTGACCCGTCTGTGGGAAACACATGAGGTGCACAGAAACTGATGTTTGTGTCAACGAAACAGAGACGGATAGCCATACTGGCCAGAGACAACCCGGCCATGGTATTCACTTCTCTCAATCACCATATGGATTACAACTGGCTTTTGCAGGCGTATCAACTGACTCGCAAGGATGGTGCGACAGGTGTAGATGGTCAAACAGCCGAGATATATGCGGTACAGCTGGAGTCTAATCTCCTTAATCTGCTGGATCGAATTAAATCTGGCCAATACCGTGCCCCTGCCGTACGACGTACATACATAGATAAGGGAAAAGGTCAGAAAAGGCCGTTGGGTATTCCCACCTTCGAGGACAAGATTGTCCAAAGAGCTGTGGTTATGCTGTTGGAACCGATCTATGAGCAGGATTTTTACAACTGTTCATTTGGCTTCCGGAAACAGCGGTCTGCACATCATGCGTTGGAAAGCCTGCGTAACCATATTATGAGAGACAGGGCTTACTGGGTTCTGGACGTGGATATACAAAAGTATTTCGATACGATTGACCATGGACAGCTGAGGAAGTTTCTCGCCAGACGAGTAGTTGATGGCGTGGTAAGAAAGCTGATTGATAAATGGTTGAAGGCAGGTATTCTTGAATCCGGGGAGGTTTCCTACCCGGTACAGGGAACGCCTCAGGGCGGAGTGATTTCGCCATTATTAGCCAATATTTATCTGCATTATGTATTGGATGACTGGTTTGTACAGACAGTTCTGCCAAGAATGAGAGGGCGGTGCAGCCTGACCCGGTTTGCTGATGACAGTGTTATGGTGTTTGAAAATCATGATGACTGTCGTCGGTTTGAAGAAGCACTTGCTAAGCGCTTTGAACGATACGGGTTAAATTTGCATCCGGAGAAAACGCAGTGTGTGGACTTTCGGCCTAATCACCGGAAAGAAAACAAGCGCTGTGGAAATTCGGTCACCTTTGACTTTCTTGGATTCACACACTTCTGGGGAGTATCCCGGAAGGGAAACACTGTTATATTCCGGAAAACAGCCAAAGGGCGGATTGCCAGAACGCTGAAGGCATTCAACGACTATTGTCGTAAACATAGACATGACTCGTTGATTGATCAATACGCTGCATTGAACCGGAAACTTCGGGGACACTATGCGTATTTTGGTATTACAGGCAACGCCAAATCCCTGGGAACCATCCAACATAAAGTGAAGATAATATGGCGAAAGTGGCTCAGTCGATGTTCGCAGAAGAGCTACATCACATGGGAGAAATTCAACCTGTTCCTGAAACGTTTCCCCTTGGCACCGCCAAGAATCCATCATCAGTATTACCGAGGTTATCAGCCAGTGAACCAATAATTATGAGGAACCGGATGCGTTAGTTGCGCACGTCCGGCTCTATGAGGGTTGAGGTCGGTAACGGCCTCTTCTACTCGGAGACTATCCCTAAGATATAGGAGTCACTGATATTTTCATGCAAATCTACTCCCTCTGAGAGGCGGTATTAATGACAAATGCCGTGTATACATCAGGAAAATTCCACTCAAGGGGCTGGCAATAGCGGCTACAAGAAGGGGTTCATAATGTTGACTAGAGCAGGGCTTTTTGACCGAGACAACCTGCTGTGCCTGGATAATCCGGCTAATTTCCAGAACACAATGAATGTGACCGGTGCCTGTTATGTGCCCAACAGCTGGACCACTGACCTGGGTAATGAATGGGTGCTTGCAACACACAAACCCTCCTACTTCTCTGGTTATGTTTTTCGGGCTGACCTCAGAGACCCACTGGTGATTTTAGAAAGTGGTTTTAGCATAGGTGCCGTCAGCCACGGCCGGGATCTGGATCAGGTAGTGTCCGGGGCTTTGGGGGGGATTACAGATCACTACGGCGTCTCTACAAGTGTCTGCGCTTCTGCCACTACCCAATACGTCACAAACAAGTTTTCCATGTATAATTTTAATATCTGGTATTTCTGTGGTTATATCTACCTCATTGACGCTGTACATTTTAAAGGCTTTGCCATTCCCAGCCCTCGTCCCAACCATCCTATAGCTATCAGGTTTCCCCATTTACGGGAAATTTATGAAGTTAACTTTCCTCACTTTATTCCCAACTTTAAAATTGTCGGTGTTGTATACCCACCGGGGCATGATGGTTTGAGCCCATGGCCTAATTACCCATCAAAACTATTCTTGGCTGTAAACCCATATTATTCAGCATCTTTCGTCTATGGACACCAAAAGACAGGTACGGAAGCTGCGAAAGTGGTAGCGGATCGCTTCAATGTCATGCATGGCTGGGTTGTGGTTTAATTGTTGAAAATCACATCTAAATTAATGTCTGTTCAGTCAACCATTGCAAGGTTTGTACAAATACTGTCGCGAATGATAAACCCTGATGTTGAGGTTATTGATTCAACGCGGCTAAGGAATAGAAGGAACAGCGAGTGGATGCTATTGCCAGAATTATCTTAAGGAACGTCACATACGTCTAAAATATAGGAGTCACTGATATTTTCATGCAAATCTACTCACTCTAAAAAACGGTATTAATGACAAATGTCGTGTATGCATCAGGAAAATGTTACTCAAGGAGGAATAGCGGCTACAGGAAGGGGTTCATAATGTTGACTATAGCAGGGCTTTATGCCCGGAATAACCTGTTGTGCCTGGATAATCCGGCTAATTTCCAAAACACAATGAATGTGACCGGTGCCTGTTATGTGCCTAACAGCTGGACCACTGACCTGGGTAATGAAGGGGTGCTTGTGACACACAAACCCTCCTACTTCTCTGGTTATGTTTTTCGGGGTGACCTCAGAAACCCAGTGGAGATTTTAGAAAGTGGTTTTAGCCTGGATGCCCCTCTCAGGCAGGGTCGGTATCTGGATAGGCTAGTGTCCGGGGCTGTGAGGGGGGATACAGGTTCCTACGGCATCTCTACAACTGTCTGCGCTTCTGCCTCTACCCGATACGTCATGGACATCAAGAACATATTTAATATGAGTCTCTGGTATTACGACGGTTATATCTACCTCATTGACGCTGTACATTTTAAAGGCTTTGCCATTCCCAGCCCTCGTCCCAATGATCCTATAGCTATCAGGTTTCCCCATTTACGGGAAGTTTATGAAGTTAACTTTCCTAACGCCATTCCCAATTATAAAATTGTAGGTGTTGTATACTTTCCGGGGATAAATAGTATTACCCAACAGACCATATGGCCTCAACACCCACCAAAACTCATGCTGGCTGTAAACCCATACTATTCGGCATCTTTCGTCTATGGACACCAAAAGACAGGTATGGAAGCAGCGAAAGTGGTAGCGGATCGCTTCAATACCATGCATGGCTGGGTTGTTGTCCTGCCTGAATTCTAGTAATAAAATGCTTTCCAAAAGCACTTTATTCAATTCTGTGGACAGTTTTTTGAGGGCTCAGCATTGATGCACCAAGGCTTGCGGTGTTTGTCAACAAAGATGTCGCCTCCACCTCAATGGCACTGACTTAAGCCCTCACCCCTTGTATTTATTGAGTTGACAAGCTTTAGCTCTAGAGTGCTGGAGCTTTTTAAATGCCTCTGGTCGCCTCTTTACGGCTCTTGGTTCTGATCGTCCCGGTCGGTCTCCAACTTTTTTATGTCTCCGATGATAACTATCATTTGAGCTTGAACCTGGTTGAGAGTGCCATTGGGATAAAGAGTGTTTGATTGGTTACCTTCTTCATACAATCCAGTTGTGCGTGAGGCTATCTGTATTTGCGCTTGCTTTTCCAGTCCTTCAGAATTAGGAATATAATTTTCTTTACTCTTTTCCGGTTTTTCATCTCTTTCTTTTTTTTCGGTAAAACCAAAATTACTCTTAAGTTCACCTATTGTGCTTGATCCTAAATTCAGCGGTTAACCCCTGAGCTTCTGAGTAACTCCTCCGGTCTCGCCACTTGCACAGAGTCAAGCTGGTGAGGCTGTTTCAACCCTGACCAGCTTGTACCCCATTTCTTCTGCACGCTTTTTCATATTTTTAATCACTCGGTCACGATACTGCTCCTCGTAGTAATCCTGACCTCGCTCAACATATTCTGATCCATTTTTCAGCATGCTATAAATCAGTCGTGCAAGTTTGTGTGCAGTCGCTGTAATCGCTTTGGGTGCACCCAGCTTACTTCTCATCCGGCGATAATAGGCTCCTAGGGCACTTTTTGAATTTACCAGTGTCAGTGCGGCCATCCTCAGAGCTGAAGCAGCCCTGTTTGGAATCCTTTTGGTCTTACTGCTTAACACCTTTCCCCCGGATATTTTGTTTCCGGGACTCAGCCCCAGCCAGGAACAAAAGTGCTTCTCTGTCGGCCAGCGGTTCATGTCCGTCCCTGTCTCAGAAATAACTTTCAGGGCGGTATTTTCTTCTATCCCCTCGATCGCTGTCAGATCGACCCCGGTCATCCTTTAAAGGTGAGCTCTTACATCAAAGCCGGGGGCGCTGGCTGATTTTCTCTTTGCAGGCAATGAGGCGCTTTCGACCTGATCATCGAACTGACTCAGCTGATTCTCAAGTGCCTTATCACAAGCTTCGATTTCCTTTTCGTAAAAATCATAAAGCTCAACGGCCTGCTTCAGAGCAAACAAATGCTCTGCCCGATAGTGTCCATGCAATGATTTAGCAATGACTTTCTCTGATTGCTTGCAATGGGAATCACGGTGGCTCGCCAATACTACAGGATCGCGCTCACCCCTGAGGATGGAACGAATGATGCTCATCCCGGTTTTGCCGGTAACATCCGAAACGACATTATCCAGCAGCAGGTTCATTTGGCGTAAGGCTTTCTGCATGTGCTGTATGTGCGACGCTCGATAGCGGATCAGGGTTTCACGCTGGCGCATGTAAGCACGCAGAGCGCACACTTGATCTTCAGGACGAAAAGCACCTTCAAGCAAGCCATGTGTATGCAGTTGTTGTAACCACTGGCAGTCCTGTACGTCACTTTTACGACCAGGGACGTTTTTAACGTGGCGTGCATTCACCAGCCTGACTTCAAGCCCGTGCTCTTCAAGCATTTCGAAAGCAGGAATCCAGTATATTCCGGTGGACTCCATGACTACGGTGGTAATCCCGATACATACAAGCCACTGGGCCATTATCTCGAGATCAGCAGTGAAGCAGGCAAAAGACCGGACAGGCTTATCATCCAGCTCTTCAGGGACAGCAACAAAGTGGAACTCTGAGCCAATATCAATGCCTGCCGCGTAGAGGTTGACGGTTTTAAGGTGACCAGATATTCGTTTTTGTGCTTTAGTGGGTTTTGGGTTGTGCTTCATGACTGCCTACCTATACTCCAGAGCGAAGGCATATCTGGGTATGGGGCTGTCGATCATATGCAGTCTTCCGAACGAGATCGCCAGGCGTCATCAGTGATGCGGTCGCCAGCCTCCCGACCACGCTAAACTCCGGGCACGGGGCACCAGTGTGCGTTCGGTCTCTGGCCTGGATATGCCTTCCTCCTTATCGTAGAACGAAGGCTCAAGGTTAGCTTATTAAAAGAGTTACTCTGGGATGCGTGCCCGCAGGGTGAGCTAGTCCGCTAAACTCTAACCCTCAACAATATTGAGGGCTCGAAGATGGTTCGACCACCAAAACCCACTCCCCCAAAGGGTGAGTTGTCTGAAATGGAAAAAGATCCCTTATCCGTCAAACTCGAAGTCGATTCTTTCGACGGTAAAATTCATGTCAGTGGGAGCCTGAAGCATCGGTCACCCCAATGGGACAGCTTCCTTTTTTTATACAGTTTTTAAAAACAGGTCACCGATTTGAACCCTGGATTAACGATTGCCCACTAACTTATAAAAGTCCAAACGCCCCTCAAAAAGTGGATGTGATTGGCTCATTAATGCTTTCCATTCTTTCAGGACATAAACGCTATGCGCATATCGGAACAATTATTGGTGATAAAGTAAACGCTCAGTTGCTCGGGATGAAAAAAATTGTCAGCGATGATTCTGCCAGACGTGGTTTAAAGAAGATTGACGAAGATGAAGGCGTTGAATGGATGCAAAAACACCTCCATCTCTGTTTTGATCCGTTATTAACCATTCCATGGATTATGGATGTTGATGTTACCGTGAAAACCATTTATGGGCATCAGGAAGGAGCGGTTAATGGCTATAACCCACATAAGAAAGGGAGACCCTCTCATACTTACCACTCATATATGATGGCTAATCTTAAATTAATACTGGAGGTTGAAGTCAGACCCGGAAATCAAAGTCAAAGTAAATACTCTTTACCCGGTTTAATGGAGCTATTAAATCGACTTCCAAAACGCTGCTGGCCTGAATTTGTTCGTGGTGATTGTGATTGGGGAAGTGACCGGGTAATGAGCGAATTGGAAGATGCTGGTTGTCATTATCTTTTTAAAATGAAGAAGCACGACAACGTTAAGAAAGCCATAGGGAATGCACACTGTAGCGGAGGATGGGTAAAATACGACAACCATTGGGAGGGAAAAGAATCCGTAATTAAACTGTCAGGTTGGAAAAAAGAAAGACGCATAATTATTGTTCGAAGACGGCGTCCTGAAAATGAAATACCGATGTTGGAAAAAGGAATAAAAGAACGTCAACAAACGTTAGCATTAATAGAAGAGCCAGAAAATATAAAAGCTTACGAGTATTCGGTTCTGGTCACATCTCTTGATAATGATATAGTCTCGATCATTAATCATTATCGCAATAGGGCTGACTGTGAAAATAACTTTGATGAAATCAAAAACCAATGGGGCTGGGGCGGTTATGTAACAAAAGATATGGCAAGATGTCGAATGCTGGCCCGAATGGTTGCCTTGGTTTACAACTGGTGGACGCTATACGTTCGATTGAGTAATCCGGACTCCCATAAAGAATCAATTACCAGCCGTCCCTTATTAATGAGTTCAATTGGCAAGCTGACCCACTCTGGCAACCAAAAGAAAATAAAGCTGACAAGCCAGCATCGATGGATGTATAAAATTGCGAAATTACAAAGTGAACTGTGTGATTTTTTTTATTCAATCAAAAGTATCGCACCGCAGTTGAATCCAATTAACGCATGGTGTCGTATTTTAACGAAAGCGGTCTCAAAATTTTTAAAAAAAGGGCAGGTTATTACGATGCAACCATTAATTCGATCGGGCTAATGACTTAAAAAAACGCTGCTCAGAACCGTGAGAAGCTATTCCTAATGGCATGGCTCAGTGGCGTTCAACTGCTGAATTTAGGATCAAGCAGTTACGGGAGTCGTTCGAGAGTGCATGTGAAAAACTGGAATGCCAGTTACTTGAAATGGATGGCGAAAAAGATCACGTACACCTGTTGGTGGCCTACCCACCAAAACTGGCTATCAGTGTCATGGTAAATAATCTCAAATCAACATCATCAAGACGGTTGCGAATGCTGAATACCCACCTTACTGCTCAGAGCAAAGCAGGCTTAATGTGGTCAAGGTCTTACTTTGCTTGCAGTGCTGGCGGTGCAACTATCGAGACTCTGAAGGACTACGTTAATAGCCAGAGTACACCAGATTGATGGCGGAAGGCTCTGCGCCTTCCCGTCTTATATCCCCGCCCGCATTGGGCGAGGGTTTACGACGATTTTGCTAACGTTAGTCCTGCTGACTCCCCTGTTATGCAACCCCTTTTAGTTATTCCATAAGATCATCCCCACGAAGGTGATAACAGGGATAGAACCATGTTTTTGCACATGCAGCACACAAAGGAGTTTAAACGCATCAGGGGGGTATTTCAGATACTCATGACGCTGGTCAGCTTTTTGGGTTTTAACGAGGCTGTGCTGGCGGAAAGGTATCGGACGTCACAGTATATCAAGAATGATAACACCCGCATGATTGTGGTGAAGAACCCGATGACTGAGCCGTTAAGGCTGGACTGTTCGGCTATACAGCTAATACAACGGACAGCCTTGAAGAATGGAGTGCATTCATATTGAGCAAGTGTGAGACACCCGGTCATTGACCTCTTCACCCGGTTCAGTGAAGACCTTGCGCCAGCCTGGGTAATCAATGGCGGCTGTCGTCTAGAAGCTGCTGAAAAAATGGTCAGCCAGTTTTGAGAAAAACAGGCAACTTCCATGCTGCCAGCAATCCCAGGCTACCGCTTGTCATCAGATACCAGGCCGGAGCCTGAAGGTTGTTGCTCCAGCCAATCAGTGCCATGGCAATCAATGGCGTTAAACCTCCGAACAGGGCATAACCGGCGTTATAGCAAAAAGCGATGCCGGAATAGCGTACATTGACTGGAAACAAAATCGACAGGGTCATCAGTGCGGCGGTCAGACTGCCGACCATCAGGCCGCTGAGCAACATGATCCAATACACATCAAAACCCGCAACATACCAGTAAAATACCGGTGCCGAGAACAGCACAATAAAACCGTATGCTGCATACAGAAGACGGCGAGCAGGCAATTTATCCGCCAGATGTCCGGCAACAATCGTCATTAGCGACGAGATAAAAATACCTATGCCACCAGCCAGCGCAACATCACTGCCGGGATAATTCAGCATTTTTGTCAAATAGCCCGGTGTAAACAAAAACAGCAACGTCAGGGCGCTGGCTCCCGGCGCAATCAGAAAAACACCGAACAGTAGCTCACCCCGATGCAGTTGCAGTAGCTGTACCAGAGGTACAGCAGAACGCGCTTTGTACTTGATAAGCTGTAAAAACAGACCGGACTCCTGAAAACGTTTGCGTATCATGTAACTGCAAATACCCAACGTACCTCCCAACCAGAAAGGTACCCGCCAGCCCCACTCCTGCATGCTTTCTTCAGGCAGCCACCAAAGCATTAAGGCATTCACCAGCGAACCAAACAAGACGCCATTCGTCAGTGCCGCAAACAGCAGGCTGATGACCAATCCACGACGATGCTCAACGGTTTCACTCAGATAAGTCATGGCACCGGGAATTTCTCCCCCAATAGAAAAGCCCTGCAATATCCGCAAAAACACCAGCATCAGAGGAGCCCAGATACCAACCTGAGAATACGTTGGCAAGCACCCCATCAGAAAGGTCGACAGTGCCATAATTAAAACCGTAGCGACGAAGATAGGTTTTCGTCCAAAGCGATCACCCAGATGCCCAAATACAACCCCACCTAATGGTCGGACAAGATAACCAATCGAAAACGTCGCAAAGGTTGTTAGCAGTGAAGTGTAGGGATCGTGTCCCGGAAAAAAATGGTCAGCAATAAATGGTGCCATCAGGGCGTAGATAATAAAGTCATAGAGCTCCAGGAAGCCCCCCATAGAGGTTATAAAGATTAATCCCAACTGCTCTCTGGATAAATCTGTTTTGCTATTACTCTTCACCATGAAATGCCTTCTCAATTTCTGCTAATTCCAGCCCGGAAGTTATAGCCAACCTGTAATACTCTTTCCATGAACTGCCACCACTGGAAATCCAAAACCTGTTACTGGATGAAAGGCTATTGACGCAAACGATTCCCATTGTCCGTTGCCATGGAGTAATCAGGCCATGCAACAAAAACAATCAGCAGTGAAAAAATTGAAATGACTATCAGGTACATTGCCGGGCCCGTGGTAATACCAAACCACTTGATCAACAGTGTGCTTGAAACCGGTGCCAGACCACCAAATAAAGTGATTCCCAGATTGTAAGTGATTGCCACCCCGGTATAACGCACTTCCGTGGGAAACAGCCTTACCAGCATCGGTGGCAACAATCCGGTTATAAATGCCGTAAGAACAGCTGCCACCATCATGATTTTGCTGAGTTCGGCTCCGTCAGAGCTTATGTAGTGATAAAGAGGCAGGCTGATACCCACTATCAGCACAGCGCAGAGCAACAGCAGCAGTTTATGGGAATAGCGATCATTCGCCAGCCCCATCAGCAGGCAGATCGGGGCAGACATGATATACGCCAGTGATGCCTGCCAGGCAACCTGATCACTGGCAAAGCCGTGTAACGTCACCAGATAGCCGGGCATATAGATACTCAAAACCGCGGTGGCTGAACCAAACATAGCGATAATGCAAAAACCGCAGACAAACCCCCGCCTGTGGTGACGCACCAAATCAAGAAGGGGAGTCGCCTGACGCTGTCGCACCAGATTCAGTGCCATGAACAGTCCGGATTCATGAAACCGTCGTCGTATATAGAAACTAAGCCCTCCCAGCAGGCCTCCGATCCAGAAAGGTACACGCCAGCCCCATTGCGTCATAACGTCCAGTGGCAGAAACAGTGTCAACAGACCATGGACAAACGCCGCCAGAGAAAGTCCCAGCATTAACGACATAAACAGAATACCAATAACCAGCCCACTGCGTCCGGGGGTGGTTTCACTCATGTAAGTCATCGCACCGGGCAGCTCGCCACCCAGAGAAAACCCCTGAAACAATCGCAACAAAACCAGCAGAACCGGGGCAAGCATACCAATACTGTTATACGCCGGTATGCACCCAATCAGAGCGGTGGTCAGCGCCATAATAAATATGGTTAACGTGAACGTATTTTTACGCCCATAGCGATCACCGAGATGCCCAAAGAAAATACCACCCAGAGGGCGTGACAGGTAGCCGACAGCAAACGTTGCAAAAGTTCCCAACAGAGAAGTCATCGAATCACTGGAAGGAAAAAAACATTCGGCAATGTAACTCGCCATCATGGCATAAACCATGAAGTCATAGAGTTCCAGCATCCCCCCCAGAGAGATAGCAAAGGCCAGCCGGTACTGTTCTTCTGGAATATTCGTACAGTGACGCATCTTTTGTAGGGTCACTAGGAGCCTGACCGAGAATAGCGCCCGTAGCGAGGACGGCAGAAAATTGAGGATGAAAATTTGGTTTTGTGAGGAGAATAGCGAGCTATTTGACGAACAAAAGCGAATTTTCAGACCAATTTACTGCCGCCGCAGTAGGGCAGTCTATTCTCGGACAGGCTCCTAGACCGTCTCCCGCCTGCTAGTTGAATAACACAGACTAGTACATCGTTGCAGAGAGGATAAATTGTCGGCAAAAATAAAAGCCGGTTGTAATAAAAAGAAGCGGACTCTTTTGACTGATATTATTGAGGCGAGGCATGTAAATGAACGATTTTCCATTCATTGCCAAGCTTTCTGAGAATATGAGTCGCTCTCAGCGACTGCAATTCCGTGGCAGAACCCTCCGACTTCATTCTGGTTTCAAACTGCCAGATACTGCAACAGCCTATCACCTCGCCTGACTCCCAGAACGACTCCACCCGATATTGAACAGACAGGATTTCAAACTGATTAAACAGGGATTCATACCAGACCCTGAGGCCACTTTGAGTAGTGCAGCTGACATGTTCACTGCTCCAGAACAGCAATTCAGCGTCCGGGGCGAAGTGTGCCAACATGCCATCGATGTAGCATTGCTGATAATTATCAGCCTGCTGGTCAAACAACGTGGTAATCGCTTCAGGTTGATTTTCCATCGCTCTCCCCCCTGCCCTTAATTAAATATCTGGTTGAAGATTCATCAGATTATCATCCTAAGCATAAGTTTGATAAGCCTCAAACGATCAATTGCTATGCTTAAGCGGCAAATTGAGGCAATCACCTCAGCACTCTGAATGAACCATGAGGAGCAACCATGAGGAGCAACCATGAAATCCCTGGCCCGAATACTCTTTCCCATGATGATGGTTACCGAAAACGTTCTGGCTAAGGATCATATCACGACCCTGAAGAACTACATCAAAGCCACTTATGGTCACGAGCTGGTGATCTCTGACGCTCAGATCAGGCAGCTGAGCTGGGTGATGGACAACCCGCAGGCCACTCCGGAAATGGATCGCTACAAAGTCAAGGGGATTCACAAAGAAGTTCCAAGAGCCCTGTCACGGCTTTATAACCTGCAACGACTACGATCAGGTACTAAAGAGGACTTTGAGAAATTTATCGCGCCACAGAAAGATATAAAGGCTTTGAATGAGGAAAAAGCTGAAAAACCTGAAGCTCTCTCGTTCGAGAGTTTCAGGCAACTGTCAGCCGCTATCCGCCCCATGGATGACTACCATTATGAAGGGCTGGCAGCAGCAGCTATCATCTCTGCCGTTACCCTGTCGCCGGAAGCCATTCAAAAAGCCCGGCTGATTCCGGACCTTAAAATTCCAACAGGCAGCGTAAAGTTTCTGGCAGCCACTGCACCGGAAGCTGGTAAAATCTACCCTCTGGCCCGGGCGTTCAACAAACGCTTCGACACCGGCAATCATCTGTTTGAAGTAGCCTTTATGCCCGACAGCCACCTGCGTCACATGATGTATAACGAGGGGTCGCTGGCGATGTATAAGCATATTGACCGTGGACTGGCCAACGGCTCAGTTTCCAGAGACGAACTCAGGTTCTGGTACTATCACTGGGTGATCAACATCGCCGGATTCCGTGGACACCTTGCTCCTAAAGGCTCACTGTATCTGACCCAGAACACCTACAACGCCATGACAGCCGTAAAAACGGTGCTGGATCAGCTCGGCTCAGGTGAAAAAGCCTTCAACCCGATACGGGCTTATCTGGCAAAGCGTGCTGAATGGCTGCAATTGGAAAAACACACCCGGAATACCGACGAACAGCTGGCACTGGCTTCCCTTGCTGCCTCTTTACGACTGTTTTCACCGGAACAAGGAAAACAGCTTTATCAGGCTTTCGGGCAACTCTCCCCGGCAAACCAGAAACGCTGGGTGGCTTACAGCCAGTATCAGTTCACTAATACCCGGACACCGGCCCCTACTTATGCTCCGGCACTGTTTGCCAATGCTGTTGTAGAAGCCGGGCTGGCCGACACGGTAGTGAAAGCCCTGCCGTTGTTTCTTGACGTGATCGACAAAGAACAGAAGATGCGCAAAAACGGCCAGTTAAGCCTGCAGGTTCCTGTGTCATTCCGCGAACTCAGCCAACAGCAACAGGTAGATCGAATTCTTCACCAGCCACTCAAAGGTATAGTGACCATTGACCCGGTAACAGGCGTTGCGTCCATAACAAAATAATCGTTTAACATCCTCAATCGCAGGGAAAGTGCCGGAGGCTTTACTATGTTTCATCAGAATTTTTCAGCCAACCACCAGGGCAGAGACTTTGCCATTGGTGATCTGCACGGCATGTACGACCTGCTGTTCGAAGAGCTGGATAAAGTAGCGTTCAACTTCGCCACAGACCGCTGTTTCAGCGTAGGCGACCTGATTGACCGGGGTCCTGAGTCTGCACAATGCCTTGGCCTGATCAACGAACCCTGGTTTCATCCCGTCTGCGGCAACCATGAAGATACGCTGCGCCTGGTGGCTCGTAACCTGTCTTCAGCCGCTATCACTGCCGACTGGATTCTGAACGGCGGGCGCTGGCATCTGATGGTATCTACCGAAAAAATGCGCCACTATGCCGACTTGGTAGATACCCTGCCCGAACTCATTTCTGTCACCACGCCTTCCGGCAAACTCGTTGCAATATGCCATGCAGAATACCCTCTGCCTTACTGGAGTCCGGACGACATTGCCAAAGACGATGAGCTGAGAAGACACATGATGTGGTCACGGCAGAAAGTCAGCGACAGGGACACTTCAACCGTTTCCGGAGTCGATAGCATTATCTGTGGGCATACGATTGTAGAGCGTCCACAGCAGCTGGGTAACTCTTTCTTCATTGACACCGGTGCTTTTGCATCAAATATTCTGACCCTGATCAATCTGGAAGATCTTTAAAAGGCAAGACTGAGAATTTACGGTTCGTGCAATTTCTTTATTAAGCTCTGAGGCAAGGTGCCGAGAGGTTCTAATAAAGGGCGGGGGTGGTTGTTATCCTGTCGATCTGGTAATAAGAGACAGAATGTTTTTTAATAGAATAAAAAATAATCTAATTTGATAAGGAAGATCAAATCATGATTGAATCCGTTGACCCCCTACTGGTTAATTTCCTGCCTCAGGATATTCGTTCAACCTTTTTCCCGTATGCCAGCGTAGGTCTGGCTTCTTTACTCCTGAACCTGCTTATCGGCTACATTCTGGCAAGCCTGATTGGTATTCATTTCCGGAAATTTTCCACCGCATTTGGTAATAGGAAAGACTTCTCAAGACTGTTTCCCATTTTAATGCTCTCGGTAATATTAATTATCACCGTGGTCAAAGCCTCACTGGCCCTGGCCCTTGGTCTGGTAGGTGCCCTGTCTATTGTCCGCTTTCGGACTCCCATTAAAGAACCGGAAGAATTGATCTATCTGTTTCTTAATATTGGCCTGGCTATTGCCCTGGGGGCGGGACAAACTTTTGCGGCCATCATTGCCTGCGTCGTCATCCTGATTCTAATGGCTGTTTCCAAAAAAAGAATGGCGAAATCTTTTCAGGAAAACGGACTGTTTCTCTCCATCAGTTACACCGTTACCGAGAATGCGGCTAAAGACACCATTCTCACTGACCTGAAAAACGTACTCACCGAATACACTGTCAGAGTAGATCTGAGCCGGTTTGATTATTCCGATTCTAAAGTTGACGCACTGTTCTTTATCAACATTCACACCGCTGAAGAGTTAGACTCCATCGTATTCCAGTTAAATAACAAATTTGATCAGGCCAACATTTCTATTCTGGAACAAAATGATATCTCGGGATTATAACCATGAAGCTTCGCTTGGATCGTCAGGCTCATCTTGTCTCTAAACGAGAAGTACAGCTTATCCTGGCAGGCATTATCTGTATTGCCCTGATATTAATGCCTTCCGTTGAGCGAATAAAAACACTGTTGATTCAGGGCGGCTATCGCATGCTTCATACCAACAGTAGTGATGAAGCGATGCAAATCCTCAGTGATCTCAAGGCCGTTCCCGGCAAACTGCTGTCAGCGGAGCGAGATATACCCACCCTGAGGCTCGATATTAAATACAAAGAGTGGCAAAAGCTGGTGAGCGATCGCCAGACTGCCCTCGCCGAGGGTCTTATTCCCGAAACACGTCAGTTCGCCAAAGCCGTGCTCTACGATGACAAGACCCGATATAACGCCAAAATACGCTTGCAGGGAGACCTGCTTGATCATGTCTCCGGAGAAGATCGCTGGTCACTGCGGGTTGAAATCAAAAAGAAAAAAGCACTGTTTTCAACCTCCCGGTTCGCCCTGATCAGTTCCAACGTTCGTTCCCACCAGGGGCCTGAGCTGTTTCGCCAAAGCATGATCACCGCCGGTTTTGACATCATTGCCCCCCAGAATTACCCGGTGAATGTGATCGTTAACGGCGATGACTGGGGAGTGATGCTGCTGGAACAGGCTTTTGGTCAGGACCTGCTGGCCACCAGTAACCGCACCGAAGGTTTTGTGGTGCGGCTGGACCTCACGGACGAACAAGTCAATTCTCAGGGCGAGAGACACCGGGAATTAAAAGCCAGAGTCATTCAGAAAAAAACCGTGATGGGCAAAGAAGCCCTGGCCATGCAACGGCAAATTGCCCTGACGTTAATTAGCGACTTTATTGATGGCAAACGCTCCGCCAGCGACGTCTTTGATACCAAAAGGATCGGTCAGTATCTGGCCACCGTCGATATCTGGGGAGCCTGGCATGCCCTGACCTGGAATAACTGGCGCTGGTACTACAACCCCCACACAGCCAAACTCGAACCTATTCAAAGCGACGTTTTGGTCTCCCCCGCCCGCCACACCTGGCTGATGAAGCCCCCGACTCATTATTCTCTCATCAGTCGCAAAATGCTCGATGACCCCCAGGTAGCCGAAAGCTATGAACAGGCTATGAGTCACCTGAAGCAGCTGATCAATTCCGGAGAGTTAATCGAGGCTCTGGAAAAAGAGCAGGACACCTACAATAAAATGCTGTATTCAAGCGTTCCCCTTCTTGGCCGGTATGACTTCGACATCATGAAAAGGCAGGCTGGCTGCATTGGTAGTGATTACCAAACCCCACCCTGCTCAGACATCAGGGAACTGGGTGAGCACATCCATCTGCAAATGCACACTATGTCCGCCCGGCGCTCCTGGGAGTTGATGACCTCATTTCTGTCGACCCCTTCAGGCTCCGCTCTCTCGGTCACGAATTCCCAGAATAAGGTGCTGACCATAAAGGAGATACAGCAACTCAATAAAGACGGCAGCAAAACCCTTCTGACCCCTTTAAATATTGAGCTGCCAAGACTGCTTCCTCCCAACAGCAGCATGACCGTCGCTCTGCCCGGCAAAGTGGAGAAGATTGCCTTTGACAGTGCCTTTGAAGGGAAAAAAGCCACAACCCACAGTTTGCAGAAGGATCGAACCGCAAACACCTTTATTCCCAGACCTCAGGCAACCAGTAAAGCGACTCAATATCCGTTCATCAAGCGAAGCCACGACCAGTGGGAAATTCAGTCTGGCACCTGGAAAATCGATGACTACCTGGTGACTCCGGATAACTGGCAGGTTCACATTCAACCCGGAACCCGTCTTGAGTTTTCTGAAAACGCCGGTTTGATGGTCTTCGGTGAGCTGTTTACCCACGGCACCGATAATAAACCCGTGGTCTTTACCAAGCAGGCTCGCAGCGAAAGCTGGTCTGGACTAACGGTATTTGGCACGGAATCCACCAAAAACAGCCGGGTCAACCACCTGCGTATTTCCCATGCCAGAAGCCCGAAACTCGGATTCTGGCAACCCAGGGGAGCCGCCTATTTCATTAACGGTGATCTGCAAATCAACCACCTGACCGTGACCGATAACAGTTCCGAAGACGCACTGAATATCATCAGCAGCAAGGTATCCATTAACCACCTGTCGGTAAAGAATGCCTTATCCGATGGATTTGACTGCGACTTCTGCACCGGTGAAATCAACAACAGTCAGTTTTTGAATATTGGCTTTGTTTCCGGAGGCGATGGACTGGATACCAGCGGCTCAAGCGTGATTGTACGACACAGCCTGTTTGACGGGATTCGCGACAAAGCGGTTTCAGCAGGAGAAAACAGTCATCTGGTACTGGAAGACAGCCGGGTTCAGAACAGCAACATAGCCGTTGCTTCCAAAGACCGCTCCAGAGTGACCATCAACAGAGGCACCTTTGATAATATTCGCGAATACTCATTAATGAGTTATATCAAGAAAAATATCTTTGGCCCTGCCACCCTTCATGCAAACGACATCCGCTGTACACCTGTCAGCTGCATCGAGAAAACACTGGTCGAAAAAGGCAGCGTTTTAACCATTGATGGCTCCGAAGTCACAGCCGAAGACGTTAACGTTAGAGCGCTTTATAAAGGCATTATGAAATCGGACAAACCCAAATAATGGACGCACTACGATTTGAGGTAAAAATCCCGGTTCCGGTGATCAAGATGCAACAGCTGCGGCTATGGCTGAAACGTCATCCATTGCTGTTTTCAGAGCAGTACGATAAACGTGTTATCAACAGTTTGTATCTGGACAGCTGCGGTCTGGCCCGTTATGAAGAAAACCTGAACGGTATCAGCGAGCGTAAAAAAGTGCGCCTGAGATGGTACGGCGATATTGCAGACGCCAGCTCCGCAAAGCTTGAATTCAAATTAAGGCGGTCTGGAAAGGGGAAGAAAATCACCTATAAGGCTCCCCTGGACTTTACCCGGGCACCGTTCAACTGGCGTGAAGCTCTGGACAACTGTTACGAGCAACTTCCCCATGAAGGGCAAGTCAGCATGGGCAATGGTGTGATGCCGATTCTTATTTGCCGCTACGAAAGGGAATATTTTATTTCCGCCTGCCAGAAAATCAGGGCTACTATAGACAGTGAGATCGAAGTGTTTGACCAGCGTTACAGCAACCGGTTGAACATCACTAAACCCCAGTCCCTTGGTGTTTATTACCTGCTGGAACTCAAGGCCGACGAAGCTTATGAGGAAGAACTGTCCAGCCTGATAAGCACCTGCCCCTTACGTCCTTCCCGCCACTCCAAGTACGTGAACGGCATCAGGAAGCTGGTTGGTAAATAGTAGTGTGTGAGCCAATGATAACCCCTCTCAAAACTCCCCTATCCCTGGCCGATATCGACTGGTCTGCCTGGCAGGCAAAAGACCCGGCCACCCTGACATTCGTGATCAAGAACAAAAAAATCCTGCTGATACGAAAAAAACGCGGGCTGGGTGCCGGCAAAATAAACGGTCCGGGCGGGCGTCAGGAGCCCGGAGAAACCATGCTGGAATGCGCGGTCAGGGAAGTTCAGGAAGAACTGTGCATTACCCCATTGAATATGCAGCATCGGGGAGAGTGCCGGTTTCAGTTTGTGGACGGTTACTCGCTCCATGTCCACCTGTTCACAGCTTCCGACTATGAAGGCACACCCACTGAAACGGACGAAGCCATTCCACTCTGGTTCGATCTGGAAGCCATTCCCTACAAAGAGATGTGGGAAGACGATAAAGTCTGGCTACCCCTTATGCTGCAAGGGAAAGCCTGCTCCGGTCGTTACCTGTTCGACAACGATACGATGCTGGGTTATCAGCTCGAGTAAATCTTTGAGGTGCGCCTTATCCCTTAGGGAAGCAGCAGAACATAATATATACCGCTGTTGGCTTTTGGCGGTTGGCTGTATGAGCAGCTAATAGCCAACAGCCAACAGCCAACCGCCAAAAGCCAAAAGCCAAAAGCCCGGTAATTTATTGAATGCTGCGCCCCTTAATACTAAAGGTTTAATGGATTTTTTATTATCAAGGGGTTTGTCATTTTCGAGGGTTCTTCCAGTGCGCTGGGATAAGCAGCGTGTATCTTGCGGGTGAAAGTCCCGCTACGGAAGGAGAACCAGCTCCACCGTATAGCGAGTCTTGCGTTGCTGGCGGTAACAATAGTGACGAAGCGTAGACAGCGAAATATTCGAGCCGAAACCGAATGGTGAACGTGATAGCTCCGAAATCCCTCTGATTGTGGGTGCCGATACTCTTGGATTTGTAGCAGGCCAAAGAGTGTTGTGCGAGGTTAAACTGGGAAATCCGAACGACACTACCCACCGGAGTCGCAGGCGTCGGCGAGTTTATAGAGATACACGACTGAACCCAGGAGATCCATAGGGTTCTCGACGGATTGAGTATGCGAAGCGCAAGTGCAAAACACGAGGCTTTGCAAATGACCTTATGGAAGTCGGAGTCAGCCATAGTAGTGATGAAGCGAGTAATGACCGTGGAGCGAAGGGCTGGCAGATAGATCGAGCGTGAGAGCGAAACAATGACCGTACTCAGCAACGACGGACAATCATGGTTAACGAAACTTGAGCGCATAGGCGAGAAGTCAGCATACGACAGACAAATGGTGTTCAATAATCTTGGGCACTTGCTGAATGTCAACATGCTGAAGGGACAATTCTTTCGGCTGGACGGGAACAAGGCCGTAGGTATTGACCGTGTGACAAAGGCTGCTTATGGCGAAAAGCTGGACGAGAACATTAATGATCTTCTCCAGCGTATCCGCCGTGGCACCTACAAACCCAAGCCAGCAAGGATCACTGAAATCCCAAAAGAGGACGGCAGTAAACGACCTCTGGCCATATCCTGCATTGAGGACAAGCTGGTGCAGCTTGCAGTCAGCCAAATCCTCAACAAGATATACGAGCCACTGTTTCTGCCATGCTCATACGGTTTCAGACCCGGCTTGAACTGTCACGATGCTTTGAGGGCTTTACAGCAGTCTACCTACCGTAACTGGAATGGGACTGTTGTGGAGATTGATATCCGCAAATACTTCAATACTATTCCCCACAAGGAATTGATGAAGATATTGCGAGCCAAGATATCAGACCGGCGCTTTCTCAGGCTCATCGAAGTTCTGATTACTGCGCCCGTGATGGAACACAAACAAGTATCCATAAATCGGGAAGGCTGCCCACAAGGTTCAATCCTGTCACCTGTCCTTGCCAATATCTACCTGCACTATGTGATTGATGAATGGTTTACCAAGGTAAGTCATTCACACATCAGGGGACGGGCAGAAATGGTGAGATACGCTGACGACATGGTATTCACCTTCGAGGTGCAAAGCGAAGCAGAACGCTTCTACAAAGTCTTACCTAAGCGATTAGAGAAGTTTGGCCTGAAGCTGCACAAGGACAAATCGCAGATAATACCTGCGGGACATGTGGCGGCTTTAAGGGCAGACCGATCAGGGAAACGCCTGCCGACGTTCAACTTCCTTGGGTTTACCTGCTATTGGGGTAAATCGCGAAAAGGCTACTGGCGACTGAAGTTTACCAGCCGCAAAGACCGTTTCGCAGCCAAACTCAAGGGGTTGAGGGGCTTCCTCTGGAAGAACCTGAGTTCTGACCGTGTGCAAACACTGAAGACTGCGATTAGAGTGATAAAGGGGTGGATTAACTACCACGGCATCTCTGATAATCGTAGACGGGTCAAGCAATTCATAGAGCAAGGTAAGCGCATCATCCTTAAATGGCTTAACCGCCAAGGTGGAAAGCGATACTTGAATTGGGAGAAGTTGAGCAAAATCCTCAAAGCACTTGGTTATCCGGAGAAATGGAAAACTGTGTCAATGTTCCAGTCTCGCTGAATATGTGTGGGGACACTGGTCTATCGGGAGCCGGATGCGGTAATTCCGCACGTCCGGTTCTGAGGAGGGGCCTGCTCAGGTGACTGAGCAGGTCTACTCACCCAGGACCCGTGATACCTGGCTCGTAAGCATCACTGACAAATCGGTTATCAGACGAATAAAAAACCATTTAACACTGTCCAAAAGTTTGTTAACTCTCTGCACCGTAAGTCAGGAAAACAAAGGAGCAAAGGAATGATTTCAACAGGTACACAGCCTCCTCACGCTTCATTCATGCCAGGTAGCCAGAATGATGAAAACAAAAGTCAGTTCTTAAAAAGTAGCTGGAAAAGCCGGGGCGTCTCTACTTCTAGCGGAATATCAAATTTCATAGCAGATTCTGCTCATGCAGTCTGGGCTGGTTTCAAGCAAGGAAGATCCCTTTTCTTGGGTTCAGCCACTGTCTTAATAGCCATTTCACCCATACTTGGTATGCAAGAAGACTCTGATACCAGAAGCCAGCCTCCCACTCCTTTATATATTCCAATTGTTGTATGCCCAATACTAGAAGAGCTTTTGTGTCGTGGTCTTGTTCACAATCTGGCCAGCAAAATGACACATTACATATTTCAACAGAAGGACAATGCGAAGATTGCAGCCAGCTGCTTAAGCTCCGGTTTCTTCGGCCTGATTCATCTGTTCGAACCCAATCCGATTTTGAAAGCTAGTATCGCAACAGTATATAGCTTTGCTTTTGCACGCACCTATAACGAATATGGCCTTCTGAGTTCTATCTCCAGTCATATAACCTATAATTTGTTGCTAAACATTGCAGATGCGTACGCTGAGACACTCAGTAATTCATGACTGTCAGGAAAGGTTCTCCCAGACCGCTCCTTAAAGAAACAGCCCCGCTAAAGCTGGTAATGGGTCGGATCAACCAGGTCGGCTTCCTCGAACCCTTTTTTACGATAACGACAGATGTCGTACACACCGCAAGCTCCGACTATGAAGGCACACCCACTGAAACGGACGAAGCCATTCCCTACGAAGAGATGTGGGAAGACGACAAAGTCTGGCTACCCCTTATGCTGCAAGGGAAAGCCTGCTCCGGTCGTTACCTGTTCGACAACGATACGATGCTGGATTATCAGCTCGAGTGACATACTCGCTGTCGTATAGGTTGCCGACTCTTACCCTTATTCCTACCAATCCGCTGTTTTAAAATTATCCGGCGTGAGGCTCATAGGCAACAGTTGTTCAACACGGCCTGCTTCTGGCAGGGTGGTTATGCCCGCTCCTGCGTCCTGCTGTGCTCCATTCCTGTTCTCCTCCTGTTCTACTTCCCCTACGTAGCTCAGTGTAAAAGGCTCTACGTTAGCGTCAGCTGCGTCGCTTTCTGTTACCGAGAGTTCAACAAGCGTGATACGGCTCTGATCGAGACTGATTGCTATTTCAGCTTCAGCTGGCACAGTTATTTCTTCTACCGCTCCTGGTAATCCGTCGTTCACTGGTAATTCGATGTTAATATCATTCGAGAACCGATAAATAGTCACATTACCGCGCAGTCGAATGGTGGCAGCAGCAGTCGCACCAGCAGCCGCTCCGGAAATAGTGCTATCCGACAGGATCGTGGGGTTATGGAGGAACGGACAGATAAAAAGATTCTCAATCGGAATCAGACTTGAAGGAAGCATTATGCGCTCTATCTGAATTGCGTGCGATTCACGTATCTGGTCGAACAGGACTGGATCCAGTGAGACATAGTTATTCGGTATTCGATCAGAAATATAGGTCACTCTCTTATCATCCTTCCTATTGCCATCCTTCTTATTGATTAGCCTGCGAGCAGAGAGGCCGGGCCCGGAATGATCGGTAGGTTCTTTAACGTCCCATAAACCGACGCTTAAATAACTAAGGACAGTAGTTTTTTTGTTGCCGGTTCTGGGTGACTCTTCACTTTGTGGCGTCATAAAATATACGATTGATGACAGCTTTCCCTTTTCATAAAAAGTACTTTTGGATTGAACCAGGTTCCATTCACTACCTTTAGAGGAATATGTGTAACGGTCGATTGTATCCATTGCATACACGTACATCGCAGAAAAGCAGGCAAAAAAACAGGCCAGCAATGACAGTGTCACTGGTTTCAGAATGTTCATCATAAAATACCTAAATCATCACTAAGTTAATAAAGAGAGCGTCGCTTCTTTACAGCAGGACTAAATTAAAACGCTCGCAAAAACCCACCTTTTGCCTTTCATGGTGTAATGGCAGAGATGCCCTGAAGGAAGCCTCTGCCCCCAGTGCTGTAAAGAGCAAAGAGAAGAGATTTTGCAAGTTGGCGCGACTCAGCATAGGCGATATTGAAATATCCAGTAGTTTTAAATAAAAAATTTTCAAACAAAGGGTTGAAAGCGAAAACCATCGTCCTTATTAATAATAACGACGGTGGCTCATACGAGCATCGTCGCTAACCAACGACCTGTTCCCGAGGAAAGGTCACTGTCAATAACATATTGCTCAATTGAGGATATGACGATGCGTACTATCGATGTAGACTTCAGCCCACTGTACCGTTCCGCTATTGGTTTCGACCGTGTTGCCCATCTGCTGGAGGGCATGGCAAGCAGTCACCAAAACAGCAAGCAGGGTGGCTACCCTCCTTACAATATTGAACTGCTGGCAGAAAACCAGTATCGAATCACTATGGCGGTGGCCGGTTTTGCAGAAGACGAACTGGATATTGAAAGCCGTGAAAATGTTCTGGTGGTTCAGGGGAAAAAGCAAACCGACGACACTGAACGCCAATATCTGCACCAGGGCATCGCAGAGCGCAACTTTGAAAGAAAATTCCAGCTGGCAGACTATGTAAAGGTTACCGGTGCCCAGATGGACAATGGCCTGCTCCATATTGAACTGGAGCGTGAAATTCCCGAAGCCATGAAACCTCGCAAAATATCCATCAGCGGTCAGCGTATGCTGGAAGCTGAGACTGAATAATTAACTATTCGGTTCCTGTTAAAAAAGAGCTCTTTGTCTGAGCTCTTTTTTGTTATGGAAGCTTTTACCCGTCATTCACCACCCTATTCAGGAATAAATTTCTTGGTACGTTGAGCCCAAAATAAAAATGATCGTCGATTGCCTCTCTGATATTCCAACCATGTGTTTCTCCGTCCCGTTAACCGACAGCACATGAATCCCATCAAAGCACAGGAAAACCCATCTGCCCGTTGGGTTCTGGGCTGGTTTCTTCTTCATGTCCGGGAACGTTCGGCTCTGCCTTTTCAGTTCATAGCGGATTCGATGCTGAATTGCAGCATAGACCATAAGACAGAGTGTCATCACCATTAACAGGGCCTCAATACGCTCAGGTTTTTTGAGATACAGTGAAGACACCAGAAAATCAGGGCTCTTCAGGAAGCGAAAACCTCTCTCAACCTGCTGCTGGGATTTATACGTCCTCAGTAGTTCGCCAGCGTCAAGCCGGACTGTATCTGTATCGTTGGTTGCCAGAACAAAACAACCCAACGATGCTTCTGCATCACGACGAGTCTGTACAGCAACCGTGCAGGAGCCTGTCACATAATATTCATAGTGGTCGGGAACCGTCCCATCAGCAGGACGGCCTTTGGTTTTATAGCAGGGACTCTCGATGATCTCAGGTTCAGCCTGGCAGTATACGGACTGTTTTTGCCATAGCTTGAAAGCTTCCATGGCATCCGATTCGCAACAGAATGGCTTCTTGCCCAATTTCTCAAGTTCCTTGAACTCCTTCAGGGACTTTTTCTGCATACGCCTTGTCAGTGTCTTCTGTTCTGTTTTCTGGCTTTGATTATTTCGAAACAGTACCCAACGTTGTACGACACCTGCATAGTCAGACAGAGTCTCTACAGATTCGTAATGCTCAAACCCTTCAACCTCAACCATTGAGCGCAATGGCGCACTTTGAACCAGTTCTTTGGCTGCACCAATGTTGAGAGGAACTCTGGAGATAAACAACTGATCCTGCTGACTCAGTTCCTGAACGGTTTCAGCCACATACAATGCAGCATCACCGATGAAGTAACGGGCATTCAGTGCCGCCTTGAAGCTCTTTATATGCTCAGAAACCACTTGTTTGAAACTGGTCTTGTCCGTCACATTACCGCTGGCTGCTTTCATAAACATCGGAATGCCTGCCCGGTTTTCGGTCAGCAGGAGCAATATGGCCTGGTTCAGGTCAGGACGATGATCTCGGCTGTAGCCCTTGCAAAGCCTGATGCAATTGAGGTCCTCGTCACTTACTTCCTCCTCGCTGTTATAACGGCCATCGACGTGAAATCCTGTGCCATCAAGGTTGAGTGCATCACATGGCAATTTGAGATGCGTAGCCACCTTGATAGCCAGCTCAAAATAGACTTTACTGACACCCAGTTCAAACAGTTCATCCAGTGTTCTTCCAAGAACTTTGTCGTTTATGTGTTCGGGCTCAATCCCCTCTCTGATCAGTTTATCGAGGGGTTTATTGGAGAAGAACTGAGGGAACATGTGGAGAGACTGCCCCGTAAAGCCGAGGCCATTGATAATCATCGCGACAACGGCCTCACCGTGGGAGATGTTCCATTCGTCAGATACTTTGGGCGCGCGCCTGTCGATATGGTCGGCAATGCCCAGCTCTTTGCACATTCCAGCCACTAGACCGAGATGATCCATGACCTGAGAGTGGTATTGAATAGGAGGCATAACAAGGCTTCTTGATATTTGCTTATCTGATAGATAGCAGGTATTAGGAAAATGTCATGTTGGGTGGTGAATGTCGGTTTTACACAATAAGGAGACAGGTTTAGTGACTGCTCCCCACCCTATCGGGTGAGGCTTCTGATTTCTTAGGCAGCAACCGACAGTCTGCCGGATTTACGCAAGCCTCCATCAGCAGAAACGGACAGTCCTTCCGCCTTTAATTTCAATATGCCTTGCTTCTTGATATTGCGAGCTGCATTAATATCCCGGTCATGGATAGCACCACAGCTACACTCCCATGATCGGATTCTCAATGGCATTTTTTCCTGTTTCAAATCGCAGACTGAGCAAGTTTTAGAGGATGCAAACCACTGGTCTATCTTCACCAGATGTTTACCTTCCTGCTTTGCCTTGTATTCGAGTTTGGTTATCAGTGAGTGCCAGCCAGCATCAGCAATAGAACGAGCAAGACGCTTGTTCTTGAGCATGTTTTTAACTTTCAGTGTCTCCACAATCACCGCTTGGTTTTCGTCGATGAGTTGTTTTGATAGCTTATGCTGAAAATCATTACGGGCAAAGGCTACACGCTCATGCGCCTTTGCCACCAATAAACGGGCTTTGTGCCTACCTTTTGAGCCTTTCTTGCAGCGAGATAGAGCCTGTTGTTTTCTTTTCAGGTTACGTTGTGCTTTTTTCAGAAAGCGAGGATTGCCAGTCTTATGGCCGGTACTGGTGATAGCCAGATCAGTAATCCCCATATCAACACCGACAACCTGATTAGCTTCAAGATTATCAATCTGTTTTGGTTGTTCCTGGGTATCATCAGCCAATATGGAGGCAAAATACTTGCCGGTTAGCGTTCTGCTCAGGGTGATAGACTTCACCTTACCCACTATTTCACGATGCACTTTAGCCCTTATGGGCTTGCACTTGGGGATTTTTATCCAGTTATCGCCCACAGAGACAGACGTACAATGGTAGCTACTTTGCTTGCCATGCTTTTTCTTGAAGCGAGGAAATCTTGCCTGCAATTTGGGATTGAAAAAGTTTTGAAAGGCCGTATCCAGATTGATAGTGGCCTGTTGCAGTGCAATAGAGTCAGCGTTTTTCAGCCATGAGTACTTTCGGCTTTTCTTGGCTTTTGCCAGCAAGGGCTTCAGGTGTTTTTTGGGAGAAAGGCTCTGCCCACGAACCTTGTAATAATGAACCTTAATAGCCAGGGCCTTGTTCCATACGAACCGCACAGCATCAAACTGACGGTCGAGAAATTCCGCCTGCTCTGATGTTGGATAGATTCGTACTTTGGTGGCTCTCAGCATGGAACGTTATTTAAGTGCTCATTAATATAAGCTCTATATTACAGGTATTTGAAAGAGGTTTTCAAGTGAGCGCACACAATAAAGATTTACTTAAAGGGTATCTTCGCAAACGACATAGCGTTACCAAGCTGGTTGTTCATTTGGTGTTCACGACAAAGTACAGACGAAAGCTTTTTGATGGCTATATGATCAAGCAGTTACGGGAGTCGTTCGAGAGTGCATGTGAAAAACTGGAATGCCAGTTACTTGAAATGGATGGCGAAAAAGATCACGTACCCCTGTTGGTGGCCTACCCACCAAAACTGGCTATCAGTGTCATGGTAAATAATCTCAAATAAACATCATCAAGACGGTTGCGAATGCTGAATACCCACCTTACTGCTCAGAGCAAAGCAGGCTTAATGTGGTCAAGGTCTTACTTTGCTTGCAGTGCTGGCGGTGCAACTATCGAGACTCTGAAGGACTACGTTAATAGCCAGAGTACACCAGATTGATGGCGGAAGGCTCTGCGCCTTCCCGTCTTATATCCCCGCCCGCATTGGGCGAGGGTTTACGACGATTTTGCTAAAGTAGATTTATCAGTTTGGGGAGGATTGTTATGAGTCGTTTTTATTTGGTCAGGAGAACCGTCAGGTTTTCAGAAAAAATGAAGAGTTGCTGGTTGTTTTCGGTATTCTATTTATGTGTCGCACTTTTACCTTTCAAACTTCGTGCTGAAGATGTAACCGTTCGGGTTGGAGAACATTTTATCAGTTTTCAAGGGTTTGAAAGAGAAGGCCTTGGAGTGGCTTTAAGAGAAGAGTTAAACAGAGTTCTGAATGAGGGTGAACAGCAAGCTGAAGGCGCTTCAGCCCAGATACCACTCCCTGAATCATGGGAAACGGTAATTTCAACTTATCAAAAGGGCAGATGCAATAATTACTGGCTTACCCGTACATTCAACACCCAGCAAATCACCAGGCGGGCAGAACTTTTGGAGGAAGTATCACCGCTGCCTGAGCACGGAGTATTTACAGGTAATATCGGGCATCAGGTCAGGTATATATGCGATGAGGATACCATCAGTCTGAGAACCCCTCCTGGCAGTAATCTGATGGACAACGCCGGTTTCTTGGTTGCCCCGGAGAACATACTGAGTGAAGTTCTGAATCGTCCTGCCCGGTTCGATCTACTGGAAGCTTTGATAGCAGCGCACAGCTATCTTTTCACGAGCTACAGAGAAGCCAGAAATTATGCTGAAAGCCAGGAGAGTCCTGATTATGTTTGTCGCCCGCCCCATAGATTTTGGGCAATAGAGGATCTGGTGCTGACGATTCATGTCATAAGCAGGCAGCTCATGACATTACCCAATAACTTAGCTGCTGAAACACCGCTAAGTGAGTTACTTAACTCCCGGCAGCCCACTAGCGGTGATCTGACCATGCATTTCAGTGGCGAGAGATTCCGGTTGAATAGCTTAATTGGGCAAGCTGATTTGGAGTTTAACCAGTGTCTCAAATTTGTTATAGAACTCCTTGAGTTTTATAAGCAACGACTTCAAGGCCAAGATGCCTCTGGTCACGCTTCTGGTGATGCTTCGGTGACGAAGGTTCTGGCTGACCTTGATCTGTTGATGCTGAGTATGCGCCAGGCTCTCGAATGAATGATTGAGGCCGGATGACGCACCAGACCGGAAATCAGAGTAGACAAACCAGATGACTCTACTCGCAAAAAAAGGTCTCAGCCTCCCAGCCCTCCTGTCTCTGAAGAACACTGCTTATCTCCTGAAGATATTCCGGAAGGCTCCGTCCGACATGGTCAGGAGTCGTTCGCTTTTCAGGAGCTGGGGATAAAATGCCGGGCGGCAATGTCGCGACACCTTTGCCAGCCTGAAGAAAACGTGTCGCCAGCATGGTCTTTCATTTTGGGATTGTCTGACAGACAGGTTAAACGGCACCGGTTCGTTTCCGAGGCTGGCGGATGTTATTGAATATGCTTCTTGCTGGCTTCCATGTGGTCAATGTAGGGGTTATTGAGTAATTACAGAGCGTGCAGTCCTTCCCAGCAGCAGAAGGCTATTGTCTCGGCATCACCTCAAGTCCTTACAGTTCTGAGTTAGCATTCGAATCCGTAAATGGCCGTGAAGTCAGGATTTTCGCAAGCAACAGGAAAGATGGAGTTTGCAAAAAGGCAATTTCGAAACACCAGAGGCCAATGAAGCTCATTGACTTACTTCTCATGAATTCAGACTGGCATCCTGCCGAGAAATACTCAGCGCTAAATACTTTCCCCAGCAACATGCTCAAAATAAACAGCATGGCGTACAATCAGGACGCCTCTATGTTAGCAATCGCTGGAATAGATGGAATAAATGATAAAAGGGGTAATACCAAAATAATCTCGCTTGATAAACCCGATTCGGTTGTATACCACATAAATGACTCAAAGCTGGTCATAAATAGCATCAGCTTCAGCCCCGATGGCAAACTGTTGGCCACCTCCGGGAATGAAGGAAAAGTTTGGTTATACGAAGTTAGCTCTTCGGATGTTCACAGATAAAAACAATACGAGCTTACGACATATCTTAAAGTTATTGCTGCGGATTCAAACCGCAGCTTTGCTGACAAAGGGACCGGACCGCAAGCAAACTGGTACCTGGAGACAGCTTGAGTTCGGTTAATCATTAATAACCGTCGAGCGTTCAGAAATACGCTTTTGCAATAACGCAATACGATCCAGGTCTTTCCTGGCATACAACGCCATTGCAAGCTCCTTAGCCTTTCCTGCATCCACTTCTGCTTTCTGCCACTCCTTCATCGCCAGCAGCACCTTTGCACGCTGTTGATAAAACAGCATCCGGGTTCGGGGTGGCCCTAACTGAAACTGAATACCATTCAGCCGTGTCAGCGCCTGAGAGTATCGCCCTTGCAGATAATTAACCCGCGCCAGCCTGATTACCGCTCTGACCACATCGTATTGATTCCCCGCCTCTTTGAACAAGGTTTCGGCATTCACCAGCGCCTCCCTGGCACGCTCCAGATTACGCTCTTTGCCATCGGTCAGTGCCGCTGCAAGGTTATATAACACCTTGCCACGCAGGAACGGAGCAGGTTCTTTCTGTTGGTCGATAATAGGCAGTGCCTTTTCAGCAAGACTGACAGCCCCACCGTCGTTTTTGGCTCTGGCAACCGCCGATTGCAGATAAAGGCTTTCAACGATGGAGCGCCAGTCTTTTTTCGGGTCTGACAACGTTTCAGCGGCCTTGGCAAAACTCAGACAGTGGGCATATTCACCCAAATAGAAAAAGCTGGAGGCAAGGCTGAGCAACAGCGCCCGCTCCTGGCTGAACTGTTTGTGTTTCCTGACGGTCTCAAGCGCCAGTTCGCCCCAGTGGATATGGGACTTCCAACACCCCTGGCGCTTAAGAACCGAACCTGAGCCCAGCACCCATTCAGGCAGGGCCAGGCGGTCGGCAGCCGATGGCTGCAGGGACTGACAGTAAGAAGGTTCTTCAGCATGGTTTAATGCCTTCTGGCTGACTTCTTTGGATTCACCGGTATGTACCTTACCTGCACACGCTTCACCGGAACACACTGACGAGAACAAAATAAAGCCCGCCAGCAGAAACTGTATTTTTTTCATGGAGCCAGTATAGAAAAAGTCTTTATATTCACAATGAATCAACGGTGTTTCTGCGTCTGTTACCAAGTCGGTTCCCACAGGCAGGAGCAACCGATACACTGAGAATGAATCAACCCGGGACAAGCCTGATGAGTGATCAAAATAATATCGCCTACGATAAGCTGGCCGAACGTTTCACCAAGCTACACCGACTCAACCATCTGAGTTCCATCGCCAGCTGGGACCAGGCGGCCATGATGCCTTCCGGTAGTAACCAGGCTCGCTCGGAGGCACTGGCAGAACTCTCAACCCTCACCCACGAGCTATTGACCGCCAGCGAAGTGGGGGACTGGATACAAGCAGCCAGCGAGGCACCCCTGGACAGTTTCAGACAAGCCTCCCTGAGAGAGATGGCACGGGAATGGCGGCAGGCTTCTGTCATACCCGCCGATCTGGTGAAAGCCAAGTCGCTGGTGACATCAGACTGCGAACACGCCTGGCGCTCCCAAAGGCCTGAGAATGACTGGCAGGGGTTCAGCAAAAACCTTGAAGAAGTGCTTCGCCTGACCCGGGAAGAAGCCAGTATTCGTGCAGAATCCTCAGGCGTTGATCCTTATGACGCCCTGCTCGAACTGTATGAGCCCGGTATGACCTGCAAGCAACTGGACGGACTGTTCGGGGACGTAAAAAACTGGCTCCCGGATTATGTGCAGCAGGCTACCGAACGACAGAAGTCCAGCGACTACCTGATGCCTGAAGGGCCTTTTGCCATCGACAAACTAAAAGCTCTGGGTCTTGAAGTGATGACACTGCTGGGCTTCGACTTCAACCGGGGCAGGCTGGATGTCAGTACCCACCCTTTCTGTGGTGGTGTGGCTGAAGACGTTCGAATCACGACCCGCTACCGGGATGATGACTTTATTGAGTCGCTGATGGGCGTTATTCATGAAACCGGCCATGCCCGTTATGAACAGAGTCGTCCGAAGGATACGCTGGAACTGCCGGTCAGCTATGCCCGGTCAACGGGCATCCATGAAGGGCAGAGCCTGTTCTTTGAAATGCAGCTTGGTCGCAGTCGCGAGTTCCTGTCCCTGATTCGTCCTCTGTTGTTGAAGCACCTCACCAATGGAAAAGAACTGCCTGCCTATCAGCTGGATAATCTGCAAACCCTTTACCGGCAGGTTAACCCCGGCTTTATTCGGGTCGAAGCGGATGAAGTGACGTATCCGGCACATGTTATTCTGCGTTATGACATTGAAAAGGCTTTGATCAATGGCGATATGACGGTGGCTGATCTGCCGGATGCCTGGAATGAGAAAATGCAGAAATACCTGAACCTTTCCACGCAGGGCAATTATAAAGATGGGTGCATGCAGGATATCCACTGGCCTCTCGGCGCATTTGGCTATTTCCCCAGTTACACGTTAGGCGCCATGTATGCAGCGCAGTTGTTTGCCGCTATCCAGACCAGCATTCCCGATGTTCACTCCAGAATCAGCAGTGGTGACTTGTCCCCTGTCTTCGACTGGTTGAAAGACAATATCTGGAGCCAGGGCAGTCGCTATACCACATCGGAACTGATGGTCAGAGCGACAGGGGAAGACCTGAATGCCAGCTTTTTTAAAGAACACTTGAAAAAACGTTACTTAAAAGGCTGAGGTAATATGTCTACGCAATGTATTTATCCATTAGTCACCTATACTGCCAGCTCATTTCTTGCTGCTGCTGAACAGCCTGAAGGTAGTCCGGAAAAAACTAATGGATCGTTGTTTTTATTTTTTTCTCTGGTTGTTTATTTCAGTGGGGAAAACTTACTCACAGACACAATCAGACACCCTTTATCCTTCCCACTCAAACAACATAACACTGTCTGAAAACATTCTTGACCGGTTACCAGCAATGACACTGCCTCTGTCAATAGCTGGTAACCAATTCGTCTTGTATGGCGTTTGTCGGATAGCAGGGGCTGATTTTCGGCCCTCATGGAATGATCCGATCTATTGGCAATACATGCGCCCCCTGGTTGGTGGACTCGTGATTTATGTGGTCTGTGAGTTGCCTGTTGGAAAGACTTTATCAGATATCAATAAGGGGCGCAGCATTCAATAACTTACCTGGCTGTTGGCTTTTGGCTATTAGCTGCTCGTACAGCCAACCGCCAACCGCCAACCGCCAACAGCCAACAGCCAACAGCCAACAGCCAACAGCGGTATATTATGTTCTGCTGCTTCCCTAAGACATTGTGGATGAATTTTCTATTTCGGTAATTTCCCTACTATAACCGAAGCTGCCGGTTTTTATTCAAGACGTGAAACAGCGTCCTGAAGAACTTGCAGCAACTCGGGGTCGTAGCCTTGACTCTCCTTATCTATCAGCAAGTTCTGAAGTTCAGCCAAACCCGTTCTGTCAGGGTAACTATCTAAAATAAATTTAACAATTTCAGTCCTGTTATTCCTTGCGGCTGCACAAAATAAAGACATGTTGCTTGAACGAAGTTTTGTATTGAGTAATTCAGGTTTTCTATTAATAATTTCTTTAAATTTCTCAAGTTCACCCATAGTACAAAATATACGAGCACTATCTGCTTCGCTTAATCCCGCTTTCCAATCCAGCTCACCACTGAACATGGGTCGTTCGATACAAAGGCCAACAACTTTCTCTGCAATATAAGTGGGTGGCTTTGAGTCAGTCAGTAGCCATGGATTGAATAGTGATTCTTTTAACCAGATTCCTTTCTGATAGAGCAGGACAGCTGGCAATATAAAAAAGAAGAGCCTTCCGTTTCCGTCCAGAATGGGATGGCGCCTTTGTATTTCACAACATACAGTCACAACCTCCTCAATGATTTCCAGCATTTTATTTTTATCCGTTACGGATTTGTAATAATTTTCTAGTAACTCATCACAATCCGCCTGTTTATTTTTGCTTTTGTATTGAAGTTTGAATGAAAGCCAGTTTTCGTCTGTACATTTTTCTTTAAAAATGAATTTAAAGTAGGGAAGCACTTCATCATACTCTGGTACATTTTTTTGTATGTCTTCAATAGAAAAAACCTTATTCCCATTTTTTTTCATTTCATCTTCAAAGAAATCATTCAAAAGACATTTGAAATCACTATCAGACAAATTACTTTTATTGTATATTCGCCCTTTTTGTAACATATCAAAAAAGAAAGTGTTGTCTTCATTTTTATTGACACTCACTGGATAACAGTTACCTGGAAAGCACACTATTGAGCCAATAATTCCAGCAGCCTTATTAAGCAAAGCCATATTAATTTCTCTATCAGGCTGCATTATTAATTTATTAATTAAAAACATAAAAGCACTACAGCACCGATCCAGGTAGCCCACTTCATCATTTAAAGAAAACCAGCCTACATCACCTTGACGACGCGCTCCTTCTACCATGAGATGGTGCATTGATGTATAAAAAGGTTCTGTTGATGTGCATTCTGCTCCTTTTTGTTCCCAATGACTAAAGACTGCTTTCTGCTTTAAGTAGACAGAAGCACTTTCAAAAAAATCATTGATTATTTCTTTCTGAAACTCACTGTAGATATGATTCTCGTTAAATCTTTTCACAACGAATTTCAATATTTGATCCTTTTCCTCGCTGTTCAGCGCCTCATCACTCAGTAAACATGTCAGTCTCTTTGATGCAGACTGACAAAAAATACGGCCTTGACTTTCAGGACTCAGGTAAGGAAACAGACCATAGGTTGAATAGGCATTTAAAGGATCTTTTTTAATCAAAGCATGGAAGTGACCAAACAAGTCGTTGGCTTTTTCAATAACCTTCTCTGAGTATTTACCACTGGACGATTCTACAGGTGTTTTTACCCCGTCAGTCGTGGAAACAGACGCTCTCTGAACGGTTGCCTGACCTGGCATTCCGGATGGCTTATGAACCGGACTGCGAGGAATAATAGCCGCAACGGAGAGCTCCCGCACTTCCGTAGAATGGCTGGAGACAGAACATTTCTCACCGTCGGACTCCGAATGTTCTACTGGCTCTTTAGGCCTTATCATTGTCGACTGACAAGAACTACCACGGTTAGAATTAATCATATTTGTTACTCCTGCGGAGGTGCCTGGACACAGGGTTCTCTGGTGGAGCATCCCTTGTTTGAGTGGGCAGTGCCGTTTTGTTGCCCGATAATATGGGCTTGCCACTGGCTTTTACCGGACATCATTAAATGACCGCTTTCGTTTCAATGAAATACGCAGAATAGCCTTCTGGATAACGTCTACCAGTTCGGCTTCAAAGTTCTTGGAATAATAAGAGTTCAGCAAATAATGAAGTCTATTCTGGCTCGTTTTTTCAGGGTAGTTCTCCAAAATAAACTTAACAATTTCAGTCCTGTTATTCATGGCAGCTGCCTCTAATAAATACATGTTACTTGTCCTGAATTCTGCATTGAGTAATTCAGGTTTTCTATTAATAATTTCTTTAAATTCTTCAAGCTCACCCACAGCACAAAATACACGGGCTCTTTCTTCTTCATTTAATCCAGCTTTCCAGTCCAGCGGACTACTGAAAACAGGACGCTTGATACAAAGGTCAACCAGCTTAGCGGCAATATAAACGGGTGGTTTTGAGTCAATCAGTGGCCATGGGTCATAAAGAGTTTCTTTTAACCAAATACCTTTCTGATAGAGCAGGACGGATGATAAGATAAAAAAGAAGAGCCTTCCGTTTCCATCTCCAATTGGGTGTCGCCTTTGTATTTCACAACATACACTCACAACCTCCTCTATTATTTCCAGCATTTCATTTTTATCCGCTACGGATTTGTAATAATTTTTTAGTAACTCATCACAATCTGCCTGTTTATCTTTGCTTTTGTATTCCATTTCGAATGTAAGCAATTTCTTATCTGTACTGTTACTGCTTTCTTTAAAAGTAAATTCAAAGTATGGAGGCTGACCTTCATGTTCAGATATATTTTTCAATATATCATCAATGCAAAAACAACTACTGCCATTTTCTTTCATTTCTTCTTCAAAAAAATCAATCAACAAGCTTTTAAAATCTTTATCAGATAAATTACTTTTATTGTGTATTCGCCCTTTCTTCAACAGCTCAATAAAGAAAGTATTATCTTCACCTTTATTGGCATTTACACGATAAAGGCTGTCATTCATACATACTAAAGAGCCAATAATTCCAGCGGCTTTATTAAGCAAAGCCATATTAACTTCTATATCTGGATGCATTGTTAATTCATTGATCAAAAACATGAAAGCACTGCAACAGCGATCCAGATAGCCAACTTCGTTATTAAAACAAAACCAACTCGTATCATTTTCACGTTTATTTCCTTCGGCCATAAGCTTATGCATTGACGTATGAAAAGGAGCTGTTGATGTGGATCCTGCTCCTTTCGACTCCCAGTCGTTAAAAACAGCTTTTTGTTTTAAGTAGACAAAAACACCTTCAAAAAAATCATTGATTACCTTTTTCTGAAAGTCACTGTAGTCAGAGCTCTCATTAAATCTTTTCACAACGAGCCTCATTGCTTGATCCTTTTCCTCGCCGTTTAACCCCTCATCACTCAATAAGCAAGTCAGCTTCTTTGATACCACCTCACAAACCAGACTACCTTGCAGTTCAGAGCATAAGTAAGGAAACAAACCATCGGTAGAGTAGGAACTTAGAGCTAATACTTCAATTTCAGTCAATTTATGGAGGCAATCAAACAAGTCGTTGGCTTTTTCAATAACCTTCTCTGAGTATTTACCACTGGACGATTCTACAGGTGTTTTTACCCCGTCAGCCGTGGAAACAGACGCTCTCTGAACGGTTGCCTGACCTGGCATTCCGGATGGCTGATCAATCGGACTGCGTGAAATAATAGGCAGAACGGCGAGTCCCCGCACTGCCGTAGAATGGCCGGAGACAGAACATTTCTCACCGTCGGACTCCGAATGTTCTACTGGCTCCTTAGGCCTTACCGTTATTGCCTGATGACTGCCACGGTCAGAATTAATCATATTTGTGACTCCTGTAAAATGCGTTGTTGCATAGTACAAACGGAAGCCACTGAAGTTAAAAACAAAGGGGTTAGCAAGGCTAACAAAATGCCGGCGACAGTCCCGCCCCCTTACCGGAGTACGCATAATATACTGTTACTGAATGGTGGTTTTTCAGGCATTATCACCTGCAAACGACGTTTACTATAGAGATTGCACCGTGTCTGAAAACAAGGACTATTCCGGTTTCAATGCCGCTTTGATGGCATTTTCAGTCTGGGGGCTGATCCCCCTTTATTTCAAGCTACTTGCCCATGTTCCTCCCATAGAAGTGCTTGGACACAGGGTGCTCTGGTCCACGATTCTGCTGTTTGGCCTGTTGGCAGTAAAACGACAGATGTCGCAATTTATGGACATCCTGAAAAATCCGAAGACGATGGCATGGCTGTCACTGTCTGCCATTCTGGTGGCCACAAACTGGCTAACCTTTATCTGGGCTGTCAGTAATAACCGTCTGCTGGAAACAACGCTTGGATACTTTATTAATCCATTAGTTAGTGTTTTTCTGGGCTTTGTTTTCCTGGGCGAACGCCTGAACAAAGCGCAGTTACTGGCTGTTTCTCTGGCAACCACTGCCGTTGTGATCCAGACCGTTATGCTGGGTACTATCCCCTGGGTCGCGCTTACGGTTGCCTGCAGCTTTGGCACTTACGGACTGGTTCGAAAAAGAACCGTTGTCGCCGCGGCGCCGGGACTGGCCTTTGAAACCCTGTTCCTGTTACCGGTAGCCCTGGTTTATTTTGCAATAAGCTATCAGTCTGGCAACTACCACTTCCGTATGGACGACCTGAGCACCTCTGCACTACTTAGTCTGGCCGGGCTTGCAACCACCTTCCCGCTGATCTGCTTCAATATAGCGGCCAAAAAACTGCCTCTGTCGACCCTTGGCCTGATGCAGTACATGATTCCCTCCATGTCGTTCCTGATTGGTGTATTTCTGTTTAAGGAACCGTTCACCAATGCGCAGCTGATCTGCTTTGGACTGATCTGGGTGGCACTGGTGATCTTCAGTACCGATAGTCTGCGCCGGCATCGCAAAACTGAACGACAACTTTCAGATAAAGAAAACAAATTAGCAGCGCCGGTTCGTTCATAAGCTGTAAGAAATCCGTCAGTTAACAGGTGATGACATTGGCAAAATCCTCGCTTTAAGCGATGATGCGCCTCTGTCATCACCTATTAAACACTTATTCACTTATGACGCTTACACACAGCCAGTCTACACAAGCTTTGCTAACCATTGCAGCCGTGGTCGTTATTCTTGCGGGCATCCGCCTCAGCAGCGATATTATTTCACCGCTGTTGCTGGCTTACTTTATTTCGATGATGTTAAACCCTGTTATCAGCGGACTGGAAAAACTGTATCTGCCAAGAGCGCTGGGGGTACTGCTGGTGATTTCACTGCTGGTGCTGCTCTGTGCGTCATTGATGGGGATGGCGGGTTATGCAGCCCAGGAGTTTTCCAGAGTTCTGCCGGGCTATCGCCAGGACCTGCTGGAAATGATCACGCGTTTTCAGAGTTCGTTGCTGAAAAGAGGCATCACTGTGGATTTCAGCACTCTGTTTAATACCCTTGATACCCAGTGGCTGTTTAATCTTGCCACCTCGCTTGTTTCCCGCATGAGCAGTGCCACCAGTTACGTCGTGGTGATCTTACTGACCGTAGTATTCATGCTGTTCGAGGTGCCACTGCTGCAAGGCAAGCTTCAGCGTGCGCTGCCCGACCCGGAGCGGCAACTTCTGGATGTTGAACGCTTTGTTTCCAGCGTTAACCGTTATGTCGTTCTGAAGTCCATCCTTAGTGCCATCACCGGTCTGTCAGTGGCGTTAATGTTGCAGATGAAAGGAGTTCAATTCTACGTGCTGGCGGGACTGGTGGCATTTTTTCTTAACTTCATTCCCAATATTGGTTCTATAATCGCCGCCATACCGGGCATCCTTATCACCCTGCTGCAACAGAGCCCCGGCGACGCAGCGCTGGTCGCAGCCGGTTATGTCGCCATCAATATGGTGATTGGCAACCTGGTGGAACCCAGGGTTCTGGGCAAAGGGCTTGGGCTCTCATCCCTGGTCGTTTTTCTGTCACTGGTACTCTGGGGCTGGCTGTTGGGACCCATTGGTATGCTACTCTCCGTCCCTCTGACCATGTGTATAAAAATTCTTTTGGAATCGTCTCACCACAATGGCCTTGCACAATTACTGGGGGCGGGTGACGATAAAAGCAATCTTCAAGAGGCATAAGCTATGCAGGATCATCAGGAACAGCATCAGGAACAGCAATGGCTCGACTGGGTAGAACAACTGAGAGCCATTGCCCAGAACGGGCTTGCTTATGCCGATGGGCAATTTGATATCGAACGCTACCACCAGCTGCAATCAATCGCCCATGATATGACAGCTCAGCTCAGTGGAGCCCCCAGGTCTAAGGTCGATCAGTACTTTGTCGGAGAAAATGGTTACACCACTCCCAAACTGGATATACGCGCCGGAGTGTTCAGGGACGATAAAATCCTTCTGGTCAAAGAGCGTTCCGATGGTTGCTGGGCATTGCCCGGAGGCTGGGCCGATGTCTGCGAATCACCGGCCCTGGGCGCTGAGCGGGAAACTCTGGAAGAGTCCGGGTATATCGTCAAAGCTGTCAAACTGGTGGCCGTGCGGGATACCCTCCGCCACCCCTACCATCCCCGCAATGCTCACCACCTCTTGAAACTGCTGTTTCTTTGTGAACTTCAGGGTGGAGAGGCGAAAGAAAACATCGAGATTTCCGAGATTGATTTTTTCGAGGTTAATCAGTTGCCAACCCTCTCCCGGGGCAGAACCATTGCTGAAGATATTGCCCTGATGGTGAAGCATAAAGACCATCCAGACCTGGCGACCGAATTCGACTGAATATCAGGGTTCAAAAAAGCAAATTTTTTTGAACCTGTCATCTATCCTGAAGTCCACTTGGATTATTCCAGCAAGGTGGACATCTTGAAAAACAAAAATTTTAATAAAAATACCATAAAGACGCTGCTTATTTTTCTGCTGCTTTGGCAAACTGAATTGTGGGCAGGTTTCAGCCGGATTGGTGAGACTCAAATTGAATATGACGACCCTAATGAGTACAAGAAAATTTTAATTAAATTTGATGGCTATGTACCAGCTGCCACTCTTGCGAACAAAGCAAAAGAAGATGCTGAGTCAGCTGCATCAAATTATCGAGGAACAGCCATGCCTGTTCCTGCCAGGGGTAAACACTTAATGTTTGCTATTGTACCTAAAATTTATAAGATTCAGGCCATAAGGTTCCACGACGGAAATATTGCGTTCCTTATACATACAGTCGATGACAGGCATTTCCTGATTCTGGATATTATGGCAAGACATACATTAGGGCTTGCTTTCCTTCCACATAATCTAATGCCGCGATTCACTCAACAAGGCTTTCAGGGATTACATCAAACAGGGTCTGCAGCAGCTGGTACATCAGGTTATTATATTTCTTTTAATCATAATCCTGATTTACTACCCACAGTATTGCAGAATCTCCGTGAGTCAGGAAGCCAGACCGCCAGAAGATATGTTGATGTTTGCCTGAGTTACAATGTACAAGTTCATCAAAACGTGGAATGGCACCCCTCTGAAAACCGTTTTGAGCTTCCTGGTTTTGACTCTACCGGAGATCCTGACAGGTTCAGGTATACAATATTAGAAACAGGGACTCTGCCGTAACATCATACTCCATTTTCATTAGCAAAAATCACCCGGGAGTTATCTGACATCTCATAAGCGGTAGCTGAGCATTTTGCTGCTCAGCTACTTTTAAGTCAGGCAGTACCACCCACCGTAATATCATCAATTTTCAGGGTTGGCTGACCCACTCCTACCGGCACCGACTGCCCCTCTTTGCCGCAGACGCCAATACCCGTGTCCAGCTCCAGGTTGTTACCCACCATGGAGACCCGGTTCATAACATCCGGACCATTGCCAATCAGTGTGGCACCTTTTACGGGGGTCGTTATTTTACCCTTTTCAATCAGGTAGGCTTCACTGGTTGAGAAGACGAATTTGCCAGAGGTGATATCCACCTGTCCGCCGCCCATATTGCTGACGTAGATGCCCCGGTCTACACTGGCGATAATTTCATCAGGGTCATGCGCCCCCGCCAGCATGTAAGTGTTAGTCATTCTGGGCATTGGCAGATGTGAATAAGACTCCCGACGTCCATTACCTGTGGGAGCAACACCCATCAGCCGGGCGTTGAGCTTATCTTGCATGTAGCCCTTAAGGATGCCATTCTCAATCAGTACCGTACTTTCGGTAGGAACCCCTTCATCATCCATGTTCAGTGAACCACGACGACCACTCAGGGTACCGTCATCCACAATGGTACACAGGGGCGAAGCCACCCGTTCACCAATACGACCAGCGTAGGAAGAACTGCCTTTACGGTTAAAGTCGCCTTCAAGACCATGTCCTACCGCTTCATGCAACAGAACACCCGACCAGCCAGCAGCCAGTACCACCGGCATACTGCCTGCCGGTGCAGGCACCGCTTCCAGGTTTACCAGTGCCTGACGCACCGCTTCCCGGGCAAATCCTTTAGCAGTGCCATCCAACACAAATTGCTGATAGTCGCCCCGGCCACCACCACCGGCGGAACCTCTTTCTATACGCCCTTCATGTTCGGCAATAACACTAACGTTCAATCGAACCAGCGGGCGAATATCGCCAGCCAGAGTGCCATCGGATGCAGCTACCATCACCACTTCATGGACTCCCGCCAGACTCACGGTCACCTGTTTGACACGGCTGTCCATCGATCGGGCTTCCTGATCAACTGCTTTCAGCAAAGCCACCTTATCTTCCCGGGTCATGGAGTCCAGTGGATTTCCGGCAGGATAAAGCGCCAGTGGCTGGCTACGCCCCCAGGCCTGAACCTGTTGCTGTTGCCCCTGTCGGGCAATGCTGCGAGCAGCGCTGGCTGCCTGCTCCAGCGCCGGCACAACAATTTCATTGGAATAGGCAAAGCCGGTTTTTTCACCGCTGATGGCCCGTACACCCACGCCGCCATCAACATTAAAGCTGCCCTCTTTAACAATACTGTCTTCCAGAACCCAGGCTTCATGGCGGGTAGACTGAAAGTAGAGATCGGCAGCATCAACAGTGTGCCCCAAAATACTGTCCAGCACCCGGGACAAATCCCTGGCTTCAATATTGGCTGGCGCCAGCAGGTGATTCTGCGCCTGTGAAAGAATATCAGTCATAGATTGCTCAGGCTGGTTATGAGTAAGTTTTATAGCACTGCTAATTCTACCTTGAAAAGCGACCTTCAGGCACTAAACTTCTTCCGTCCGGGGAAGGCCTGGTTGAACAGACTCTCGACAATTTGCCGTACATACTTTGCAGGTATTTTCCGATCATGGCTGCCTGGGGAATGATCATGATATTAAGACGTAGCTGTGTTTTTTCTTACATCATGTTTCTGGTGTGTGTTCTGGTTTCATTTCAGTCTCACAGTGCTGAGGAAGGTTTTCAATGGTCTACAATCCTGCCGCAGCGATCAGGTAATCTCGATTTCGCTAGCTATTATCGATTAGCTCATGAAAAATACTATAAAAACTTTATGGTTCGCGGAACCGTAGCAGATAGCTCATACGACACCGCTAGCCTGTTTATTGAAAACCAAAGAACCAATCTGCTGCGGATTTTATCACATGCCATAAGACTCAGATCTACCAGCACCCCTCAACGCATGGACTCGTTTGAGGGTTTTGAGTCGATTATATCAAGCCGCATGCAGCCCACTACCTTTAATATATTCCCAGTACATGAGCATATTGAACATTTCAATAGAGGTTTAATTTTCGACAGCGTTCATCAATTCGGAGAGAGCTCCGTGTATGTCAACCTTGCTGCTGCACCGGTCGGGGCAACCAAGCCTTCATTCGAAATGGGTGTAATTTTAAACAGAAGAGCAAAGTCAGGAGGCGAGACCTTCATCGAAACCCCTGATGGGCAGATAGCGGAATGCTATTATAGACCCCGCAGTTACGAGTATCGTTTGATCGTGACAAGGTACCCATTAACAAGTCATGAAGACGTAGAAAGAGTCATAAATAGTGAACACACCACCTTAGATGGTGACAGCAGAGCCCCCATCGAACTAAGATTCGACAGTAGTCGCTTGAATGCCGCTATAAGATTGCAAAACGTCAGAGTAATTCACCGTGGAGAAGATATTGAAGTTCGTCGACAAGAGCAACAAGAGCAACAAGAGCCAATACCAGGGCCACCTAACTACAGTGAAATACTCAGAAGTTCTATTATAAGATCGACTGTTACGGGAAGTCCCGGGATGTTTTAGCCCGCGAAAGATTTGACGACAATACTTAGGGAAGCAGCAGAACATAATATACCGCTGTTGGCTGTTGGCTGTTGGCTGTTGGCGGTTGGCTGTATGAGCAGCTAATAGCCAAAAGCCAACAGCCCGGTAAGTTATTGAATGCTGCGCCCCTTACAGTACAAAGCACCTGCCTACAAGGATGTACACGAACGAAACTTCCAGAGAAAATGCCGAACGCATTCATACGATATTCGTCGTTTTATTGTTCTCCGGAACCCGACCTTTTAGCATCACCGGAGAATAGCTGGTCCAAGGTGATCGAAGGCTCATCAAAACTACCGGTAATCCGGTAGCGAATACTGGCTAACTGATCCACCTGTCGTCCAAGCAATTTGTCCACCAGGTAGATGATGCCTGCCACCTGGGGAGCCGTTCCAAATAGCACACTGAGAATAGGCAGGTTTGAAGTCACTGGCAGTGTCACCACCAGGTTGAGGTCCATAACCTCATCCCTCATGTTGATCAAACCATCCAGCTTGAAATCCGATGACGGGCCTTCAACGACCAGGGGGTCTTTAAAGGTAATGATACCATTATCGAAGTCCAGCAGCCCCGTTACCGTATCGAAGCTCACACCGGATGAATAAAGGTCAGAGAAGTCCAGCAGCAACCTCCGCTGTAACGCTTCAGTATTAAAGATGCCAAAGAGCTTAAGCGCCCCTCCCGCGCCACCTTCCAGCTGTTTCAGGATGCCGTTTTTATGGCGCAGTTTTAAAGAACCGTTAAGGGTACTCATATTGACCCCAAGAGGAGATCCCTGCCACTCAAGCGAGGTTTCAATCCGGGTGTCTTTAGCTTCCACCAAAACCGGCAACCCAAACGACTCTTGCAGTTTATCTATATGCTTGCCCCACAGCGATCCCTGATATCGGGTCTGATGCTGACCATTAATGTAGAGCCAGTCCACGGTTCCGGTAAAGTTATTGCCTTCTATGCCAGACTTAATATCGCTGATACGCTTACCGTTTGGTGCCGGCTGCATAATAAACGACAAATCACCTAAATCACGCGACCCGACTTTCAGCGAAGCAATTTTCACTATCGCTGAAGGCAGCCCCCTGGGGTCGATACTGGCCAACCAGTCTTCCCTGCTTTCATCCCGTTCTTCCCCTTCCTCCTGCTCTTTCCCTTCCTCCTGTTGGGGCAGCTCAGGAAGGTGTAAACGGTTCAAGTCCAGCGTAAAGGGTAGAGATGGACGACCAGGGATTAATAACTGCCCGTCAACAGGTTCACTGTTTATGGTAACCTCAGTATAATTTGCGCCCGGTTTAACCCTCAGCAGCAGGTCATCCCAGGAATTTTCGTCGTAAATCAGTTTATCGATTTTGACATTATCCATTTCCACCTGAGACAACAGGTTAAGCTCGTCTTCACCGGCTGGCTGCCCACCAAAAGTCTCAAGCCATGGGCCAATATCCAGCTCTGGAATAGAACCCGATACCAGAATTTTACCCGGCTCCATTACTGGTAAAGCTCCGCCTTTGCCCAGATGAACCGCAGCGGCTTTGAAATCAAATTCAGGATCAAACAGAAAACGAGTTCGCCCGACATCACCCAGCCGAACCAGTAACTCATTTCGATCCCTGAAGGCATTCAACCTGATATCTACAGATTTTTTATCTCTCGCAGTCATACCCAAAGGCGCGGGCAATTCAATTTCCAGGCCTTCGAGGTCGCTCTGGATAGCAAGTTGCGCCTGTAAGTCTCCGGTCTCTTTCAACACCAGACTGCCCGTGTAATCTGTAGCACCTTCCAGCAGACTGAGAAAATCCAGTTCCAGCCAGCTTTGCAAGGCGTCAATAGCCATCTTTCCTTGCCAGTCCAGCTGCATGGTTTTACTGCCCCGGTGGTCAACGGTTGAAGCAATAGAGCCACTGACTTTACTCCCAAGGAATTGAGCTTCTACCTGTTTAGCCTGCAGCCCATTCTCTAAATCAAACGAGTAAGCACCATGAACCTGATCAAGTTCCAAATCCGGAGACTTTGTCGCAAAGTAACCATTGCTGGTTTTCAGATCGACCTGAACACTAACCTTCTCAACCTCTTCAATCGGTAAAGCCAGATTAAAGTGACCGGAAAAATCCCCGCCCATTGTCCAGTTCGTGGCTGCATTATCAGAGTATTCCGCTAACGGTGTTTCAGTCAGAAGTCGTACAATATCTTTACCCGGTACCTGAACCTTGCTGTCTAAATGGAGTGTCAGCAGCTTATCGTTCAGGTCGAGGGACACTTTTGCCTGCTCCAGCACCGTATCAAAAGTTCTGCCCTGCTCAGCCTCTACCAGAACTTCATCGTCATCAACAAATACGTGGCCTTTAAAACCAGTGACAGCAGGCCATTTTGGATCATAGGCAAACTCGCCCTCTTCCACATCAAGAGACAGCTTCCATAGCAGGGGTTCTGCCACATCGCTGCTCAGCGGGCCTTTCATACTGAAACCGCCCTGGTGGATAGCGCCACCGACGATGGCAGTTTCCAGCCACTGGGACAGGTTTTTATCGAGAATATGGACAGGCAAATATTTTTTAGCAAACCGGATATCGCCATCGGCAATCCCTATATCAATATCCAGATAGTTAGACTCATTCGCCCTGGAACCAAACGGTATGTCCAGCAACATTTTGCCATTCAGCCTGCCTTCGTCGCCGACCGCCACAATATCATCACTCTTCAGACGATAGATGTCGTCAACAACATCCCAGTAAAGCCGGGCCTTGGCTGAATAAAAAGTCCACTCATCATGAAACAGTTCGGGAAAGCCAAGTTTGAAATCCCGGGTTTCCAAGTCAAAATAACCACTCAGGGTATTCATATGCAGCCTGCCCGACACATTGCCTGCCGATGGCGCACCTTCCCAGGCACCCACAGCCACATTGTCCAGTCTGGCTCTTGTGACAATAGAACCGTCTGCCAGCGGGTCCCGGTCGGGCAGATAACGGATCTTGATATCCCGCAGCATTCCTGAAGGGTTCAGAATACTGAGCAGTTCAGCCGTGGACTCAGGCAATAGTCCGGATTCAAGTGCCAGATGTTTAACCGGCGTCAGATCAAGGGCTTTCATGGACAGGTTGATCGTTGTCTCACCCTGGTGTTGGCCACTAACTTCAGCGTTTTCAATTAAGACCTGGTCCTCACCCTGAGCCAGACGTGTGTTATACAACTTAGTACTCCAGTCAGACACAACCGGCCCCTGACTGTAACCCATTGCCTTCAATTCTGTCCTGAAAGAAGCAGGAACAACAGAAGCCTCTCCATCTATGGCATAGACCAGTTCCGTTAACGCCAGCTTACTGTCAGCCTGCCAGTAACCGGTCTGAAAACGCCACTGGCTGCTTGCGTTCAGCCGGGCATCCAGCAAATGCTGGCTACAGCCGTCTACGAGTAAGCAAAGTCTGGAGAGGTCAGCATCCTTGATATCCAGTACGCCGGACCAGTCAGCGTTCCAGCGATTGGTTCCGTTTCCAGAGGCCGTAAACTCAACCGAACCTTCACCCACCTTTAGCAGCCACTCCAGCTGTTTCAGCCCTGACTCTTCACTTAAAGAAAGATAATGGGTGTCAAACACCACGGGCGCCTGACCATAAGGCAGCAGCTCCAGCTTAATATTGGTCAGGTCCACATAGCCCTGCATACTCAGCCAGTGCATGGTTTTCTGAAGATCGAAAGGTTCAGGTGACACCTGGCCTTCTTCCAGTGGCCTGATACCAAACAGCGACCACTGTTTTCTGGCATCGCCTTCCAGAACAACACTGATGGCACTGGCTTCCAGGTGATCTGCAATCGGGGTGAAATTGAGAAAGGACGCCACGGTGTTCAGTTCCACATCCAGCCGTTCGACCAGAAAAGCCGGTCGGTCGGCTTCATGTCCCTGTAAACGTAAGCCTCGCAGTGTCAGTGTCGGGTTAATGCCGTCCCATTCGGGCTCCAGAACATCAATAACAAAATCGGTATCCAGCTGATCATTCAGGTAACTGACAACTCGTTCATGAAACAGGGGCAGCAGGCTGAAACTAACGCGCACACCAAGCACCAGCAGAGCCAGTAACAACAGGCCAGCCAGACTAAGCCTCAAACTCCAGCGTAAAACAGGTTTCAAAAAGGATGGCATTAACTATAAAACCTGTCGTCGTTCATTCCTGGTCTTTCTCTCATACACTCGCAAAAGTATGACCGACGCTGGCACAGAGAAACCAGGCATCGGCTCAATACGCTTTATTAATCTGACTCAGACAAGAATGACATCAAATTGTTCCTGACTGTACATAGGCTCAACCTGGAAGCGAATGGTTTTCTCAACAAACTCCTGCAAGTCAGCCAAGTTGCTGGACTCTTCATCCAGCAGGCGATCCACCACTTGCTCAGAAGCCAGGACCGTATAGCTTTTACTATCATAGGCACGAACCGCCCGGAGAATCTCCCTGAACACCTCGTAGCAAACAGTCTCTGCCGTTTTCAGGCTACCCTTGCCATCACAGGTTGAGCAGGTTTCACACAGTACATTTTCCAGAGATTCCCGGGTACGCTTGCGGGTCATTTCCACCAGCCCAAGCTCACTCACTCCGGTAATGTTGGTTTTCGCGTGATCTTTCTCTAAGGCCTTATCAAAAGAACGCTGCACCTGACGCTGGTGCTCCTGGTCGTCCATATCAATAAAGTCGATGATAATAATTCCCCCCAGATTACGCAGGCGCAGCTGGCGGGCAATGGCGACGGAAGCTTCCAGATTGGTCTTAAAAATAGTCTCTTCCAGGTTGCGGTGACCGACAAACGCTCCAGTGTTCACGTCAATAGTGGTCATTGCTTCGGTCTGGTCAATGATCAGGTAGCCACCGGACTTCAGCTGAACCTTTCGGCTCAATGCCTTGTTAATCTCATCTTCAACCCCGAACAGGTCAAAGATAGGGCGTTCGCCCGGATAATACTCAACTCGTCCATCCACCTGGGGGACCAGTTTTTTCACAAACTTGTGGACTTTGGTGAAGGTTGCTTTGGAATCAATTCGAATTTTTTCAATGTCCGGATCCACCAGGTCACGCAATGTCCGCAGGGAAAGCGGCAGGTCTTCGTAAATAACCGCTGGCGTGCGGCTTTCCTTGATGGTTTCCAGCGTGGTATCCCACAACCGGTGCAGAAACTGGATATCTGCCATCACTTCCTTTTCACCAATGCCTTCAGCAGCAGTACGCAGAATAAAGCCACCCTTGTCCTGGCAGTTTTCCTGCCCAATGCATTTTTCTACCAGCTGCCGCAGGCGCTCGCGCTCATCGGCGTCTTCAATGCGCAGGGAGATACCCACATGGTTGTTCTGTGGCATCAACACAAGATAGCGTGCTGGAATAGAGATATGGGTCGTCAGGCGTGCTCCCTTGGTGCCCAGAGGATCTTTCGTCACCTGCACGACCAGCGACTGACCTTCATGCACCAGCTCACCAATGGGGCGTTCTACCTGTTCGTCGGTCCTGTCACTGTTGCGTGGCGCAATCTCACTGGCATGAATAAACGCTGCCCGCTCCAGACCTATATCCACAAAAGCCGCCTGCATACCGGGCAAAACCCTGACAATTTTACCTTTGTAGATATTGCCAACAATACCGCGACTGCAAGCCCGCTCTATGTAGATTTCCTGAAGGACTCCATTTTCTACCAACGCCACCCGCGATTCCATTGGCGTGATATTCATCAGAATTTCTTCACTCATTCCCTTCCCCTTAAACTGGCATGGCAGTACACATCCAATTCTGTACCGATACCAGAAAATCAAAACCAATAAAAAACATTACAGGGAATGCCAGGGAGTGATGCCAAATTCGCTTAAAACGTCTGCGGTTTCCTGTAGTGGTAGCCCCACTACACCTGAATAGCTGCCTCGAATCGATTCAACCAGAATAGCTCCGTACCCCTGAATACCGTATGCTCCCGCCTTGTCGGCAGGCTCACCTGTGGCAACATAGGCTTCAGCACGAAGCCGGTCAAAAGGCGTCATCTGCACCTGAGTGGTAGAAAGTCGAACGATGGTCTTATGCCCATTAGTTACCGCTATGGCCGTCATCACTTCGTGACAGTTTCCACTTAATGACAACAGCATATCACAGGCGTGTTCAGGATTATTGGGTTTACCGAGTATTTTCGATCCCATGACAACGGAAGTATCCGCTGTCAGCAGGGGTTTTTCCGGCAAGCCCCTGGCCTGCACCATCAACCAGCCAGCCAGGGCTTTTTCTCTTGCCATGCGACAAACATACCCCCCCGGGGTTTCATCACCCCACGGGGTTTCATCAATTTCAGACACCAGCTGTTGAAACGGTACGCCAATCTGTTGCAGTAACTCCTGTCGTCTTGGGGACTGGGAAGCCAGATAAATCATATTACTCGACTCATATTACTCGACTCATATTACTCGAAAGTAGCGCCGGAAAAATCTCATCACCCCGGACACCCAGGGCCATAAGGCCGCACTGCTGACCGAAGGCAGCAGATACCATAAAGAGGGAGGCGTACCGCCCAGGAGAGCCCGCATCCACAGGTTGAGCATCTGGTAAAGCCCAATGATGACCAGCACCATAAATGCCTGTTGCCACCAGGGGAACATTCGCAGCCTGCGGTGCAACCCCAGGCCAATAACGGCCACCAGCAGCAAGCCCATAGAGCTCTGCCCAAAATAGGTTCCCAGAAAAACATCGAGAATGATGCCGGTGACAAAGGCGAACAACAGACCAAAACGTTCCGGCAGCGCCATCACCCAATATAAAACGACCATGGGAATCCACGCGGGCCGGGCAATAGATAACCAGGCAGGCATGGGCAATATACTTAATACATAAGACACCAGCAAACTAACCCACACCACCCAATGGGCATTGGCTCTTTGTACACTCATGAACCTTCTCCCTGTTGCTCGCCGTCCGCTTGCCCGGAACTGTCTTTTCCAGCACTATCCTTTCCAGCATTTTCCTCCTCTGGCAGGTCAAGTATTGACTCATAGGGAGTGCGGAACACCAGCAGAACCAAACGGCTGCGGTTCACTTCCGCCAGCAGCTGAATCTCTACGGTGGAAAACGCATCACCGGGGTTATGAGTCACCTTACGGACTGTTCCAAGGGGATAACCGGCAGGATAACGCTGACCAAGCCCCGAACTGGTTAACAGGTCGCCTTCCCGGATATCTGCGGTATCAGGAATATGCATCAGCTCCATAGAATCCGGTAACCCTGTGCCAGCGGCAACCGCTCTGTAGCCCGTCCGGTTTACCTGTACCGGTATCCGGCTGGAGTTATCCGTGACCAGAACCACCCGGCTGCTCAGTGGTGTGACTTCAACCACCTGTCCCATAACACCATGGGCATCAACGATCGCCTGCCCTTCAAACACTCCGTCCAAAGAACCTTTATTGATGGTGACAATATGCCGGAAAGGGTCCGGGTCCACCCCGACGATCTCAGCCACCTGTACCTGTTCATCCACCAGTTCAGAGGAATTCAGCAGCTCGCGCAGGCGAATATTCTGAGCGGTGAGACTGGCCAGCTTCTGGACCTTCTGTTCCAGAATCAGGTTTTTGGCTTTAAGGCGGGCATTATCTTCCATCAGATCACTGCGGGAAGTCACAAACTCATCGGCCACACCCCAGACCCTGGAAGGAATGTCGGCAAGAAACTGAACCGGTGTTGCAGCGGCCGTCATCCAGTTACGGACAACGGACAAATAATTAAAACTGTGATCAACAAACAATAGCCCCAGAGACAGGAGCGTCAGCAGTACAAAGCGCGTTGCCAGTGATTGTTGTTGGCTGAATATCGGTTTGATAAAAGCGCTCCTTTTACCATCAAAAGCATTACCCCAAAGGGGGCATGCCATTAACGCACTATTTTTCTTTAACCCCGTTAAACGCGAAAAGGCCAAACAAGCAACCCTGTTTGACCTGTCGCAGGCTGGATGTTTTCAGGCACCCAACAGCTTCGAATGGAAAAGCCACTCCGTTTTTGGAGTTGCTATCAGTCAGTAGACAGCAGATCCATACGATGCTTATCCATCATTTCCAGCGCCCGGCCACCACCACGGGCCACACAGGTCAGAGGGTCTTCAGCAATCAGAACCGGCAGCCCGGTTTCTTCACTGATCAGCTTATCCAGATCACGCAGCAATGCGCCACCACCGGTCAACACCATGCCCCGTTCCGCAATGTCTGAAGCCAGCTCCGGTGGAGACTGTTCCAGGGCACTCTTAACCGCCTGCACAATCGCGCTCAGGGATTCCTGCAGCGCATCCAGAATTTCAGCACTGTTCAAAGTAAAACTGCGCGGAATACCTTCTGCCAGATTACGACCACGCACATCAATTTCCAGCAGTTCATCACTTGGGTAAGCAATCGCAATTTCCTGCTTGATTCGCTCTGCCGTGGCATCACCAATCAGACTACCGTAATTACGACGAACGTAGGTCACAATGGCATCGTCAAAGCGGTCACCACCGAGACGGATAGACTCGGAATAAACAACACCGCTCAGAGAGATAATAGCGATCTCGGTAGTACCACCACCGATATCCACCACCATGGATCCACTGGCTTCCTCAACGGGCATGCCGGCACCAATGGCAGCCGCCATTGGTTCTTCGATCAGGTAGACTTCACGGGCACCGGCACCCATCACGGATTCGCGGATAGCCCGTCGTTCAACCTTGGTCGATTTACAGGGCACGCACACGAGAACCCGTGGGCTTGGTTGAATAAAACTGTTCTCATGCACTTTATTGATAAAGTGCTGGAGCATGCGTTCACACACGTCAAAATCGGCAATAACACCGTCTTTCATGGGGCGAATCGCTGTGATGTTGCCTGGTGTACGACCAAGCATACGCTTGGCGTCAGCACCAACCGCTACCACGCTCTTTTGAGATCCCAGATTGCGAATGGCCACAACCGATGGCTCATTCAGGACAATGCCCTTTTCGCGGACATAGACCAGTGTATTGGCGGTTCCCAAGTCGATCGACAAATCGCTGGAAAACAGACCCCGTAACCTTTTCAGCATCTTGTGAGTTACCTTGACTCAAGGCTTTCTTTAAAATGGCGCAAACTCTACCAACGCATGATATTCAGAGCAAGCATCAAATCCTAGCACTTCTTTGTTCTGACAGGGTATTTATCTCATAAGCCAGCCTGGTTTTGTATGGAAAACAGCCAGTAGCCTGAAGCGCACCTGCACAGTGGAACAGACTCAGGAGGATATGCACACTCTCCGAAAACCACTGAATAATTTGCCGTATCCGATCACTAAAAACCACAGGCATAGTGAATTAACCCTGTCTTAGGTAAAAGTTACCGGAAAGTTCCTCATGTGAAAACCACTTAGGTCAATAGTTACAAAACGTTTATGTCTGTCTGGCCAATTACTTCGTTGAAGGTCTGTTTTCAGAAGGGCTCTAACAAAAAATGAACTTTTTTTGCTTTTCCAGACCTAAGAGGTTGTCTGAAAGACATTGCTATAAAGGAGAGGGGAGTTCAATGACTTCAAAAAAAATTTTTATCCTTCTGTCTGTAGTATTTTATGCTGCTGAGTCACTATCGCTTCAGGCAAGTTCTCACGGCTCATATGACAAACTGGATGCACTGAGTTTTAGTCACGCCCAACACTTGCTTGATGACCCAGACAAGCAGTTCAGCAGTAACTGCCTGAAATACGTAAAACATAAAATGAAGGCTTTCAATGCAGAGAGTTTCTGTCCAAAAATAGCGCACCAAAGGCATAGCATCATGCCTGAACCAGACCTGTCTAGCTGGAAGGCCATCAATACACGTACCTTAAACCCCAGTTTTCGCGGGAGAAAACAGGATAATAAATATGAAGTGAAAATATTCAACATGGTAGACCGCAAACAGAAAACGTTTCATCATCAAAAAATCATTTCCGGCATAAAGCAGCAGGCTGAACTTTATGATTCAGAAGAGTACCGGGATTTGATAGCAGACCTTAATAAAAATAGAATTTCTCTCTCATTTCCGGTGTTTACCTATACTCAGGAATTGTCGGACTGGTCTGTAGCCATTAGTCCTATTGAACGAGGAGACATCTACGAACAATCTCTAAGATCATCGCTGCCATACACAGAAATGACAATACTCGTTAAGAGTTACGAAGCGTTTTTTAAACGTATAGGAACAATGCTGGCCATTCTGGACAAACATGCCGGACTATTCAACGAGAACGGCTATTTCAGTATATTGCCATTCATATCATCACAATACACTCTTAATCTTGCAAGGATCGATTCCGACAATCTTACAATCCCGATAGCAGAAACAGAGTCACATGAAAACAGGAAATACAGAAACTTTAAAACTTATGTCTGGTTTGTCGGGTATGAAAACTACAAACTGGCAGAGGGGGTAAATGTAGATAATGGTGTTTGGGATAACCAAAAAGTATCCATTAGTACAATTTCCTATTTTGCCACTGAGTCTTTTAAAAAGATCAGGGATAGCTACTTCGAGTTTATCCGAGCAAATACAGACGAAGGCGGCTACTTCCATGGTACAGGAAAGAAACCGCTTATGGCAGAGGTTGACTTTGAGGATCTGTTAAAAGTGCTAACATCCGTAGCCGATCATGGTGGCATATACAGCGTCATCAAAACTAACAGGGACGTGGGTTTTGATCCGGGCAAAATGAACCTGGACAAACTAAAAATCGGTCGCCCCGGGCTTTAAGGCCTGTTAATTACGCAATGTTGCAAAAAGGTGAAAAAGTGCGGAATAAACTCTGAACCTTCATCTCTCCGAAGACAGAGAACTATGGTTTGTAGTGGTTTTCCAGAAAAGTCCCCGGGCCTGGAAAACCAAAAAAATCATTTTTTGGTTGGTCTTATCTTGCCTTCTTTTTTTTATCTAGACTAGGCTTCGACATCACATAACATCAAATCCGAGGTGTTAAATGAAGCTGTTAACTAAAAGAGTTATTGATAAGCCTGTTCAATCCGGAATGTTTTCTGTCCTGTTTTTTTTCGTTTATTTATTGTGTTTCCCTTTGCAGGTTTATTCTGTCAATAAAGTGTGTCCGAACTGTCAGGCAAATTATAATGATGAAGACTTTCCCGACTGTCCGTTATGTAATACGGAACCCGATCACCAGGAAGCGCCTTCCCAGTCTTTACTTGAGCACATCCAGAATCAGGCTATACGACTATTCGTTCAGGCTGCGCAATTGCAAGTTAATTTTGTGCTTTCCCCTGATAGCGTGTTTCGAACGCTGTTACTGATATTTGGAGCGTCTGCCGGTGAAACCAGGTCAGAACTTAGCAGGTATTTGACAGGAGAGGATGATTCCGCTTCCGAGCAAGGGGCGGTCGCTAATCTGGCAGAGGAGCAGGGCGCGACAGCGGCAGGCGGGGAAGGGGCTGTTTACTTATCGGCAAATGCTGTAGTGGTATCCTCTGACCTTGGTATTAGGGAAAGCTATCGAGACGCGCTTGAGCAGCAGGACAATACTGTTCTTCATGACGGTATTGATTTCTCGAATACTCCTGCTCTGAAAGAATTAGCTGATAAGCTTAATAAATATTTCTGCAGAGTCACCCGGGGGATGATTCCATCTCCCTGTTCAGCTTCAGACTGGAAAGAAAATCAGTCGGTATCATTTATGAATGCGGTCTACTTTTCGGGGGACTGGGAAGATGAATTTGATAGAACCCTGAGCTTAGGGTTTACTTTGGCTAATGGTGAGCGGGTGCATTTGAGAGACGCTATGAAAAGGGACATTGAGAATGGCAGATATGCTTATTACAAATTCTGGCGTGCTGCTGCCATTCCTTATCAGGGGGATTATGAGATGGTTTTTGTCTTACCTCCGAATGACACCATGCCCAATGAGGTATCACCAGAAATAATAATTGGGCTGTTCTCATCGTTCCAAACTGTAGAAAAACTTCATGTTGAGATGCCATCTTTTTCGTCCCAATCCAAGATCAGTTTAAATGCTCCACTGGATCAGTCAGGCCTGTCTAGTTTGTTCACACCAGGAGCTGCAAATTTGGGGGGGATGGTCGCAAGTTCGCCAAGCCCTTTTTCCATAAGTCGTATTACCCAGGATTGTCACATAAGGGTTGATCGAAAAGGAACCGAAGCTGCGGCTTGTACGAGGGCGTATGCTACATTTTTGTCTGCAAGATTCTACCCGAATGAGATCATTTTTAACCATCCGTATCTTTATATATTACGTCACAAAGAAACAGGCAGGATAATCTTTATTGGGCAAGTTTATGACCCTCAGTCGGAGTAAACGATTTTCGGGCAAAGGAGATGAACGCAGAATTCGAATCATAACTCCGGGCTTGTGCTTGTCACCGGCGTTCTGGCGTCGAAGGAATTGGGACAGGCTGACATAAACCTTGCGTAAGTATTGACTCAGGTGGTTTTCACATGAGCAACTTCCCGGTAACTTTTACCTAAGACAGGGTTAATTCACTATGCCTGTGGTTTTTGGTGATCGGATACGGCGCAATTATCCACTGGCTCTGGTTCTTTCAGACTCTTTGATATTGGTGAAGGCTTCGACCTGGCAAACCAGAAAAAGTATTGTTAAATTTAATCACGCCAACACCTTGAGATTCCTCCCCATAGACCATACATTTAGCAATTATTTTTGATATTTACACTGACGCTTGCCTGTCAGTGTAAATACACGCCCTCGATTCAAGCACCCGATTCCGGAGATCGCCATGGCTATTGATGCCTCTGAAGTTCAGAAGGTTGCCCATTTAGCACGCCTGTCTATTGATGACAGTCAGGTAGAAGCCACCGCTGGCACCATCAACAAAATTCTGGATCTGGTGGACCAGATGCAGTCTGTCAATACCGACAATGTAGAACCTATGGCCCACCCTCTGGACGCTACCCAGCGTCTGCGTGAAGACGTTGTAACCGAACCCAATAATCGCGAAACACTGCAAAGCTGCGCCCCTGCGGTCGAGGATGGGCTGTTCCTGGTACCCAAGGTTATTGAATGATCACTGATTCATTGATAACCGGACTCAACCAGGCCAACTTCTGACAATTTGCGATTGACAAACACCATGTACGAAAAAACTCTTTCCGAACAAAGCCAGGCATTAGCTGCTGGCGATATTTCCAGTGTCGAACTGACACAGAGCTATCTGGACCGCATTAAGCAGCTGGATGGCGACTACAACAGCTTCATTACAGTCACTGAAGAACTGGCTCTGACACAGGCAAAAAAAGCCGACGAGCGTCGTGCAGCCGGTGACGCCTCTGCCCTGACCGGTATTCCGCTGGCTCACAAAGACCTGTTCTGCACCGAAGGTGTTAAAACCACCTGTGGCTCCAATATTCTGGACAACTTTGTTGCCCCTTACGAGTCAACCGTGACCCGTAAGTTCAAGGAAGCCAGCGCCGTTATGCTGGGTAAAACCAATATGGACGAATTCGCCATGGGTTCTTCCAATGAAAACAGCCATTACGGTGCCGTAAAAAACCCCTGGGATACCAAAGCCATTCCCGGTGGTTCTTCCGGCGGTTCCGCAGCCTGTGTAGCTGCCCGCCTGGCAGCCGGTGCTACCGGTACTGACACCGGAGGCTCCATTCGCCAGCCTGCTTCCCACTGCGGCATCACCGGCCTTAAACCGACCTATGGTCGTGTATCCCGTTACGGCATGATCGCCTACGCCTCCAGCCTTGACCAGGCAGGCCCCATGGCACAGACCGCTGAAGACTGCGCCCTGATGCTGAACACCATGGCAGGCTTTGACCTTCGCGATTCCACCTGCATGGATCGTGAAGTGCCGGACTACACCGCTACCCTGAACGATTCTCTGGAAGGTATGACCATTGGTCTGCCCAAAGAGTATTTCTCCACAGGTCTTGACGCTGCGGTTGAACAACGCATCCGCGATGCCGTTACTGAGTACGAAAAACTGGGGGCAACCGTAAAAGAAGTCAGCCTGCCAAACCTGGAGCTGTCCATTCCGTCCTACTACGTGATTGCGCCAGCAGAAGCTTCCACCAACCTGTCCCGTTTCGATGGCGCGCGTTTTGGGCATCGTTGTGACAACCCGGCGGACCTGATGGATATGTACAAACGCAGCCGCAGCGAAGGTTTCGGTGAAGAAGTAAAGCGTCGTATTCTGGTGGGCACCTATGCCCTGTCCGCTGGTTACTACGATGCATACTACCGCAAGGCACAGCAAATCCGTCGTATGATTCGTGACGACTTTATGAACGCCTTTGAACAGTGCGACATCATTATGGGTCCAAACGCGCCAACACCCGCATTCAACATTGGTGAAAAGAGCGACGACCCGGTGGCCATGTACCTGTCCGACATCTATACACTGTCTGTTAACCTGGCGGGGCTGCCGGGTATGTCAGTACCTGCGGGTAGTGTTGAAGGTCGTCCGGTGGGCCTGCAAATGATTGGTCGTCATTTCGATGAAGGCCGTCTGCTGAATGCCGCACACCGCTTTCAGCAAGCCACCGACTTCCACAAAGCCAGTCCATTTACAGCCTGATACCGAGGTAACATACAATGCAATGGGAAACAGTGATCGGGCTGGAAATTCACGTACAGCTCGCGACCAAAACCAAAATCTTCTCCGGCGCGTCTACGGCGTTTGGTGCTGAACCAAACACCCAGGCCTGTGCCGTTGACCTGGGTCTGCCGGGTGTACTGCCTGTCGTAAACGAAGAGGCCATTAACATGGCGATCAAGTTTGGTCTGGGCATTGATGCCGAGATCAACCGTGTCAACGTGTTCGAACGCAAGAACTACTTCTACCCGGACCTGCCGAAAGGTTACCAGACCACCCAGCTGGACAAACCCATTGTGGGGGCGGGTCATGTTGACATCACCCTGAATGATGGTTCGACCAAAAGTATTCGCATTCATCATGCGCATCTGGAAGAAGACGCGGGTAAGAGTCTGCACGAAGATTATCACGGCATGTCCGGTATCGACCTGAACCGTGCCGGTACGCCACTGATCGAAATCGTGACCGAGCCTGATCTGCGCAATGCGGAAGAGGCCGTCGCTTTTGCTAAAAAGCTGCATTCCATCGTGACCACGCTGGGCATCTGCGACGGTAACATGTCCCAGGGTTCCATGCGTTTTGACGTTAACGTTTCTGTACGTCCAACAGGCCAGGAAGAATTCGGTACCCGTACCGAAACCAAGAACCTGAACTCCTTCAAGTTCATGGAAGCGGCGATTCTTAAAGAAGTGGAACGCCAGATTGATGTGCTGGAAGACGGCGGTAAAATCGTTCAGGAAACCCGCCTGTATAACGGTGACACCGGGGAAGCCCGCTCCATGCGCAGCAAAGAAGAAGCCAACGACTATCGTTACTTCCCCTGCCCGGACCTGCTGCCGGTCGTGATAGAAGACAGCCGTCTGGAAAAACTGCGGGCCGATATGCCGGAAATGCCAGATGCGAAGAAGGCTCGCTTTATCAGCGAGTTTGGACTGAGTGATGTAGACGCAGATATCCTGTCCGGCGATCAGCCGACAGCCGACTTCTTTGAAGCCGCCGCTAAAGGCAGTGATGCCAAACTGGCATCCAACTGGGTACTGGGTGAAGTGTCCCGATCACTGAACGCCAATGAAATCACCATCGCCGACAGTCCGGTAACCGCTGAGATGCTGGCAGGCCTGATCGTCCGTATCAAGGACAACACGATTTCCGGCAACATTGCCAAGAAGGTGTTTGAGGCCCTGTGGAATGGTGAAGGCAAAGACGCTGACGAAGTCATTGAGAAAAAAGGTCTGAAGCAGGTCACCGACACCGCCGCTATTGAAGCCATGATCGATGAAGTCCTGACAGCCAACGCCCGGCAGGTCGAAAACTACCGCGCCGCACCCGTCGAAAAACGTGGTAAAATGATTGGCTTCTTTGTAGGGCAGGCAATGAAGGCCTCAAGGGGTAAGGCGAATCCGGGAATGGTTAACCAGATTCTGAAGAAGAAGCTGGATAGCTAAGGCCGCTATAAACGATGCGCCATATATCCAGGCGCATTGTTTATTTCACTGGATAAATGATCAGCCAAACGGTAACTTCATCATGCTGACCTTCAATAAAATATGCTGTAGCGATAAGTTAGTCATTGGCTGCGGCTCCGGGCATACTCATCCGGGAGAACATCTAGGCTGCAACACCTTGGATATTAGCAGTAAAATGGAACCGGATATTTTGGGTGATATAACCAGTAATTGTTGCATGCACATGGAAATGCTTGAGAAGTACCGATTTATTTTATGCGAAGGCTTACCTGATAAAATATTTCGAGAGCCATTTTTTTATGAAAATCTTGATTTTTTTTGTCAAAGCAGAGGCTTAATAATATTCTTTTCAATTTCCTACCCCTCACTATCCGCACTAGCCAGCTTCTCATCTCTTTATTTATGGAAACTTGAACTTTTGGATTTATCTAACCGATATTTATTAACCCCTTTTGAATATGATGAATATTATCGAATGGTTAATGATCTGTATTTCAATTATGAATCTGAAAGAATGATTTCATACGTTGCAACAAAGTGAGAGCGCCAGCTTTAATGATCTTCAGGACCATCATCTATCATTGAACTTTTTGCCTTTTAACCGGTAAATTATTCTCATCAGAGTACTCATCAACATCAGAATATAAGTCATCTGAATCCGGTTCGTTCAATTGAATATCTTCTATCACTACTTCCAGACAGTCCTTAACTGTTTGAAACTCTGGACGATCTTCAGGCTTGACACAACAACAGGGATAAGCAATTTTCTGTAGAATCTTAATATATTGTTCAACATCCAGCTCACTCCAGCTTTTTACCAGCCTTCGCAACAAGGGCCGTTGCTCACTTTTTTGAGCCAGGCCAAGACGTTGCTCAATATTTTTCTGGGTTTCTATATAGTTGCTCTGCAAAACCTGAATAATTAACAGTCCAATACCAAACATCTGCCCTTTTGTCGTCGCTGGCTCTCCAGCCCTGATTTCCGGTGCCACATGATAACACTTAGCAGCGCCGGTTAGTTTTGATTGAGGTTCTATTTTAAACAGAGAACCAAAATCAATAAATTTCAAAACCCCTTTTTCAGTAAACCTAAGGTTCTTACTATGCAGGTCAAGATAGAGAATATTTTCTTTACGCAAGTACTCCAGCACATCAAGAATGCGCATAAGCATATCAGCAAACCCGTGGGCAGATAGCAGGTAGTTGAATCCATTCCTTTTTTCAAAAGGCTTAGTACTTAGTATAAGGTCATTAAAACTTAAAGGTAGATATTCCAGATACAAAATAACCAGCTTTTCTGGCCAGCTTCCTTCATAGCTAATGAGTTCCACTATACCCTGATGCTCAAGCTGCTTAAGTTGCCTTAATTCTTCTATCAGGCTCGCAAATAATTTATCTTCTGTCTGATTTGTTATCGACTTCCTGACTTTAGCAACAATAGCTTTCTGCTCACCATCTTTCGTTATCTGCAATAAGAAAGCATCACAAAATGTGCCACTACCTATAGGAAGGGCATTGCTTCGCCAATGTTCTATCTTTTGTTTTAATGAAGGCACAGCGGGCGTTTCACTGGAAGACTGATGATTTGTTTCCTGCGGTTGTGACGTTGTAGCATTTTCCTCTTCAGGCTGACTGTCTTCCTGATTGCTGTCAGCTTCTGACTGGTCAGCACTGTCTTCATCGGACGGCGAACGCCTTACATAGTTCTCATAATTAACTGACCACGGCAATGTATGACAGGCACAAAACGGTGGCGCAAATAATTTAATTGAATGTTTATTATCTTCAGAGTCCGATTCAACGTCGGAGTCTTCATCATCCCATAAATCAGTGATTAAATGATTACTGTCTTTCCGGGAAGGCTCTTCAGCGACGAAAGTGTCATCCGTTATCTCTATTAACGTTGAATGTACTTCTTCAGGCATAGAGCGCATATAAGCATAAGTCAGCATCAGCAGTGGCTCCAGTATATTTTTCTCGTTACCAGAATAAGATGCACCTGATAAAACGATAGCCCCGGAAAGAACACATTCAATAATCATAAAAACTGGAAAATAAAATATAAGGATTATCAGGTTAGCTGATATTTATTTTTCAGCCATCGGACTATGGTATAAATAACAAGTTGAGAGTGATTTACACACTATTAGTTTTGGCTTCCAGAGGCTACCTGATCATGTTCCAGTCTTTGCTTCTTAGCAGGCTGAAAATCATTTACATCTTTCTTATGACCTTCAATAATAGTTTTCACCTCATGGTCTTTAAGTTCTGCAGGTTCATACTCGGGGTCCATTATCCTGTCAATAGCCTTTGCTATTGAATTTAGCGTAGTAAACACAGAGTCAAAATCAGGACGATCATCAGGGTCAGACTCACAACAGGGGAAAGCAATTTCATCCAGTAGTGACTCATACTCACTGGTAATTTCTGCACCCCAGCAAATTACCAGCTTTCTAAGCAACTCACTCTGATCCATTGGACGCCTGGCATCTATATATTTCTGAACCTCGGGAGACTTTTCAATATGCTTATTGTGTAATAATTGTATCATTAGGAGACCAAAGCTAAATAATTGCCCTTTAATCGTCACTTCTTTTCCTGCACGAATTTCAGGTGCCAGATGATAGCAATTTTCAGCTCCGGGGAGCACCCCCTTGTTGTCACACCGTAACAGCACGCCAAAATCAATTAGCTTCAAGGTGCCACTCTCAGTAAATCGAAGGTTTCCACTATGCAGGTCAAAATATATAATGTTCTGCTGATGCAGATACTCCAGAACCTCATGGAGACAGAAGAAAATATTGATTAATCCCTGTTCTGACAAGACATTACCATTTAGCCCTTTTAACTCCTGAGTTGGCTCTTTACTAACAATCAGCTGATAGTAATCGTAAGGCAAATATTCAAGATAAATCACCAGATTTCTAACTCCGTCTGATTCATACGTAATCAGTTTGACAACACCAGGGTGGTCAAGCGCCTTCAGCCACCTTCTTTCCCTGTCAAGATTATGAAAGCCTCTTCTATCCTGACTTTTCATTATCTTGGCAGCAGTCCTTATTCGCTCCCCGTTCTGGTTCAGAGTCCCTAGAAAAACCTCTCCATAACAGCCAGAACCGAGTCGTTTAGCGGTACTACGCATCTGTGAAATCCGTGTCGCGACCTTTGTACTCAAAGATGCAGTATCTACCGAAGACTGACCACTATTTTCCTCAGGCTGGGTTTCTTCACCAGCAGCGGATTCTTCCTGTTTATTTTCAGTGTTTTCTTCTGCCTTGGTGTCTTCATTATTTTGCTCACCATCAGGAGACTGTCGCAATAAATGGCTAAAGTCAGGAAACCATAACCCCCCCATCCCGCTGAGCCTGGCAGGAGCAGATAACCCCTTCTTCCATGATTCCTCATCTTGATCTTGATCAGGGAGTTGGCTTTCATGATTCAGGTTCAGCGGTGTAGACTGGTATTTCCAGTGCTCCTGTAACACTTTTTCATAGTCGATCAATACCTCATCTTCTGACGGCAGTTCAGGCTCCTGAAAATAATCCAGGTCTGTCGTGTCAATGACTACCTGATGCACTTTTTCAGGAATCGAATGTATATAGACGAATGGCAGCAGTAGCATTGGCTCCAGCATTCTTTTTTCTTCAACCGGAAACAGGCTGCCGGAGAATATTATGGCTAAGGAAACAGTCCATTCGAATAGCATAGAGATACTGCCAACCGGTAAAATTAACATTTATTAAGAATTGTGGGCATAGTCTAGACTCAATATGACTTTTATGTTTACTTATTTCCACTTTTCCAAATATGGCTTAAAGTCGATTATTTTATTCCGCTACAGTCATGAATTCTGTACCAGTCAACCACGATCACAGCAGCATAAAATTTCTGCGACTTCGTGTAACATAAGCCCATTTCCTTAATCACTTCCCTTTAAACTCTTGCAGGAGTTAGCCACTCATAGACACCTCTAAAAACCGCCTCGTCAGTAAAATCTGTGGGCAGTTTCTGGTTCAGGTAGTTTGCCAAGCGCATGATATAGGGCGATTTCTGCACATCTGTAGGTTCTGAATCCATACGATTTTCTCGTAGTGAGTTTTATCTTGGTATTCAGACCCTCAACAATTCCGCTGGAAAACGCCTTTTTTGCCCTGAACCAGTTCAGAATAAGTGGCTTATGTCGTCGAATAGTTTTGACCACCTTCTTCATTGGATCTATCTTTGACCGCATGACTCTTGTACACCAACGATCCAGATATTTTCCTGCCCAATGTGGTGAAATGTAATCCCAGAACACCTGAAATTCCTCTTTAAGCAGGTAAGCTCTGACACTTTTCAGGTTGTACTGGAGTACTGTGTTTAACTTGATCTCTTCTTTCTCTGTCAGATTTTCTTTTCTCTTGAGCAGGCACCAGCGAGTTTTTTTCAGAACAGGTTCATATCCGTCTGCCTGAAGTTGTTTGTGCTCTGATGCCCTGACTTCATCAATGGCTTTGTTTAGCATGGCAACGATATGGAAGCGATCCAGAATATGCAGTGCCTGGCAGGAAAACTCCGCAATCGCCTTCACGTAAGGCTGCCACATATCAGAGCAGACATACTCCAACTGCTGGCTTCGCTCTGTACCAAAGAATGAGAAAAAGCTGCGAATCGTCGCTTCAGTACGCTCTTCGCCAATCCACAGCAATCGTGTGCAGTTTCGATCAATCTGGTAAACGACAGTCAGGTACTTATGGCCTATTTGATACGCCACCTCGTCGACACCTATGGCCTTGATATTGTCGAGCGAACGATGCGCCTTGCCCCATTCAACCACATACTCAACAGCATGAAAGACCTTCTCCCATGATGTATTGAAAGTGCAGGCAACCTCTTTCCAGGAGAGCTTTCTGGCCCAGCTTGCCAGAAACTGCATGTAGACTTTGGTAAGTTCTTTCTTGCCATCACCCCATGGAACCTGTTCAACCTTTACGCCACACGTCTTGCATTGAACCCTGCGCATTGTGTAGAGCAGAAAAACTCTAATTCCCCAGAGAGGGACGAACTCAAAACGGCGTTCAGCAAGAGAATCGTAGCCTGGTGCTGGCTTCAAGCAGCCTGAGCAAACGGCATGACTGTTCTTTCGAGGAACCACTGTCACATTAAATACTTCTGAACCTTGATAGACGCCGGGTTTTACATCCTGATAAACAAATGACTTGAGTTTATGGACTTTATTGAGGATAGTTTTAATCAGCATCAGTGCTGCCTTTTGTTGTTTTTTTGTCCTTCAACAAAAAGCTATCAAAAGTCAGCCACTGGTGCATCTACCTCAAAAATTTGTTCATTTCTACCCACAGTTATCCCTGAAGAGCCAAAAAATCACATAGTTCACTTTGTAATTTCGCAATTTTATACATCCATCGATGCTGGCTTGTCAGCTTTATTTTCTTTTGGTTGCCAGAGTGGGTCAGCTTGCCAATTGAACTCATTAATAAGGGACGGCTGGTAATTGATTCTTTATGGGAGTCCGGATTACTCAATCGAACGTATAGCGTCCACCAGTTGTAAACCAAGGCAACCATTCGGGCCAGCATTCGACATCTTGCCATATCTTTTGTTACATAACCGCCCCAGCCCCATTGGTTTTTGATTTCATCAAAGTTATTTTCACAGTCAGCCCTATTGCGATAATGATTAATGATCGAGACTATATCATTATCAAGAGATGTGACCAGAACCGAATACTCGTAAGCTTTTATATTTTCTGGCTCTTCTATTAATGCTAACGTTTGTTGACGTTCTTTTATTCCTTTTTCCAACATCGGTATTTCATTTTCAGGACGCCGTCTTCGAACAATAATTATGCGTCTTTCTTTTTTCCAACCTGACAGTTTAATTACGGATTCTTTTCCCTCCCAATGGTTGTCGTATTTTACCCATCCTCCGCTACAGTGCTCATTCCCTATGGCTTTCTTAACGTTGTCGTGCTTCTTCATTTTAAAAAGATAATGACAACCAGAATCTTCCAATTCGCTCATTACCCGGTCACTTCCCCAATCACAATCACCACGAACAAATTCAGGCCAGCAGCGTTTTGGAAGTCGATTTAATAGCTCCATTAAACCGGGTAAAGAGTATTTACTTTGACTTTGATTTCCGGGTCTGACTTCAACCTCCAGTATTAATTTAAGATTAGCCATCATATATGAGTGGTAAGTATGAGAGGGTCTCCCTTTCTTATGTGGGTTATAGCCATTAACCGCTCCTTCCTGATGCCCATAAATGGTTTTCACGGTAACATCAACATCCATAATCCATGGAATGGTTAATAACGGATCAAAACAGAGATGGAGGTGTTTTTGCATCCATTCAACGCCTTCATCTTCGTCAATCTTCTTTAAACCACGCCTGGCAGAATCATCGCTGACAATTTTTTTCATCCCGAGCAACTGAGCGTTTACTTTATCACCAATAATTGTTCCGATATGCGCATAGCGTTTATGTCCTGAAAGAATGGAAAGCATTAATGAGCCAATCACATCCACTTTTTGAGGGGCGTTTGGGCTTTTATAAGTTAGTGGGCAATCGTTAATCCAGGGTTCAAATCGGTGACCTGTTTTTAAAAACTGTATAAAAAAAGGAAGCTGTCCCATTGGGGTGACCGATGCTTCAGGCTCCCACTCGACATGAATTTTACCGTCGAAAGAATCGACTTCGAGTTTGACGGATAAGGGATCTTTTTTCATTTCAGACAACTCACCCTTTGGGGGAGTGGGTTTTGGTGGTCGAACCATCTTCGAGCCCTCAATATTGTTGAGGGTTAGAGTTTAGCTCAGGGGTTAACCGCTGAATTTAGGTTGATCATATAGCCATCAAAAAGCTTTCGCCTGTACTTTGTCGTGAACACCAAATGAACAACCAGCTTGGTAACGCCATGTCGTTTGCGAAGATACCCTTTAAGCAAATCTTTATTGTGTGCGCTCACTTGAAAACCTCTTTCAAATACCTGTAATATAAACTTTATATTAATGAGCACTGAAATAACGTTCCATGCTGAGAGCCACCAAAGTACGAATCTATCCAACATCAGAGCAGGCGGAATTTCTCGACCGTCAGTTTGATGCTGTGCGGTTCGTATGGAACAAGGCCCTGGCTATTAAGGTTCATTATTACAAGGTTCGTGGGCAGAGCCTTTCTCCCAAAAAACACCTGAAGCCCTTGCTGGCAAAAGCCAAGAAAAGCCGAAAGTACTCATGGCTGAAAAACGCTGACTCTATTGCACTGCAACAGGCCACTATCAATCTGGATACGGCCTTTCAAAACTTTTTCAATCCCAAATTGCAGGCAAGATTTCCTCGCTTCAAGAAAAAGCATGGCAAGCAAAGTAGCTACCATTGTACGTCTGTCTCTGTGGGCGATAACTGGATAAAAATCCCCAAGTGCAAGCCCATAAGGGCTAAAGTGCATCGTGAAATAGTGGGTAAGGTGAAGTCTGTCACCCTGAGCAGAACGCTAACCGGCAAGTATTTTGCCTCCATATTGGCTGATGATACCCAGGAACAACCAAAACAGATTGATAATCTTGAAGCTAATCAGGTTGTCGGTGTTGATATGGGGATTACTGATCTGGCTATCACCAGTACCGGCCATAAGACTGGCAATCCTCGCTTTCTGAAAAAAGCACAACGTAACCTGAAAAGAAAACAACAGGCTCTATCTCGCTGCAAGAAAGGCTCAAAAGGTAGGCACAAAGCCCGTTTATTGATGGCAAAGGCGCATGAGCGTGTAGCCTTTGCCCGTAATGATTTTCAGCATAAGCTATCAAAACAACTCATCGACGAAAACCAAGCGGTGATTGTGGAGACACTGAAAGTTAAAAACATGCTCAAGAACAAGCGTCTTGCTCGTTCTATTGCTGATGCTGGCTGGCACTCACTGATAACCAAACTCGAATACAAGGCAAAGCAGGAAGGTAAACATCTGGTGAAGATAGACCAGTGGTTTGCATCCTCTAAAGCTTGCTCAGTCTGCGATTTGAAACAGGAAAAAATGCCATTGAGAATCCGATCATGGGAGTGTAGCTGTGGTGCTATCCATGACCGGGATATTAATGCAGCTCGCAATATCAAGAAGCAAGGCATATTGAAATTAAAGGCGGAAGGACTGTCCGTTTCTGCTGATGGAGGCTTGCGTAAATCCGGCATACTGTCGGTTGCTGCCTAAGAAATCAGAAGCCTCACCCGATAGGGTGGGGAGCAGTCACCTTTGCATCATTGCCGTTAAAGCACCTGCCCCCATCAGGAGGCTGCCACCGGTACGGTTGAGCCATTTTCGGGTTAAAGGCGACTTGAGTTTGTCGTGAATGTAACTGGAGAACACACCATAAATCAGAACGGTTAAGCCCGATACCACAATAAAGCTGACCGACATAATCATCATTTGCACCAGAACTGGATGACTGTCATCAATAAATAGTGGCAATAACATAACAAAGAACACGATGCTTTTCGGATTCAGGGCAGTCACTATAAAGGAGTCCCTGAAGACCTCGCGGGCATCCATCAGGCCGGACTCAAGCCTGAGCGACTCCACTGGGGCACGCCAGTAGCCTATACCCAGGTAGACCAGATAGGCTGCCCCAAGCCACTTTAACGCTCCAAACATAACGGCCGAGGCTGACATGAGTGCGCCCAGCCCAATAAACGACAGCGACATAGCCAGAAGATTGCCCAACCCTGTACCCATAATCAGCGGCAGTACGGATTTAGGGCCATGATTCAGCCCCTGTGCTATTACCATAAGAATCGTTGGGCCTGGAATCATACAGACTATAAAGGCGGCCCCGACATAAGAAAGCCAAGTCTCGAAATTCACCGGATATTCTCCCCGTACCAATGCCAGCTTCTGAATAGCCCGGGCGGTGTCACCCGATAGGGTTAATCAATTCGAGCCTTCACTTTAGCTCATAGTCCTCCGGGTCACACAGTTATGGGCAGCAGAAAGAGTCGGGCGATATTCTCTGCAGTACGCTCAAGGTTCTCTCGCCCCATCTTAAGGGCTTCAGACAGAGGGACAGCCCCATGAACCACTGGAAAGATGGCATCAATGCCATGTTCATAAACCACTTCACTGCCCTTACCAACACTGCCAGCCAAAGCAATGACCGGTATACCTTCCGCTTTAGCGATCCCGGCCACTCCGACCGGCGTTTTCCCACGCACTGTCTGACTATCAAGACACCCTTCTCCCGTAATTAGTAGGTCAGCGCCTTCTATCCGGGCTTTCAGTCTGACCGCTTCGAGAACCATGTTAATGCCCGGTTTCAGGTCAGCTTCCATAAAGGTCAGCAGTGCGGCTCCCAGGCCACCGGCAGCTCCGGCTCCGGCAACGTGCTCTACATCCACATCCAGACATTGCCGGATTACCGCCGCATAATTTGTCAGCGCCCTGTCCAGTTGCACCACCATAGTTGGAGTTGCCCCTTTCTGGGGGCCAAATACAGCCGATGCGCCATTTGCTCCTGTTAACGGGTTATTCACATCACAGGCTGCGGCGACGCGAACGTTTGCCAGTCGTGCATCCATAGCGCTGCAATCAATCGTGGCAAGGTCAGCCAGTGCCGCCCCTCCAGCTGGCAACTCTTCCCCTTTGTTATTCAGGAAACGAACCCCCAGGGCCGCCATCATACCGGCTCCGCCATCGTTGGTCGCGCTACCACCAATAGCAACAATAATCCGTCTGACCCCAAGGCTTAAAGCTTCCCGAATCAGCTCACCAGTGCCGTATGTCGTTGTCAGTAACGGGTTACGAAGATGCGGCAAAATCCGTTCAAGCCCGGAAGCTTCGGCCATTTCGATCACTGCGGTTTTGCTATCACCCAGAACACCAAAGCGAGCCTCTACCGGCTCACCCAGTGGCCCGGTAACCGTTCGTGAGTAGAACCGCCCGGCGGTTCCGTCCACCAGTGCCTGCAGTGTCCCTTCACCACCATCGGCAACCGGTACTTTAATGAATTTGGCCGAAGGCAATACACGACGCATTCCTGTTTCTATGGCAGTAGCGGCGTCTGTCGCACTCAGGCACTCTTTAAAGGAATCGGGGGCAATGACTATTTTCATAATTATCCTTTCCCTGTAGCCGGTTTATGACGTTAAAACGGCTGTGTATTCGCAGTATCAGGAAAATTCAACGGCAATGCTCTGGCACGGGTCAATGTCTGGTTCAAACTAAGTCATTTACCAATGCAGTAAACCCATGCACAATCAGGACAACGATAATAACTCTATAGCCCTGGTTAACGACATGCATTACCAGCACATCACCACGCCGGCCAACGCTGAACAAATCACCATTAATCCTGACCAGTCCCTTTATGTTCCAGACAATCCCATTATCACTTTTATCCAGGGTGACGGCGTTGGTGCGGATATAACCCCGGTCACGCTAAAGGTAGTCGATGCTGCGGTTAAGCAAGCCTATGGCGAAAGCCGAAAGATTGGCTGGATGGAAGTCTTCAATGGTGAGAAAGCGGCCGAACTTTACGACGGAGACTGGTTTCCCCAGGAAACCCTGCACGCCCTGCGGAAACACGTTGTCGCCTTGAAGGGCCCGCTGACCACGCCGCTTGGGGGTGGTTTTCGTTCCCTGAATATCGCCCTGCGTCAGGAGATGGATCTGTTTGTCAATATGCGACCGGTGCAATGGGTGGCTGGTGTACCTTCCCCTGTTACTCACCCGGAAAAAGTGAATATGGTCGTGTTCAGGGAGAATTCTGAAGATATTTACACCGGTATTGAATGGAAAGCCGGTTCATTACAGTCAGAGCAGCTTATGGCGTTTCTGCAACAGGAAATGGGGGTTTCCCGGATACGGTTCACCGAGCAATGCGCACTCGGCATCAAGCCCATCTCTGAACAGGGTTGTAAACGACTGATTCGTCATGCCATCCAGTATGCCCTGATCCATCAGCGCCGGTCTGTCACTCTGGTGCATAAAGGCAACATCATGAAGTTTACGGAAGGGGCTTTCAGGCAATGGGGCTTTCAACTGGCACAAGAAGAATTTGGCGCTAAACCACATAACCACCGTCGTGAGTTAGTGATAGACAACAATGGACATCCACTGATTATCAAAGATGCCATTGCTGACAGCATGTTGCAGTACATTCTGCTGCAACCGGAACAGTTTGATGTTATTGCCACTATGAACCAGAACGGTGACTTCATTGCAGATGCTCTTTCGGCTCAGGTCGGGGGCAGTGCTATTGTGCCAGGTGCTAACCTGAACAACGAACTGGCCATTTTTGAACCGACCCACGGCACCGCCCAGACTATTGCCGGTAAGGATATAATGAACCCCTGCTCAATGTTGCTCTGTGCAGAGCTGATGCTGGCGCATATTGGCTGGAAAGAAGCGGCAGGTTTAATCCACAAGGGTATCGAAGAAACCATTCAGGGCAAAATCGTGACTTACGACTTTGCCCGAATGATTGCCGGAGCAAGGGAAGTGAGTTGTTCTGAATTTGGAGAAACTGTCATTCAGAACATGAGCGCCTCTAAATCTCAGCTACGGCTTCTTTAGATCTTTGACACTCTCTGGCAAAGCTGTTCAGGTCACGATCGTGTTTGAGGCGGTAACGGTATTTGTGCAACAGCGGTTCAGTATAACCGGAAGGCTGAGTCAGCCCTTTAAACACCAGGCTAAGCGCCGCCCTGAATGCCGTACTGCTGTCGAGATCGGCAGCCATGGGCGTGTAACCTTCGGTGTCTGCATTTTGCCGGTCAACGACCACGGCCATTCGGTTAAATACTTCCCGCACCTGGCTTTCACTGCAAATGCCAAAGTGTAGCCAGTTAGCAATATGCTGGGATGAAATCCGCAGCGTCGCCCGGTCTTCCATCAGATTAACGTTATTGATATCAGGCACCTTGGAACAACCGACGCCCTGGTCAATCCAGCGCGCTACGTATCCCAGAATCCCCTGCACATTATTTTCCAGCTCTCTCTGGATGGTATCAGGATGCAGCTGTTCAGGGGCTGGCATAACCGGCAGCTGTAGCAAGTTACTGAACGACGTCTGACGTCCTTTAAGGGATTGTTGAACGTCGGTCACTTTAACCCTGTGGTAGTGAATAGCATGAAGTGTTGCAGCCGTCGGTGAAGGTACCCAGGCACAGTTAGCACCCGCCTGTGGATGAGCCGCCTTGGCTTCCAGCATATTGGCCATGGCATCAGGCATTGCCCACATACCTTTACCGATCTGGGCATGACCGGACAAACCACATTGCAGGCCAATATCCACATTCCAGTCTTCATAAGACCTGATCCACTGCTGGTGCTTCATATCTGTTTTAGGCACCATGGGACCGGCTTCCATATTCACGTGCATTTCACTGCCGGTACGATCCAGAAAACCGGTATTAATGAAAATAACCCGCTCACTGGCGGCGGCAATACAGGCTTTAAGGTTCAGTGTTGTCCGATGTTCTTCATCCATAATGCCCATTTTCAGGGTGTTTCTGACCAGGCCGGTCAGTTGTTCGGTGCGTGCAAATAGCTGACTGCAGAACGCTACTTCTTCCGGCCCCTGCATCTTGGGCTTAACAATATAAACACTGCCGGTACGGCTGTTGCGAATCGGGTCAGAGGCTTTTTTGTGCAGGTCAAAGCGGGCAATCACCGCCGTCACCAGGGTATCCAGAATGCCTTCCGGTATTTCACAACAGTGCTCGTCCAGAACCGCCGGGGTAGTCATCAGGTGACCAACATTGCGAATCAGCAGGGTACTGCGACCGGGCAGGCTGAATTGTTCACCCGACAGGGCGCGATACTCACGATCCTTATTCAGGGAGCGAAGCAGGGTTTTATCACCTTTTTGAAATTCTGCGGATAAATCGCCCTTATAGAGCCCTAGCATATTTCTGTAAACTTCGGCTTTGTCTTCTGCGTCGACCGCTGCAACCGAGTCTTCGAAATCCTGAATAGCGGTAATGGCTGACTCCAGCACAACATCTTTAACATGAGCGCTGTCGGTACGACCAATGGGGTGTTCCGGGTCAATCTGGATTTCAATATGCAGTTCGTTGTTCTGCAGCAAAATGGCTGACGGGCTGTCCGCTGCGCCCTGAAAACCCTTAAACGCTTCAGGGGTTGCCAGTGTCGTCATGACACCAGACGACAGCTTTATAGCAAATCCATTGTCCATCACACGATAACAGCTAACATCGTGATGGCTACCCTCTTGCAACGGGAACAGCTCATCCAGCAAGTCCCTGGCATAGCGAATGACCTGTTCACCACGTTCAGCGTTATAGCCTTGACCCACTTCTCCGGGAATCACATCGGTACCATAGAGTGCGTCGTATAAGCTGCCCCAGCGGGCATTGGCGGCATTCAGGGCAAAACGCGCGTTTTTAACCGGTACTACCAGTTGTGGGCCTGCAATAGTTGCCAGTTCAGGGTCTACACCGGGGGTCGTGACTTTAACCTGCTCTGGCGCTTCGACAATATAACCTGTGTCACGCAAAAACTGTTCAAAAGCTCCGGCGTCGAAGGCAATACCCTGCTCACGCTGATCTTTATGCCACTGGTCAATCTGATTTTTATGGTCCAGACGTTTTTTCAGCAGCGCCCTGTTCTTTTTTCCAAACTCCTGCACCAGTGCTGTGAGAGATTCATAGAAGGTTTCAACGGACATGCCACTGCCAGGCAGCAACTCTTTCTCAATAAAATGAATCAGGGGAGTATCAACAAACAGTCTGTACCTGGACTTGTATCCCTGGTCTGAATGGATCTGGGGGGCCATACGATCTCCAACGCTCAACAGAGTTTCTGAATAGTGACAGACTCAGATTAAATGTACCGGAACTATATGAAAAATGATCAATTTTTATTTTTAATATAAGTTTCATGAATGGTAGTGCATTCTTAACCGCTTTCCGCTTTCCGCTTTCCGCTTTCCGCTTTCCGCTTTCCGCTTTCCGCTTTCCGCTTTCCGCTTTCCGCTTACTGATGCGGGGCACTGCCTGCATTTTACCGATCCAGAATCGTCTCTGAAAACTCCAGAAGCGACCGCCTCAGCCATTGATGCGCCCTGGAGTGGTGCCGTAAAGGACTCCAGATCATTTTGATTTCAAAAGGCACGATCTGAAAGGGAACCCTGCATACTGTCAGTTCCTGGTAATCCTGATAGATTCTTGCCAGTCGTCTTGGAATGGTTGCGATCAGCTTCGGTTCCTGTAACAACAGTCCGACCATCATATAGTGTCGTGTAAATACCCGGATAGCCCGTGTTTTGTCCAGCTGCCAGAGTGCCTCATCCACCCAGCCCAGACGCTGTGCCCCGGATTTATTGCTGGCAATGGATTCTGCTCCCCAGCCTGTCCGGTTGACCCATATATGCTCTGCAGCCAGATACGTATCCAGATCGGGTTGGCTGATATAAGGGTGCTCCCTGTGCAGCAGACAACAGAAATTATCCCGCCACACTGTTGCTTGATGAAACGATTTTGGCAGGGCAGTAAACCGGTTGATCGCAAGATCGATGATGCCTTTCTCCATATCGTGCAGACTCACATCACCCGGGGCCAGCAAGTCAAAATTAATATGGGGTGCATCGCGCAGCATATGTCGAATAAACGGCGTCACCAGGGTTGCTTCCATATAATCAGATACCATGATCCTGAACGTTGCTTCACTATGGCTAATAGAAAAGTCCCGGTCAGGCTGGGTGATCTGCTCTGCCAGACTGAGCAGGTCAACAATATCCGGTTTCAGTTTTTCTGCCTTGTCGGTTGGCGTCATACCATCGGCAGTACGTACCAGGATCGGGTCGTCGAAAAGTTCCCGCAGACGTTTAAGGGCATTGCTCATGGCAGGCTGGGTAATGGCCAGCTTATCGGCTGCCTTGGAAACACTGCGCTCTTCCAGCAGTACATTTAAGTACACCAGTAAATTCAGGTCTGTTTTTCTTATATTCACCGAATCAATACCGTAAATAGAAATTATAAATTTTATCTATTAAAGCGTCGTTGTTATGGTTTTTGCAAGTCAACCCGGTGAACAAAAACAGCAGAGGACGACCATGTCTGACTATAACAATGCCATTACACAGTTACAGGAACGCTTAAACCAGTGCAGGGCTCTGAATCCTGAACATATTGTTCGTATGCGCTTACAGAACCGTTTCCAGACCGGGCTGGATATCGCCCGGCACACTGCCAGTGTCCTGCGCAGGGACATGGCGGCATACGATGAAAACCCGGAGCAGTACACGCAGTCACTGGGATGCTGGCACGGTTTTGTAGGGCAGCAAAAACTCATTTCTATTAAAAAGCACTTCTCAACGGTTAAAGGGCGTTACCTGTACCTTTCCGGCTGGATGATCGCGGCGCTGCGTTCAGAGTTCGGGCCTTTGCCTGACCAGTCCATGCACGAAAAAACATCGGTTCCGGCCCTGATCGAAGAACTCTATACTTTCCTGCGTCAGGCTGATGCCTGGGAACTGAATCACCTGTATCGTCAACTGGATGAAGCCAGGCAGACTGGTGACAGGAGCAAGGCTGAAGAAACCCTCAGCAAGATTGACAACTATGAGTCACATGTCGTACCGATTATTGCCGATATCGACGCCGGCTTTGGTAATGAGGAAGCCACTTATCTGCTGGCTAAGAAAATGATTGAGGCCGGTGCCTGCTGTATTCAGATTGAAAACCAGGTATCCGACGCCAAGCAGTGTGGGCATCAGGATGGTAAGGTAACCGTTCCCCATGAAGACTTTCTGGCAAAAATTAATGCCGTTCGTTATGCCTTTATGGAGCTGGGGGTAGAAGACGGTGTTATTGTTGCGCGTACGGACTCCCTGGGGGCAGGGCTGACCCAGAAGATTCCGGTTTCCCAACAACCGGGTGACCTGGCTTCTCAATACAACCGCTTCCTTGAAACAGAACCTGTCACCCTGCAAACCGCCGATGAAAATGACCTGCTGATGAAAGTCGGTGGTCAACTGACTCGCCCTGTGCGTCTACCTAACGGCCTGTTCCGTTTCAAATCCGGAACCGGTGAGGACCGGGTGGTTCTGGACTGCATTACGTCACTGCAACACGGAGCTGATCTGCTCTGGATTGAAACAGAGAGACCCCATATTGGCCAGATTGCCGGAATGGTTGAGCGGATTCGTTCAGAGGTTCCCAACGCCAAGCTGGTTTACAACAACTCGCCTTCGTTCAACTGGACGCTGAATTTCCGTCAACAGGTATTTGACCAGTGGCAGGAAGAAGGTAAGCCGCTGGGAAGCTACGTCCGCAACCAGCTGATGAGTACCGACTACGACAGCACCGAACTGGCACAGGAAGCGGATCGGCGTATCCAGAGCTTCCAGCGCGATGCTGCCCGACAGGCCGGAATTTTCCATCACCTGATTACCCTGCCCACTTACCATACAGCGGCATTGTCAACGGATGACCTGGCGAAAAACTACTTTGGTGAAGATGGTATGCTAGCCTATGTGCGCGATGTTCAGCGCCGTGAAATCCGCGGTGGCATTGCGACGGTCAGGCATCAGGATATGGCGGGTTCCAATATCGGTGACGACCATAAAGAGTATTTCTCAGGAGAGGCAGCCCTGAAAGCCAGTGGTAAAGACAACACGATGAATCAGTTTGGTTAATACACCCTGTTAAATTCTGACCGGGGCTGCCTTTCATAAGGCAGCCATTGCTGAGCGCGTTCTGATAATGACCAACTTTTTCAGGAGTTTGGCTGTCAATGGTTGGAATCTATTTAGCGCCGAAAGAATGAGAAACGATTTTTCTTCAGCTTATACGGGCCGTGAGGATAAGCTGATTCAGTGTTATAGCCATCTTTTAAAGCATAATGCCCGTTTTCAAAATATATACCTGGCTCTGTAGGGTTGCGTATAAAAAACTTTACCGCTTTATAAAACTGTTTGATGCTTTTACTTTTTGAGGTTGAGGGAGGCAGGGATAAAAGGATTTGCCGGAGCAGAGGGGTGATCACGTTGATCACCTGCAAATCAATATTTTGGTGCAACCCATAATGGGAGTGAGTGGCAAAAGGGGCATTTCGCCGGTGCATGGCTAAACAGTGGTTTCTTTCATAGTGTTTGACATAGAACCGAACAAAGGCCTTAAGTAACGCATTAGGCAGAGTGAAGTTGCTGCCTTCATCAGTGGGCACAGCGAAGGCGCTGCTACCATCAGCGGGCAAGTACGATGTAAGAACAAAAAAACCTGACTGAACGATTCGGGTTAAAATAAGGCAGCCATTGCTACATTCAGGTATTACATAAGTAATATTGTACTCGGTGTCGGTACAGTTTAAGACGGAATCCGCTACAGGGTAGTCAACTGACAGTGATTTAGCACTGAAAGCAGGAGAATAAGGCATAACCTTGTTACCTCTCTCTATCCGCAATTTACACATTAAACAGCCAGTAATAATGTATCCTTTTTTAGTGCGGCGCTATGAAACCCCAGTAATAAAATACTCTCGTTAAGCGTATTGCGACTCTGCCATACTATCGAATACTCTCTCGCTGTCCTCGATGCATCATATCCGATCGGTGAAGAAAATGGTTAAACAGTTTACTGTCGTGTTTTTTGCTTTATCTGCATTGGTTTCCCAGAGCGTTCCGGCAGCTGCCGTTGTTGCCGTTAAGCCTGCTTTCTCGCCAGAAGGTTGCTATGCCCGAAGTGATGTCATTGAAGATCTGGTCAATGGTGAATCCGACCGTAAAGTCAGTTATATCTCGATTAAAAAAGAGAAAAATTCATACTTTTTCAGAGGGTTCCTCTGGGGGACCAACTGGCATATCTGCGATATTTCCGGAGAGGGAGAAGGAGGATTACCTCTCACTCAGGAAAAAGGTGCATTAGTGTATAGCGAGGCTTATCCGAAAGAAGGCATTAGTTGTCGTCTGGAAATTGTGCTTAAAAATGGCAGCGTTCAGCTGCGGGACACCAACAATCAGTGTAAGAACAAAGTGTTCGCCTGCGGTGTTCGCACTTCTATTGATGGCACAACCTTGCCGAAGGTTCAGGATGAAACGTTGTGCCAGTAATACATTACTGTTTATGCTGTGCAAACAGCTAATACAACAAACATAACAATAGCAACGTATGCTTATGCCTCTCTTCACCATCGAACAACAGGTATCCCATAAACTGGCCAGAGCTATTCTTGCCGGTTTCGAATCCATGTTTGCCGAGTTCCTGAATATTACCCTGGGTGCTCAGTCCCGGTTTGAACGGGCTGCCTGGCAGGAAGTGCAGGACGCTATGCGTCAGCGATTGCAGGTGTATGAAAATAAGGTTGAGCTCGTGTGTGCAGCGGTTAGAGTGATTGCTTACCGTGAGCTGGATCATTCAGACGTCTGGCAGCGTGCTAAAAACGACTACGCTCAACTGGTTGCAGACCACGAAAATGCGCTGATTGCCCAGACTTTTTTTAACTCCATTCATGGTTCATTGCTGGGGCAGCAGAAAACACGCGATATTCATCGCTTTATTTTGCAGGAAAAGTATCGTCCGAAACCTCGCCCAACCGACAGCATTATTTATCAATTTGCAGAAACTGACGGCATTATCGACAGCCTCAGACAGGTGTTGAATGTCTTTCCACTGCGAATTCCCTTCGAAAACCTTGAGCGAGACCTGAAAGCGGCCCAAAACGCACTGGCAAAAATAAACCCTGAGCTTCTGACCAGACAGAACTATACGATTGAGTTTGGTCGCTCCCTGTTTTTCCGAAATAAAGCCGCCTATATTGTTGGCCAGCTGGTTGACCCTGAATCCGGAGAGTGTTTGCCCTTTGCCATTGCCTTGCTCAACCGGAAAAACAGTGATGGCGATATCTGCCTCTACCTTGACGCTTTTATGATTGGAGAAGGGCAGCTGAGTAAACTGTTTGGCTTTGCCCGCTCTTATTTTATGGTCGATACAGACCAGCCGGTTCGTTATGTAGACTATTTATGTCGTCTGTTACCGAATAAAGAACGGTTTGAACTGTTTAATGCCATTGGCTTTATCAAGCACGCCAAAACCGAGTTTTACCGCTTCAAGGTAGACTACACCAAACGTATGCCTGAAACGATGAAATATGTTAGTGCGCCCGGTGTCAAAGGGATGGTTATGCTGGTCTTTACCACACCTGATTCAGACTACGTTTATAAAGTAATACGAGATCGCTTCCGGCCACCCAAAACCAGCAATCGACAGGAAGTGATGGCTAAATATGACTTCGTTAAGCAAGCTGACCGTGTGGGCAGGCTGGTCGATACTCATGAGTTTAACTACCTCGTCTTTGACCGGCAGCGTTTTTCTCCCGAGCTGCTTGAAGAAATGATCACAGAAGTCGCTGACAGCATTACCCTTTCCGGCAACGCCCTGATTCTCAGGCATGTCTATGTTGAGCGCAAGGTAACCCCGTTGAACCTGTATATAAAGGAATCGGCAGGGCAGGCATTTGAGCAAGTAATCAACGACTATGGCACAACCATCAAACAGCTGGCAGCTGCCAATATCTTTCCGGGCGATATGCTGATTAAAAATTTTGGGGTCACCCGCTGGGGCCGGGTTGTCTTTTATGATTATGATGAAATCTGCCCGCTGACCAGCTGTCATTTCCGTGCATTGCCAGAACCTGATAACGATATTGATGCACTGTCTGTGCAGCCCTGGTTCGATATCGGGGAGAATGATGTTTTCCCGGAGCAGTTCTCCGTATTCTTTGCCGGACACTTGCAGGCCAAAGAATACTTTGATCGTTTTCATCAGAACTTATACGGCGTTGATTTCTGGCAAAAGACACAGGCGGCCATTAAGTCGGGAACATTAGTGGATGTGTATTCCTATAAAGAAGAGTGGCGTCTGGAATACTTTTATGAATAATTCAGAGTTTTTTATTCTGAGCTGCACGCCACTGGGGGCGTTTCAGTTTGAACAGAACAAATGGCATCGCAGTGAACGCAACCAATGCAATGGCTACAACAAAGCCATAAGTTGAACGTTCACCTTCAGGCACAATCGCAGGTGGAAGAAACCCGAAAGCAATAGCCGCAATGCCTGTCACCGATCCGACAATAGCCAGCCCCCAGATTCCAGCGTTGCCCAGTGGAATCTTATATTGACGTGAAACATCGGGCTGGGTGTAACGTAGTTGCACAGCGGCTGCAAACATTAATAGATACATGACCACATACAACATGGTTGGAATGATATTCATCAGCCAGAAAGCGGTTTGAACATTGCCCTGAAACAGATACAGGGTAGATATGGCTGAGACAATGACCCCCTGAAACAGCAGGATACGGTGATGAACAGCATGTTTATTTTCCTGTTGCCAGAAGACCGGTAACATTCCGTCCCTGCCTGCTACCTGAAGCCCGCGGGTGGGAGCAGGAATCCAGTTATTGACTTCACCGAGTATTCCCAGGGCAATAATTAATCCGGTCAGTGGCAGCCATCCATGAATCCCGGCCTGATGGAACATAACATTAATGGCCTGCATGATGCCGGCATCCAGTTTTATCTTGTGCTGCGGTATCACCATGGCAATGGCCAGTGCTGCCAACGTCACCAGTATCACCGCCAGGCAGGCGGAGGTAAGAATGGCAAACGGGTAGTCCCTTTGTGGGTTTCTGGCAGACGCTGCATTCGAGGCAGACGCTTCTATACCGGCAAAGGTAAGAAATGCCCCCGCAATAAAAGTCAGTTTATTGGTGTCTGTAAAGTCAGGAACGAAATTCTCCAGAGAGAATTCAATGGGCATCGGGTTGCCTTTTGCCAGATACAGGCAGGCCAGTGTGAATATAGCCAGAATCGGAAAAATCCTGCCAACAATGGTACAGACACTGGCGACTGCCCCCGAGGTTTTCATGCCAAACAGATTGATAATGGTTAATAACCAGAAAACTCCGTTGATCGCCAGAAATATAGATGGACCATTGTCGGCTAACTGAGGGTCAAGTCCGTACGCTGCTGCCAGAACAGCCACCGTAAGAATGGATGGAAACCAGATAACATTCTCAATCCACTGCAACCAGACAGCAACGAAGCCAGACTGCTCACCAAAAGCTTCTCTTACCCAAACATACACGCCGCCATCCTCTGGCCAGCCAGTTGCGAGCTCGGCTGAGATCAGCGCTGAAGGCACAAGAAAGACCAGTGCGACGAGTAAATAGATAAAGACCAGGCTGAAACCATATTCGGCCATTGATGGCGCACCGTGAATACTGGTTATGGTGCCTGTCGTTATCATTATCAGGGTAAAAGCGGTTAGTGTTCGCTTTGGCTGAACCGAAGACCCGGGCATTGTTGAATACTCACTTCATGGGGGTAATGGTAAGGTTGTTATTTTGCCTTTAGAGTGTAAACGCCTTCTTCTGTGACGCTCCATTCACACTGGGCACCATGAAATTCAGCCTTGTCGGTGACTGGTTTTGCCGGGCCTGAAGCAGCAATATAGAAGACACAGGTTTTAGCCGGAGGTTGCGATTTTGATGAGACCGATCGCTTCACTTCATTGTTGGACAGATAAGGGTGTGATGTTTTCATCGCCAGATGGTCCTCGGGCTGCCACGTCATGGTAACGGTGATGGTTCCCCAGAAGTCACCACCTTTTGCATTTTGATGCCCAAGGGTAACGGGCCTGGCTTGATCAACCCATTGTGGTGTCTGTAGTTGAATATACGAGTCAGGATCACCTAAATTCTGATAGACAAACCAGCTGACTGTTTTGCATTGATTGTTGGGTAGAACCATTGTTCCTGTTTCGCTGCTGTAATGAGCATAAGATTCCCATGCCCCCGACTCACTCTCACTGATTAAATTGATTTGAAAGTGAGTTGGGCAAAATGGTGCTGACACAGCCTCGCCCGCCAGCAAAGCCGACAAAAAGACAGGTGCAATATACTTCATGGATTTAAGCCTTTCCTAAGTCAATTAAGCGACTCAGTATAGAAAAGCTATGAGAAATTGCTGAATTTCTCCTGTTTAATAGCCAAACCCCACTTATGGGTTGGCGCTGTTTGCAGCGTTGTTTTGATAGGAGCGTGTTGATAGAGCATGGAGCCATTATACCCAAAGCATCTCTATGTGTATGATGTGTGGCATGATGTAAGGGGCGCAGCATTCAATAACTTACCGGGCTTTTGGCTGTTGGCTTTTGGCTATTAGCTGCTCATACAGCCAACCGCCAAAAGCCAACAGCGGTATATTATGTTCTGCTGCTTCCCTAAGACCAGAAATAACAACGATTACCCGTCATTTGTCCAATAAGGATCTTGTTTATGAAGCCTGAAACCATTGCCTTACACGCTGGATATGAGGGTGACCCTGCCACCCGTGCAGCTACAGCCCCTATCTACCAGACGGTTTCCTACACCTTTGATGACACCCAGCATGGGGCAGACCTGTTTGACTTGAAAGTACCGGGTAATATTTATTCGCGGATTATGAACCCTACAAACGCAGTACTGGAGTCACGACTGGCTGCTTTGGAGGGAGGCATTGGTGCGCTGACGGTGGCCTCTGGCATGATCGCTATCACGTATGCCATACAAACCATTGCTGAGGCGGGTTGCAATATTGTTTCCACCAGTGAGCTGTATGGTGGTACTTATAATCTCTTTGCTCATACGCTTCCACGTCAGGGTATTGATGTGCGTTTTGCTGCCCATGATGATTTCGCCGGGCTGGAAGCTTTGATTGATAACAATACCCGGGCGGTGTTTTGTGAGTCTATTGGTAACCCAGCGGGCAATGTCGTGGATATTCAGAGGCTGGCGGAATTGGCTCACCGCCATGGGGTGCCGCTGGTGGTGGATAATACCGTGGCGACCCCGATACTGTGCCGTCCCATTGAGCATGGTGCAGATATTGTCGTGCATTCGTTAACCAAATACGTGGGTGGTCATGGTACGACCCTTGGGGGAGTGATTGTCGATAGCGGAAAATTTGACTGGGTGGCCAATAAACAACGGTTTTCCATTTTGAATGAGCCAGATCCTTCTTATCATGGCGTCGTTTATACCGAAGCACTGGGTGAGGCTGCTTATATTGGCCGGGCGCGGGTGGTTCCATTGAGAAACACCGGTGGGGCACTGGCTGCTCAGAGCGCGTTCCAGTTAATGCAGGGGCTGGAAACTCTGGCACTGCGTATGGAGCGGCATTGTGAGAATGCGCATAATGTAGCGGCCTACCTTAATGACCATCCCCTGGTGAACTGGGTCAACTACGCCGGCCTGGAGGGTAGTCCGTATCGATCGACGGCAGAAAAAATCACCGGAGGCAGTGGGTCGGGCATCCTGAGCTTTGGCATTAAAGGTGGCAAAGAGGCGGGTGCTCGATTTATTGATGCTTTGCAGATGATTCTCAGGCTGGTGAATATTGGGGATGCCAAATCTCTGGCTTGTCATCCTGCTACGACCACGCATCGGCAGTTAAGCACTCAGGAGTTGGAAGCCGCTGGGGTGACGGAAGATATGGTCAGACTATCCATCGGGATTGAGCATATTGATGATATTATCGGGGATATCGATCAGGCGCTTCAGGCCAGTGTAATGTGATGAATACGAGCCAGGCTTACAGGCATTAACTTGCCTGGCTCACTCCTCTGTTTAGCTATCGGTGCCAGCGTAACCAGAAGCTAACCTCACTCCCGCTTATGTAAAGTAATCGCCTTGTCATAACAGTCCAGTGAGCATTCACCACACCCGGTACACAGCGTTTCATCGATCTGCGCTCGCTTCTCATCAATGCGAATCGCATCTTCTTCACAGGCATCTACACAAAAGTCACAGGGCTGATTGAGTGTGAGCTGACAGTGACCACTGACTCTGGCTACTGCCTGTATACGACGACCGTCCTCTTTACTCAGAGCCCCTGTCGGGCAGTGGTCAACACACTGGTCACAAAAATCACAGCGACCGTAATCCAGCGAGAGAACAGGGAGTCCCTTTAACACGGGATGGCTTTCCTCTGACCGGCGAATCACCCGTTGTGGGCAGGCATCTACGCACCGGTCACAGCGATCACACAGTGCCAGAAATGTCTGGTTATCCTGCGCCCAGGGTGGGCGTGGATAGATCGATTCAGGCAGTTCAACCGGTTTAGGTTTGACCAGTCGTCGAAATAATGCCCGGCGACCGGGGGAGGCGAGTTCTTCTGAATGGTTCATTGATCTGTTCATCAAAACGTTCAGCGATACAGTCTGACAATTCGATATTCAGCCCCGGTCAGGGCGGCCAGTTGTTCAAGGCTGCCTTTTATCAGCTGGCTGATGCCACGGTACACATCGGTTTGTGCATTGTCGTACATTACTGCCAGAAAGCGGGGAGCCCAGGTCAGTACATGTTCAGTTAAGAAATCTTTTAATACGTCACGCTGGGTGTCCAGACAGGCACTGTCCGGTTCTGTTTCCACCATTTTGGCAAGGCGGTCAGCCATAAACGCAAACATCAGGCCCAGATGGTCTTCCGGCTCCCGTGTCCCTGTGTCTATTTCAACGCCACAGTCACGGTAGAACTGTTTAGCGGCAAGGGTTGGTTCGCCACACAGAGTCTGTTCTTCAGTCAGATAAACTGAAGCCCAGGGAGCCGCTTTCAGTTCATCCGGCCCTAAAAACAGTTCGGCATAATCAGCCTTAATGTCACGACTGGTTTCAGGGACAGATGGCTGCAGACCTTTGGCAATTAATGTCAGTCCGTCATTTATTTCATGGTGGGAAGTGCTGTCCTGTCCGTGCTCGGCAAGCTGTTTTAACTGCTCCAGAAACTCAACGTCAGGTGTCTTATGAAGGCACTGGTAGATCAGTTGGCAGGAAAACTGGAAGTCCGCCAGAATCGTCGGGGTTTCATTGCTCATGGTTACTTCCCGTTAATCGAAAAATTAAGAGGCAGGTTCTGTTGATCGTAACGTGTGGATGATCCCATTTCAGGGTGGTGATGTCTCTTGCGACTTTTCCGGTGAAGGTTTCGCATTCGGGATGTTGTTCCACAGGATTCGTACAGAAAGCAGCAGGCTGGGGGGCTGGTTAACCACCAATCTGCGCCAGTGTGGCTGTGCCGCCGGTAAAGCCATCTTCCAGAAAGTGTTTATCCTGCTTTAGCTGGATAAAGTTGCGGATGCGGTTGATCAGTTCCGGCTGTTGCTGGTCGCTCTGTAGCAGGTCTCTCAGGTCGTAGCCCTGGTCGCCGAACAGGCACAGCTGTAGTTTGCCCAGGCTGCTGACCCGCAGACGGTTGCAGTCGTCACAGAAATCCGGTGAATAGGGCGTAATCAGGCCGATGCGACCACGGTAGTCGGGGTGATAATATTCCTGCGCGGGCCCTGCTGATTTATGCCGGACTACCCTGACCCAGCCGCTGTTGAGCAACTGTTCGCGCACGGTATTACCCGCCAGGTGTTGCTGGTTAAAGAAGTCCTGGTTATCTCCGGTCTGCATCAGTTCAATAAAGCGGAGGGTGATGGGCTGGTCCTTAATCCAGTTCAGGAAGTCAGGCAGCTGGTCAGCGTTGTGACCACGCATCAGTACCGCATTGACCTTGAAACCCGGCATGCCCAGCTGGAACCCTCTCTTGATACCGTTCAGGACTTCCTGCAGGCGGTCATGGCCGGTGATGGTCTGGAAACCCCGGGCATCCAGGCTGTCTATGCTGACGTTGATAGCGTCCACCCCAGCTTTCAGCCAGGACTCAATTCGCTCATCCATCCTGTAACCATTGGTGGTCATGGCGACGGTCTGAATACCGGGAATCTGTTTAATCGTCGATACAATGTCGTTAAATTCATGGCGCAGGGTCGGCTCACCACCGGTAATACGCACTTTTTCTACACCCAGCCGGGCGAAAGCACTAATTAATCGTCGTATTTCGTCTACGGTCAGGGATTGCTTATGGTGATGCTCTTCACACCCGTCAGGCAAGCAGTAATTGCAGCGGAAATTACACAGGTCGGTAATCGAGAGTCTCAGGTAGGGGAAGGTTCGCCCCAGGTTGTCTTGCAAACGTAACATTAAACACCTTTCCAAATGCGGGAGGCACTGGCATTTCTGCCAGAACCCTGGTAGCAGCGAGTACGTCATTCTGCTACGGCTTCAGAACCATGCCATGGGTTTAGGGGCTGAAGCTCGGCGCTCATAATAATAATTGTCAGGGACTATCCTAACGATCTGTGCGAGTGATTTCCATACAGAAAAGCTGCTTTGTGAAAAAATGTTTATCATACTGCTCGACTTTTGTTGGCTTTAATTATGCGCATTGTAAATTGTCAAACACCTCTAATCGGATTTGCGGCGTACAGTGGTACGGGTAAGACCACACTGCTGGAAAAGCTGCTGCCCATTCTGGTAGGGCGAAAACTCAGGGTGGGAATAGTAAAAGCATCGCACCATGATATTGATCCGGACAAACCGGGCAAGGACAGTTATCGTCTGCGGCATGCGGGTGCCACACAGCTGGTCTTGAGCACGCCACGGCGGTCTGTCTGTTACACCGAGCGAGACCCGGGTACCCCCCGTACGCTTGCAGAACAGCTTCGTTTGCTGGACCTGGATAACCTGGACCTGGTCGTGGTGGAAGGGTTTCGTGATGAGCCTTTTGCCAAGATCGAACTGCACCGGCCCGTTCTGAACAAACCCCTGTTGTATCCCGGCGACTCTAATATTATTGCCATCGCCCGTGATGATTCTGGCTATCAGCCAGAGCGTTTAATGCCGGTTCTGGATATCAACCATCCTGAACAGATTGCAGACTTTATTATTGCCACCTTCTTTAAAGGAATTATCCCATGACTGATTGCTGATGAATTAATACACTCCGCGGCGCCAACCTGCACAGGTAGCGGCAAATCTAAATCATTCTTATCTGCCGGTACGTTAGGGACAGGCTTTATATGGCGGGTAGATACCGCACTTGCGCTGGTAAGTGGCCGCATGGTCAGAGTGTTTAATATTTGGCAGCACAAAAAATAGTCAACACTAGTTGATTCAGATCAATTATTGCCTGCGAAACATGCCTTTATTATTTGCACAGCCTGAATCCTGACTGCAAGCTCTCGTCCATGTGCCTATTAAAAAAACATTTTATTTCAGGAGTTTGCTACTCAGGTCAAACCCAATTGACCGGAGCACTCAATGAAAAACTGGCTTGATAAAACGATTCTGTCGCCTATGAAGCGGCGCAGCTTTATGAAGTGGGGCTCGCTGTTAGGAGGCGCCTCTGTAGTCAGCGCAGGACTACCGCTAAAGTCTGTTGCCAAAGCTGCTTTTACCGATAAGAAAACCCCTGAAAACAAAACGACCTGGTCCGCCTGTATGGTGAACTGCGGGAGTCGCTGCGCACTGCGGGTGCATACTAATGACGGCGTTATTACCCAAATAGAGTCTGATAATCGGGGTGACGATAAAGTTTTTGGAGAGCACCAGATTCGTGCCTGCCTGCGAGGTCGTTCTATTAAGCATCGGGTTTATAACCCGGATCGCCTGAAATACCCGATGAAGCGTATCGGAGAGCGTGGTGAAGGTCGTTTTGAGCGTATCAGCTGGGATGAGGCGCTGGATCTGCTGGCTGGAAAAATGAAGCACATCATTGACGCCTATGGCAATGAGTCCATCTTTTTCACTTACGGCACCGGTACGCAAGGCTATCGAACCGATGGTCAGCATGCCCTGCATCGCCTGATGAATATGCTGGGGGGCAACCTGAATTATTATGGTAACTACAGCTGGGGACAGATTCAGCATGCCCTGCCTTTCACATACGGTGATATCAAGGCCGCTGCTAATGGTAGTTATACCTCGGAAATTAAAAGCGCAGATCTGCTGGTGATGTTTGGGTACAACCCGGCTGAAACCCGAATGAGTGGCGGCGGTGAAATTTACGAGCACAGCGTGGCTGTGCGTGAGAGAAATGTTCGCACCATCATTATTGATCCTCGTTATACCGACACTATGCTGGGTAAAGAAGATGAATGGATTCCTATTCGTCCCGGAACCGATGCTGCGCTGGTTGAAGGTATTGCCCATGTGTTGATTACCGAGAACCTGGTGGACCAGGCATTTCTGGATAAGTACTGTCAGGGCTACGATGAAAAAACACTGCCGGCCAGTGCTCCGAAAAATGGACACTATAAAGCTCATATCCTGGGTCAGGGGCCTGACGGTATCGAAAAAACACCGGTGTGGGCTTCTGGCATAACTGGTATTCCAGCCAAAAAGATTATTCAGCTGGCTCGCGAAATTGGTTCTGCCAAACCGGCTTATATCCTTCAGGGTACTGGCATTCAACGTCAGGCCAACGGTGAGCAGTCAGCCCGTTCTATTGTTATGTTGCCCATTCTGACCGGTAACATTGGTCTGCCCGGTACTAATACCGGTGATATGCCCGCGAACTATAGTTACCCGGTGCCAACAATTCCGACCGGAACAAACCCTGTAAAAGCCTCTATTCCTTTCTTTGGCTGGACGGACGCTATCGTCCGGGGTCAGGAAATGACAGACAAAACGGATGGCGTTCTGGGCGTTAAGCAATTAAACACGTCAATCAAAATGCTGATCAGTTATGCCAGTAATATGTTGGCTAACCAGCATGCTGATATAAACCGCACGAGAGAAATCTTGCGTGATGAAAGCCTGTGTGAATTTATCGTTCTTCTCGATAATCATATGACACCGAGCGCACGCTTTGCTGATTTGCTGTTACCTGATGTGACGACTCTGGAAAACACAGAGGTCAGCTCCGATGGTTACGCTTCCGGTTCTCTGGGTGCAGTTGTACCACTGGTACCGGCTATTAAGCCGATGTATGAGTGCCGCAGTGCTTACGATGTGTGTGTGGGCGTAGCAGAACGTTTTGGAATTCGTGAGCAGTATACAGAAGGCCGTACCCATGAGCAGTGGGTTGAGTATCTGTACGCCGGAGCCCGGGCCAAAGACTCCCGCTTACCCTCTCTGGAGCAGCTGCGAAAAGACGGTCCTTTCAGGGTTATGGCACCGGAGGATAAACGGGTTGCACTGGAAGACTTCCGTACTGACCCGGTGAAACACGCATTAGGAACACCTTCGGGTAAAATTGAAATCTACTCCACCAAGCTGGAGAAGATTGCAAAAGAGTGGATTCTGCCTGAAGGCGATGTCATCACCCCGTTACCGCAATATGTGACCACCTGGGAAAGTCACCTTGATCCGCTGACAGAGAAGTATCCTTTGCAGCTGGTTGGTTTCCACACTAAAGGGCGGGTTCACTCGACTTATCATAACATTCCGGAACTTCGTGAAGCGGTGATGGATGGCGTCTGGATGAACCCGATTGATGCGAAGACCCGTGGCATTAAAAATGGTGACCAGGTACGTATCTGGAATGACCGTGGCGAAACCCGGGTTCTGGCTAAGGTAACTCCACGAATCATTCCCGGAGTGATGGCTTTGGGTGAAGGTGCCTGGTACAAGCCAGATCGCAAAGGGGTTGATCGTGGTGGTTGTTTCAATGTGTTGACGAATCAAAGGCCAACACCTTTGTCGAAAGGGAACCCCCAACACACCAATCTGGTTGAAATCGCCAAGGTCTGAGGAGTATTGAACAATGGCTCAAATGGGATTCTATGTCGATACCAGCAAGTGTACCGGCTGTAAAACCTGTCAACTGTCTTGTAAAGACAAAAATGATCTGCCAGTAGGTATGAACTGGCGTCGTGTTTACGAATACTCCGGAGGTGACTGGGTTCAGCACGAAGACGGTACTTTCAGCAATGATGTGTTTGCTTATTATGTATCCATCAGCTGTAACCACTGTGCGCAGCCTGCCTGTACCAAAGCATGCCCGACAGGCGCTATGCATAAGCGTGAAGAAGACGGTCTGGTAGTCGTGGACAACACCGTATGCGTAGGCTGCCGTTACTGTGAAATGGCCTGTCCTTACGGGGCACCACAGTTTAACCCGGTCAAGAAAGTTATGAGTAAGTGCGATGGCTGTTATGAAAGAGTGGCTACAGGCCAACAGCCAGTGTGTGTTGAGTCCTGCCCGCTGCGTGCGCTGGAGTTTGGCCCGATTGATGAATTGCGTGCCAGATACGGAAACCGTGCCGATATTGCGCCACTGCCGGATCCGACGCTGACCAATCCATCAGTAATTATTGGTACCTCTCGTAATTCCCGCCTGAGCGGTGATAAAGAAGGCAAAATTGAGAACCCGCAGGAGGTAGGATTATGAGTCAGTTGTCTCTGGTTTTCTTCACTGTTCTGGCACAAAGCGCAGTTGGTTTGTTTGTCACTCTTGGCCTGGTTGAAATGCTGGCCAAGCCAAATGAAAAGGTGATGACACGCAGCTTTATGGCCGTGTTTGTTCTGTTGGGTTTGGGTGCGGTGGCATCGATCACCCACCTGGGACAACCTTTCCGGATGTTCAACGTATTGTTGGGTCTGGAACACTTCTCTGCACTGAGTCTGGAAATTGTGGCTCTTAGCCTGTTTGGTGGTGCCGGTGTCACCTATACGGCTATGCGGCTTTTTGGTATTGCACCAGGATTGCAAAAGCTGGTGTTGCCTGTTGCCATGGTGTTGGGAGTTGTTTTGATTCTTGCTATTTCAAGAGTTTACACGCTGGCAACAGTAACGAGCTGGAACAGCAACTGGACACCTTTTCAGTTCCTGATGACGGCAGCGGTTGTGGGGCCCATAGCGGCGGCTGCATTATTGCGCTTTCAGTCAGTCAACCTTAGCGGTCTGGCTCTGACTGATAAAGCGTTAGGAATGGCTGTATTGATGACAATGACCATTGCCCTGGTGGGTTATGTAGGCTACTTGTTCTGGCTGGGACAGTTACCGGTTGCTGTTAATCCTATGGCGATGCTGAGCTACGGTCAGATACTGACGGTGGTTCGTCTGGTGCTTCTGGTGGGTGGGGTACTGATGTTTGCAGTCTCTGCCATGCGTGGTGGCAACAGTGGTTATCCGGCTGCAATCAGCTTTGTTGTCGTGCTGGCCTCTGAATTTATGGGTCGTGCTTTCTTCTACGATATCTATCTGAGTGCTGGTTCCGGCATGTAAGTGATAACGCCTGGCAGCCCCGGGTCAGCGACTGCTGGCTCAGGGTTGCACTGTTTTCCCGCCTTTTTACTGCCCCCATGGACATATTTTAAGAGCAAAGCCCATTTGTTGATGGAGGAAGGTGGGTCAGTACTTGTTATTGCTGAGGCTGATCCGGCTGTTGATCCATCCATGATATCTCTCTTTTGATCATACCGCTTATGATCTAGAGCACTTCCAGACCCGATGCCTTAAAACAGGCGAACACTGTATTGCCAGCAGACAGTTGTAATGTATCAAAGGACTTTCGGGTGATCTGGCAGATCAGTTCCTGCTCTCCAAGACTCAGGGAGAGCAGTACATGATGATGGCCCTGCTTCTGCAAACTGGCAATATGGACCGGTATACAGTTCTGGATGCTGGATGCCTGTAAAGGCTCCAGGGTCAGGCTGATTTCACTGGCTGGCACCACCACCCTTACAGGGGTTCCTGTTGGTCGGCTGTTCAGTTGACCTGCGTACAGCCTGTGTTGATCGACCTGTATTGTTGTAAGCCCGTAGTGTGGATCGTGCTTCAATACGGTGGCATCCAGCGCTGATAAAGGCTGGTCGCTGTTATCCTGTTCCTCCAACCGGTTAAGCAAGTGTCGGCAGATCCCTTTTTCAATGACCTGTCCCTGGTGCATCAGCAGCAGGCTGTCTGCCAGCCTTGCCACTTCTTCTTTAGAATGACTGACAAAAACGACGGGGATTTTGAATTCCCGCTGAATCTGTTTCAGACAGGGCATTATGCTGAGCCGGGAAGGCCAGTCCAGAGAGGCCAGCGGTTCGTCCATTAACAGCAGGGAAGGGGCGTTAAGAAGAGTGCGGGCAATGGCAACCCGCTGTTTTTCTCCGCCGGACAGTTTATCCACCGTTCGCTCCAGCAGATGTCCGATACCCATCTGCTGAATGATGTCAGCAAAAGACAGTGCCGCCTGATTCGGGTTAGCCCGTTTCCGGGCAAACTGAAGGTTGCCCGTCACATTCAGGTGCGGAAACAGTCTCGCCTCCTGAAAAATGTAACCAATGCCCCGCTGCTCTGGTGGTAAAAAAATACCCTGCTCCGAATCAAGCCATGTGCGACCGTTACAGATTATCCGGCCCTGTACGCCGGTTTCCAGCCCGGCAAGACAGCGTAGCAGTGACGTCTTTCCGCACCCGGATGACCCCATAACTCCCCAGATACCATCGAGTGCCAGGCTCTGGTCGAGACTGATATGAAAATGATCCCTGGGCAGGTCCAGCGTAAATTGCAGAATGTTGTTATCCATCAACGTTGATTCCCCCGACGATCAATACTGTACAGAACAACCAGTAAGGCCATGGCAAAGGCAAGCAGGCCGCCGGCAATGGTATGGGCCGTTGCAAACTGCTGGGTTTCCACCGCATCAAACAGGGCGATGGACAATACCTGGGTTTCACCGGGAATATTGCCGCCAATCATTAAGACCACACCAAACTCACCAACGGTATGGGCAAAGCCCATGCAGGCAGCCAGAAGCAGGGCGCGCTGGGTGTTGGGCAGAACAATCGTCATGAAACGATCCAGACGACGGGCGCCCAGCATTGCAGCCGCTTCAAGCAGGCCATGATCCAGCTGTTCAAAGGATCGCTGCAATGGTTGTACGACAAAAGGCAGGGAGTACAGTACCGAAGCGACCACCAGACCGGAAAAGCTGAACGCCAGCGTAGAGCCGGTTATGCTCAGCCAGAGCTGTCCCGGAGGGTTGTTGGGCGAAAAGGCCAGCAGCAGGTAAAAGCCCAGTACCGTCGGTGGCAAAACCAGCGGCAGCCCAACCAGTGCTTCAATCACCGGTCGCAGACGACTGCGCATAGTGGAGAGCTTCCATGCCAGGGGAATGCCAGTCACCATTAAAATCAGAGTGGTGGTTAACGCCAGTTTCAGAGTCAGCCAGACTGCTGCTGATAACATAAGTCGCCAGTTTCCTTACTTTGCGGGTCGGTATCCGTGATTGGCAATATAAGCCTGACTGGTGTCACTGAGCAGAAAGTCCCTGAAGATTTTAGCCAGAGGCTGTTTGCTTCGTTTCAAAAGTACCAGCTCCTGCCGGATCGGGGCGTAGTAATCTTCGGGGATTTCCAGCAAGTGGCTTTCAGGCTGATCCATAACCTGGGACTTTGCCACCAGACCCAGACTGACATTACCGCTGACTACAAACTGCCACGTCTGCTGAATGTTAGCCCCCTGAATCAGCCTGCCCTGATAGCCCTGCCAGAGGTGCATCTTTTCCAGGGTCTGTTGTGCCGCAAGACCATAGGGTGCCAGTGCCGGATTGGCAATCGCCAGACGACCTTTATATTCTTCCAGAGTCTTCAGACTCAGGGGGCTGTCAGAGGTGCTCCATAACACCAGACGACCATAGGCGTAAGGTTCACGACTGCCGGGAACGATTAAGTCATCCTGCTCCAGCCTTGCGGGGCGTTCTGCATCGGCTGACAGGAACAGGTCAAAAGGTGCGCCATTGCTGATCTGGTTGTAGAGAGTGCCGGATGAAGCCGATGAGACCAGCACTTTACTATCGTGCTGCTGTTCGAACTCCTTTGCCAGTTCGTCAATAACGGGTTTGAAATTAGCGGCCACCGCCAGTCTAAGGTTGGCGGCGTTAGCAATCGGACTGAGCATTGTCGTCAATAGTGCCAGGCCGCACAGGACAATTCTCAAAGCTTTACTCTGCATTAATCTTCCCATCGTTGCGCTGCATCCTTGTCGCTCTGTCGTTCTTCAACCCACCGGTCACCCCCGGGTGTTGTTTCTTTTTTCCAGAAAGGCGCTCGGGTTTTCAGGTAGTCCATAATAAAATCGCAGGCGGCAAAGGCGTCCTGTCGATGCGCACTGGCCGTGCCGACAAAGACAATGCGGTCTGTGGGGTGGAGCTGGCCGACCCGGTGTATAACGCTGACGCCGTACAGTGACCAGCGCTCGCTGGCTTCTTCCGCTATGGCCTGCAAAGCGCTTTCGGTCATGCCCGGATAATGTTCCAGGTATAATCCATTGACCTGATTGTCCAGATTATTGTCCCGCACCAGCCCGGTAAAGGTGACAACCCCACCCACGGCAGCATTATCAGATAACCTTGCCTGCTCCTGAGCAGAGTCAAAATCCTCGTTTTGAACAGAAATATAAACAGCAGTCATGGTTATCCCCCTGTCACTGGCGGGAAGAATGCGACTTCATCACCGTCTTTTAATTCAGCATCATGGCGGGTCATGGTTTGATTTAATGCAACGAGGGTTCGCCTGTCTTCCATAATTTCACGCCAGTCGTCGCCTTTTTCAGACAACTGCTGCCGTAGCGCCGACAGGTTAGCAGGTTGCTCTTCGGGGGGGAGTGCCAGCTCATTGCAGTTCAGTTGCTCGCGGTAGCTGGCGAAAAATAATACTTTCATCATAGGACTTACATCGTCTAGTTCATTCCAACCTGTTTAATCAGCCACATAGTGACCGCTTTTGCCCCCACTTTTTTCCAGTACGCGAATGCCATCAACCCGCATGTCTTTGTCTGCGGCTTTACACATATCGTAAATGGTTAAAGCCGCTACCGAGGCGGCGGTGAGGGCTTCCATTTCGACACCGGTTTTGCCACTCAGACGACAACAGCTTTCAATACGAATACGGTTGTGCTCTGGCTGAATCTCAAACTCGACGCCAATATAATTCAACATCAATGGATGGCACAGGGGGATAAGCGTGCCGCACTGTTTTGCGGCCTGAATACCAGCGATGCGGGCCACTGCCAGCACATCGCCTTTTTTCAGGCCATTATCCTGCACCAGTATCAGGGTTTGGGGCTTCATGGTGATATAGGCTTCGGCTCTGGCTTCACGACGAGAGACGTCTTTGTCGCCAACATCCACCATGCTGGCTTTGCCCAGGGCATCGGTATGGGTCAGGCTCATTGGCTTACAGCCTTGACGGGTTCAACATTCTTCAGCTGTTCTACGAAGTTGCAGGGGCGGTGCCTGCTGTCCAGCTGTTCTTTGATAATGCCTTCCCACGCAGTTTTGCAGGCGTTGTTGGAGCCGGGCATAACAAAGATAACGGTGCCATTGGCAAAACCGGCAACGGTTCTGGACTGAATGGTTGAAGTGCCGATCTGTTCATAGGACAGCTGGCGGAACAGCTCACCATAGCCGTCTACTTCCTTGTCAAATAGTGGTAGAACGGCTTCCGGCGTGCTGTCTCTGCCAGAGAAACCAGTGCCTCCGGTGATCAGAACAGCCTGAACCGTGTTAGCAGCAATCCAGCGGGACAGTACCTCACGAATTTTGTAGATGTCGTCTTTTACAATGGCCTTTTCTGCCAGAAGATGACCTTCAGACTTAAGTTGATCGACCAGCAGGCGACCGGATGTGTCATTGTCTTCGGTGCGGGTATCGGAAACGGTCAGAACCGCAATATGCAGTGGAATAAATTCTGAAGCTTGCTTGTGCGCCATGGGGTCTCTCTGTTGTTGCGAGCACTCTTTATGAATGTTTTTAGGTTTATTAGTGCTCTGGCTCCGGGCAAAAGTCTGGCAGGCGTGCCATTCTTCCGGAGTGTTAGTGTTTATGAACAGTGTTTCCTGATCCTGTGCAGGCAGGGGAACTGCCCTGCTATCCAGGTATCTGAGCAAACGCCGGATTGAGTAATCTTTTCGGTCAGGACTATGAATAGCCCACTCAACTCTTTCCCGCAGGCAGGCGGTCACCGGCAGACAAAAGGGTAGTGCGAAGTCCTGAAAATGGCAGGGTGACTGGTGCTGCCTGCTGCGGTCTGCCAGATACTTTAGTAGCTCTGTCGAGAGCAGCGGCATATCAACGGGTACTGCCAGCAGTCTAGTTAAAAAGCAATCGTCGTTTGGTATTTTAGAGAGTGCCGCATGTATGCCGCTGAGCGGGCCTCTCCCCGGTAGTCGGTCAGTCACCGTTCTGCCAGGCTGACGGGCAGTTATCTGGTTGTTACCACTGATCAGAACCGGGTCTGCGCCGGCAGCTGCCAGTTTGTCAGCCATTGCCAGAAACAGCGGCTTTTCCTGCCACTCCAGCAAGGCTTTGTTGCGGCCCATCCTGGATGACTGCCCGCCAGCCAGAACCAGCCCGTATAAACTGCTCATAGGGATTTTTAAAACCATTTTCCTGAAGCGATGCTAGCAGAATCGCTGCCAATGAGACAGGGCTCAGGTCGGCGGACTGACTGTTTGTGTTCTGACAGAAATTCCGGAATACGCTGCTGCAGAAAGTAGTTCAGATGGTTAAACAGTTCTTCCGGCAGGAGCCTCGGCCTGCAAAAATAATGGATACAGAGTAAGAACCGTGAATCTGCGTTGAAACCTGTCTGAACACTACGGTTATCAGAAAGAAATAAACCTGAATATAATGAGTGCTGCAAAGCAACCTTAAGTAAGCGGGTGAGACATTACATGAGAAGCAGACTAAGCTTTGGATCTCCTTTTCTGCATAGAATTTCCAGTCTTGAAGAACGGTTCGAGAGAAGTCGCTTTCCCTTCAATATCCCTGCTTTTGAGAATGGAATTAATATTACCCTTGATTCAAAAGTAACCATGCTGGTTGGTGAAAATGGTAGCGGGAAGTCCACGTTGCTGGAAGCTATAGCAGAATGCTGTGGCTTCAACCCTGAAGGAGGGAGTCGAGACCATTACAGGGAGCAGTTCGAAGATCGTTCTGAATTAGCCAGCGCGCTCAGATTGTCATGGATGCCAAGAACAACAGAGGGCTTCTTTCTCAGGGCTGAAAGCTTTTTCAACTTCGCTACTTACATTGAAACCGTTTCAGACCTGCGTGCTTACGGGGGGAAGTCATTACACAAGCAGTCACACGGTGAGTCCTTTCTGGCATTATTTGAAAACAGGTTCGAACAGGGGTTCTATATTCTCGACGAGCCGGAAGCCGCTCTTTCTCCACAAAGACAGCTCACATTCATGAGTATCATCAATCAACTGGAAGTTCCCGGTCATGCGCAATTTCTGATTGCAACTCACTCTCCTATCCTGTTGAGCTACCCGGGTGCCAAAGTGATCAGTTTTGATGATGGCTGCATCAAAGAAATAAACTACCAGGACAGCAGTCACTACCAACTGACAAAGTCTTTCCTTGAAGCCCCGGAAAGGTATTTTCGCTGGTTATTTGAACAAAAGGACGATAGCTGAGACTGTTTATGGGCGTTCTTCGTTGCGCTACTCAGTTGACATCCTCCCCGCCCTGAAAAGGGTTTTGCGACACCCTCTAAAAGTACGGGGTTTTACGTGGATTCGATAAAGAATAAAGATATTCTTTGGTGGGATATAAAAATCACTGTCTGGCAGTTGCTACCAGACAGCATGGATAGAAAACAACCTTGATTGCCAACTTAATGGTGTATCTGTCAAAACGCTGATAGATACACAATTAAGTTGGCAATTACTATGTCTTGCAAGCCCCTGATATGTATAGCTTTAAAACAACTGTTTGAACATTGTAAACACATTTAAGTTGGCAATTAGCTTTAGAGCTATACGGTTAAGAAGTCTGCTTTTTGTTACAAAATAAAAATATCAATAAAAACAACCGGTTGCATCGTATTTTTTGTATCTTTTGCGTGAGCATTCGGTGACTCCTATAGTCTAAGCCCCCACCCATTCTTCTCAGAGCGATTTTTTGCACACGACATAAAAGTGAGCTGATAAAAACCTGTGCTCCAAAACTTGGAGTCCAAACCATCGCTTCAAGAAGTATGAATTTCATCAGCTCACTTAACCAACAGCTTCAGCTCTATCAAAAAAAGGAGGGCAAATTAGAATCGAATAGTCAGGATCCATATCCACCCTGAGTAATGGAGCAACTTGCCCTACCTCCTACCGTTATTCCTGTCCCATCGTCATTGAGGTAGCTGGTCGGTTTACGGGTCTTATTGACTAACATCAACACCCCCTACAATTCCATTCGATACAGTGATGTGGTTATAGCTATTTGTACTTACAGGGACACTTTGGTAATGAGCACAACTATGCAAAGTGGTTCAGCCTCTCAGGCTGATTCCATATCGGGTGAAAAACTACTAAACGTCAAACTTATTCCTTTTCTGGTTATTCTGGGTGTTGCCCTGATCGCCTGGTTCATAGCTCCACCCGAAGGCTTAACGCTGCCAGCCTACAGAACAGCGATAATTTTTATCTCACTGATTGCCTCTATCGTTGCCAATGTACTTCCAACCGGTGCCATCGCTATTATTGGTATTGCTGTCTACGCCGTTTTACGAGCTGGTGGAGAGGCTACCGCCGCTGCTGCGATTGCAACTCCGGTTAGTTCTCTCAGTAACCTGCTGATCTGGATGATCGTGATTGCTTTCATGATTGCCAGGGCCTTTTCCAAAACAGGCCTGGGTCGCAGAATAGCTTTATTGCTGCTCAGTAAGTTTGGCAAGTCTACCCTCCATATTGCCTATTGTCTGGGTTTGGCTGATTATATTATTGCCCCCGTCACACCCAGTAATACCGCGCGTGCTGCTATTGTCTCCCCTATCGCGGACTCCCTTGCTAAAACCATCAATGATAAAGACAGCAAGCTGGGCATGTTTTTCATGTCTTGCTGTAGTGCCATGAATGATGCGTCAGCAGTCGCATTCCTTACAGGCTTTGCAGGAAATCTGGCTTTGGCCGGAATCGGCGCGTCAGTGTTGGGCATTGAGTTAACCTTTTCGTCCTGGATAATGTATCTGCTGGTTCCATCTTTGGCACTGCTATTGATCATGCCTTACATCCTCTACAAAGTGATTCATCCAGAAACCCGGGATACGCCAGAAGCCCGTCTGTTTGCCAGAGAAGAACTAAAAAAAATGGGTGCAACCTCATTTGCCGAGAAAAAGTTATTGTGTGTTTTTGCAGCATTGTTAGTGATGTGGATTGGCGGAGCTTCTCTCGGCCTGCACTCTACCACTTCTGCGATGGTTGGACTGTCACTTCTGCTTTTGACCGGAGTGCTAACCTGGGAGGATATTAAAGCTGAGAGAGGCGCCTGGGATACGCTGGTCTGGTTTGCTGTATTAATGGGAATGGCCGGACAACTGAAAACGCTTGGGTTCACAGGCTGGGTAGGCGACAATGTTTCAGACATTATCAGTGCCGGTGTTGGAAATTCCGGAGCTACTGTCGTGCTGTTACTGATGATGACATTCTATCTTTTTACCGCTTATTTCTTTGCCTCAGGAACCGCAAAAGTGGTCGCACTGGCACCTGTTATCCTTGGCTCTCTGGTATCTCTGGGCGTAAGTCCGATGCTAGCGTTGTTGGCAGTAGCAGGCATCACGAATATTGGCTGCAACCTTACAACCTACAGTCATGCCCGTAACCCATTATTGATGGGTTACGGTTACCACAACACTAATGACTGGATGAAGATTGGGTTGGTGATTGCTATTGTCGGTGCCGCTATCTTTATGGCTGTTGGCTTTACGTGGTGGGCCATTCTCGGTCTGTAACTGGATTTTGTGGCTGCCGGTAAGCGGCCACCATTTTTTCAAATGGCACAGACAGGCTTTCAGTTGAGGCAGGTTGGTGCCTTTACCGCTGCAACTTACACATTTGGCTTTCTTTGCGCCTATGTTGAGAAGATTATGAACAGCTTCTCAGGGAAGCTGTTCATTTTGACTGGAATATGCAGCATACCAAGATACCTGCAACTTGCGTTCAGGTGGTGTGAGTTATAAAAACTCTTCGCATGAAGGACAGACAACATTGGATAGCTGCTCGGCCCGAGTCCGGTGATAAGTCCACCGTGGGCCGTTTTTGTAAAGATCAGTTTTGCACGAGTAACAAATAGTCTTTACGCTAAGCAGGTTGCATGAGTAGCACTTAATGGTCCATCTGTCACTACCTGCTTTCGTTGGGTGATACTGCACAGTTAATTTTCCATATTCAGCATTCCCGCATGAGATACAGCTCATATTGTGCCAGTCAGGTGAGGCTTTTCTATTATTGTTTCCTTGCAAAATAGCTGCATTTTTCTGCAAGAATGAACCAATCAACCTTTGAACATGTTGCAGCGTGCCCATATAAGTTAGCGAGGGGCTAAGAAAGACTGCACCGTGTCTGTGGTTGTTGGTTTGACCAAAATCACAGTCTAACCCCCAATCCAGCGGTGAAGTTCGAGTCGAAATGACGTTCGGAGTCGGGTGGAGGATGTAGACGGAATTATTTTCTCCTTCACTGTAATCCTTTTTTTCGTATAGTTCGGTAATCAGTTCTTGCAGATAACGCTCAGACATCTCTCCCCGGAATTTGGCATCCATGACTATACGAGATGATTTTTCCCTATCCCAATTCCAATGACCTGGATTCTCATTTGGTACATAATTTTTAGAAATAAGGTCAATAACAAAATCGGGTCGCTTTCCAGAGGCAAGCACCTTTTCGTAAGTCAGTAGAAGAGATTGTTGTCGGTCTGCAGCTTCAAACCGTATTTCTACATCATGTTTTTTTTGAAGTACGGCAGTTACAAGTACTTGCTGCCATCCAGACGTCATATTGAAACCGTAAGTCTGGCTCAAGACCTTAATGATTTGTAATAGGCACCATTTCTCGTAAAGATTTGAAACATTGACAAGGCCCATATTGTCGATGGTCATTAGAGCATTGAGAGTCGACTCGTTCATGCCATCCATGGTTGTTATTTTCTTGAACAGACTTTTGGCTGCAGCATAAGATGGATTTTGGATAAAAATCATGCTGTTTGGACAACTTGAGCGCTTCTTAACTTTATGGGCTTTAAAAAAAGCTGCAGCTTGAGTTAAAGGTTGTGAGAGTTGAGGGATTTTATCGAAAAATTTATCAGATTGTTGCTGCAACTTTTCAAGCAAATCAATTTTTTTTGCTGCAACTTCTCGCTCTGTTTTCCGCTCCTGAAGTTCATCTGTATCAAGAGGTACAACCCAGTTATCGGCTGCAAGTTCCTGTCTTCGCTCTTCCAGGCGTTGTATCTCTGACAGGTAAGGATGCTGTACGATGAAGACACCAGAGACCTGTGAAAATGTTATCTCATAATATGGTCTTCCATTTCTACTGGTAAGCTTTTGCCAAAAAAAATTACCGGTGATTGAAATTTCAGTACGTTTTAACTCTTTTTCCTCAATATCAGCAAGGCAAGGAAGACTCACAACGAGATAGGAGTTATCGTCTTGTTGGAAGTCGGCACCATTCCATCGCTTCCCAAAAAATGATCGTTGCTTGCCGCCATAATTACCATTAAATAAAAATTGATGTGTGCCAAACTCAATGTTGTATTCATGGTGGTTTGGTATAAATTGTTCACCAATGAAACCATGGCAATTGTCATTCAGTGCAGCCATATCTTGCTGTAATTTGGCAATTTCACTGTCAATAACACGATGATCGATCTGCCTGTGTGCCATATCACGGTTATCATCTAGCCATTTTTTCTCCTGCTGGATACGCAATGAACACATTTTGGTTTGCGCACTAGCGGTAGTTTTAAGGGCTTTTAAAAGATAGCGAACCCGTTCCACGCAGTAGTGTACATATCGATTTTCCGCAGTGTCATAACTTTCGATACTGGCTCTACTGGTCAGCTCTTTAGCATGGGGTTTGATGGCATATTCCCTAAATGTACGGGGGACAGGTCGTACCGATCGTAATGGCTTCGCCTTCTGGACTTCAGAGAGAGTCATGCCAGGCTTTTTTGTTATATTTGTCACGTGCTGAGCAAAGTCATGAAAAAGTTTTAAAACTTCAAGATCCAGATAGTTCGGTACCTCCCTTGCGACACCAGCTTTGACTGCGCTGTTGCTATCCAGGATCAGCATCCAGAGGTTATTTTTGAAGTCAGCCAGGTAGTGCTCAAGCTCTTCAACTGTAAAGTTAAAGGTGTTGTTCTTCAGTGAAATTTTTTGTTGTTGAGCAACTAATTCAACACGGCCAGCTGTGCGGTATAACTCGCTCAGATAACGCTTGTGTTTTTTATCCCAGCCACTGTTTTGAATCCACCAAACCTCTTTGGTCCCGGGTACTTTGACAGGAAGTAGTTCCTCCTTCTTGCCGTTTTCAAGTTGGAAATAGGGGGGGTGCAAAGTCTGACGAGCTGTTACGCGGACTCCGATGGTGTGGTATAGGTGAGGAAACGTACACGTTTCCACCTGCCATCCGGTCTCCGTTTGCTCTATGTTCAGCGCGTCATTGCAAGCCTCAACCTTGAGAGCCTCACTGGGAGACTCCCAGGTAACATTCAGGTATTTTATTTCTACTGGAGTCATTATCGTGACCAATAATTCACCAGCCAATCGTTGGACTCGGCGTTACTGATAACCTGGTCAAGTTCTGCAATGCATGAATCGCTACCATCTAAACCGCCAAGAGTGTTCAGGGCTTCTGCGAGATAATCCCGCATTCTTAATAGCTTGTCTTTGCGAGTGATTTCAGCTTCAATGGCTTTTTCACCATCAAACATCAGTTTTGGCAAAACCTTGTGCAAAACGATGTTATTGAGGATAAGTGCATCAGATTCTGTAAATGGCTGCATGGCAGATTCATAGCCCCGGGCTTGACGTATGGTACGCATACCAAACTCAATTCCCAGTGGAACAAGGAATTCGCGTGTTAGGTGAGTCAGTGTTTGAACGAGTTTGTCATTGCGATCGAACACCGGGTATTGTGTACGGATTCCCATAGCAGAAGCGGGTAGGGAAATTGGCAAATCCATATCCAAATTGAATTCTTCGATTTCTGCCTCAATCTGACCCCAGTTTGACAATAGAGGGCTTGAAAAACGCATTATATGGGCGCGATCAAGAATCTTTGGTGAGAGATAATGAGTGGTTTCATCAACGTTAATCGCACCAATAATACGAACGTTAGCAGGGAGGCGAATCTTTGATGGCGTTGCCAGGTAGCTACTCATTAACTTACGAAGCTGGCCGTGGTATTTCAGTAAGGAATCTCCTTCCCGGAATCCACACAGTTCATGCAATTTACTATTTAGCGATTCATCCCGAAGAATATCCAGAAAGCTGACCAGGTCAGCCCTGTCAAGCTTATCTTTGGCTTCATCAACCAGAGCCAGGAAATTACGAGCCTCACTGACCAGATGAGTCGCCTCGGTATCAGAGTACAGTGTGATTTCGGGGGCTTCGCCCCGCTCTTCCATCAGGCTGAGGAAATCGGCAAAGTAGTACTCCACTCGTGCCAGGTTCATTTCATCAAGGCATATGAAATAAGGGGTTTCAGGGTGTCGGGCTGCTTCAAACAGTGCGTCCAGAAACTGTGTAGCAAGATACTTCTGTTCAAGTGGGTTGTAGTACCCCAATAAGTCTTCAGCGCTAGTCCAGTTTGGTTTAACAGGAATAATTACATGCTTTCCACCCACTGCCCTGGCAAATGATTTAATCAGATTGGTTTTACCAGAACCTGAGTCACCTGCCAGAACAATCAGGTCGTGGGTCGTGAGTAGTGCAAAGAAGTCTTCAAGCACCTTGCGCTGATAGACAATTCCCTGCTGCCACATAAAAGCCTGAATATAGCTGATGGCCTTTGCTGGATTTGCATTAAATATCTCGGCAAAATCATGGCCTTCACGCTTCAGGTCAACGACCTGCTTCCCCAGCATATTATCGATATCCTGTTGTTCAATCAGGTCAAGGTCTCGCAACATTTGTGCTTTTTGCTTGATGAAGTTATTTAAGGTGTCCAATTGGTTTACCATGATTTTTTTCTGTGATTGAAACTCGGCTATTGCATGAGTGTGCATTGTGTGAGTTTCATCCATTTGATTCTTAATCTCTTTGAGTTTGTTTCTTTTCTTTGTGATATCTTCGCTTAATTTTTTGTCTTTCTCTTTGGTCTCATTAATGTATGCCTGCTGCTGCTCTATCTCTGATTGCAGACTTTCGGCTTCAGCTGTCAGCTTCTCTTGCTGCTGCTCTATCTCTGATTGCAGGCTTTCAGCCTCAGCTGTCAATTTCTCTTGTTGCTGCTCTAGCTTAGATTTTAAACTTTCAGATTCGGCAGATAGTTCAGCTTGGTGCTGCTGATGTTCTGTCAGCATCTTTGTTCGCAGGGCATCGCCTTCTTTAATAATGTCTTTAACAATGCGCTCTTGGTGTTTTTGATAGCAGATATCCAAAAGCCAGCTTTCAAGTGCAGGTCCATCTTCGGTCCGGTGAATATCAGGCCTGAGGCTTTTTGGAATCAATTCCAAAATGCGTAAGCCGCCTTCTGTAGCTTTCAACCCAAAAGGGTTGTTGTGTTTCTTTCGTTCAAGTTTTGGAGATAGTTCAACAAGTGCTATTACCCACTGACCACTTCTAAGCCCTGATGCTGAGCCGACAAAAACCGTTTGGCGAACATCAGAATAATCAAGAGGATATGCCAGAGACTCACCTGTATGAATGTTTTTGATGTTCTCCAATACGAAAAAGTCACTCTTGGGTCCGGAGATTGCAGTCAGCTGACCTATGACTTCAAATTTTTCATCACTAAGGTAACCCCACTCCTCTTTAAGCAGCAGAAGGAGGCTGGAGTCAGAGTACTCTTTTAACTCTGTGAGGGTATATTTTCCTGTAAAAGCTTTTTTGCTCACATTTTCCTCATGGGGTTAACGTTTGGGTAATATTCTCAAGCACTTCCTGAAGACTTTAGCCCCAATGATTACGCCCTGTAATCTTGCTTATGGAGGGGCATGATAATTACCAGTTCATAGGTGGTAAATAAAGGAAAACCACTTTCTGGTTTGCAGATACTCAAAAGCTAGTCTCTGTTCAAAAAAAGGCAGCCCTTGAGCCACCCGGTATGTAGCGAACTGATCACCTTGAAAATGACGTAAAAATTGCACATTTTTTCCCCAAGCCTATGGAATGTGATGCAAAGCAGTAGGTAAGGTGACTGTGCCTCTATTGTCACCCATGTATGTAATGACAAACTTCCTGCAATGAAGTCAGAAACACCGGCCATGCAAGCCTACGACCAAGCTGTTGTTTCCGTCGGTAAAATCCTCTCTCAAACCATCCAATACGAAACAGACATGAAACGATGAGCTGCGAAAGTTAATTTTTCTTAGTAAGATTTCTCTCCTGTCGTTGACTGCGCTGTTTAGAGGTAATAATGCGCTTGAGAAATATGCTGTTAAGTTTGATTTATAAAGGCCAAGGCGTAGAACAGAGTGCTGAGCGGGCAGCTGTCAGGTATCACAAAGCCGCAGAGCAGGGGGATGTCGATGCTCAAAACAGCTTGGGTTTTATGTATAAAGATGGCGAAGGCGTAAAGCAAAGTGATGAGCAGGCCGCAGTCTGGTTTCGTAAGGCTGCAGAGCAGGGGGATGTCGATGCTCAAAACATCTTGGGTTTTATGTATAAAGATGGCGAAGGCGTAAAGCAAAGTGACGAGCAGGCCGCAGTCTGGTTTCGCAAGGCTGCAGAGCAGGGGGATGCAGTTGCTCAGTTCAGGCTGGGTTTAATGTATAAAGATGGCGAAGGCGTAAAGCAAAGTGATGATCAGGCCGCAGTCTGGTTTCGCAAGGCTGCAGAGCAGGGGGATGCAGCTGCTCAGTTCAGGCTGGGTTTAATGTATAAAGATGGCGAAAGCGTAAAGCAAAGTGACGAGCAGGCCGCAGTCTGGTTTCGCAAGGCTGCTGAGCAAGGGTATGCAGATGCACAGTTCAGTCTGGGCACCATGTATAAAAAAGGCCAAGGCGTAAAGCAGAATAACACGCAGGCTGCTGACTGGTATCGCAAGGCCGCAGAGCAAGGGTATGCAGATGCACAGTTCAGTCTGGGCACCATGTATAAAAAAGGCCAAGGCGGAAAGCAGAATAACATGCAGGCTGCTAACTGGTACCGAAAGGCCGCAGAGCAAGGGCATGCAGATGCACAGTTCAGTCTGGGCACTATGCATAATAAAAAAGGTCAAGGTGTAAAGCGGAATAACACGCAGGCTGCTGACTGGTATCGCAAGGCCGCAGAGCAAGGGCATGCAGATGCACAGTTCAGTCTGGGCGTCATGTATAAAAAAGGCCAAGGTGTAAAGCAGAATAACACGCAGGCTGCTGACTGGTACCGCAAGGCCGCAGAGCAAGGGCATGCAGATGCACAGTTCAGTCTGGGCGCCATGTATAAAAAAGGCCAAGGTGTAAAGCAGAATAACACGCAGGCTGCTGACTGGTATCGCAAGGCCGCAGAGCAAGGGCATGCAGATGCACAGTTCAGTCTGGGCGCCATGTATAAAAAAGGCCAAGGTGTAAAGCAGAATAACACGCAGGCTGCTGACTGGTATCGCAAGGCCGCAGAGCAAGGGCATGTAGTTGCTCAGTTCAAGCTGGGTTTCATGTATGACAAAGGCGAAGGTGTAAAACAGAGTGGCGAGCAGGCTGTTGCCTGGTATCGCAAGGCCGCAGAGCAAGGGGTCGCAGCTGCCCAGTTCAGGCTGGGTTTAATGTATAAAGATGGCGAAGGCGTAAAACAGAGTGGCGAACAGGCTGCTGTCTGCTTTCGTAAGGCCGCAGAGCAGGGGTATGCAGATGCACAGTTCAGCCTGGGTGACATGTATGACAATGGTGGCAAAGGTCGCGGCGTAAAACTGAGTCACGAGCAGGCTGCTGTCTGGTATCGCAAGGCCGCAGAGCAAGGGCATGCAGAAGCTCAGTACAGACTGGGCTGCCTACGCGAAGAGGATTGGGATGATGATTGGGATGATGATTACGATGTTGAATCGGTATGGCAGGATGACGAGCAGGCCGCTGCCTGGTATCGCAAGGCCGCAGAGCAGGGGCATGCGAAAGCTCAGTATAATCTGGGCTTCATGTATTACTATGGCCGCGGTGTAGAACAGAGCAACGAGCAGACCGCTGTCTGGTATCGCAAGGCAGCAGAGCAGGGGCATGCAGATGCACAGCTCGGACTGGGTGACATGTATGAGAAAGGCGAAGGTATAGAGCAGAGTGACGAGCAGGCCGCTGTCTGGTATCGCAAGGCCGCAGAACAGGGTGATGCCAATATTCAATGGGCCCTGGGTTCAATTTATTGCGCCTTGGGTTTAATTTATAAAGATGGCAAAGGCGTAAAACAAAGTGACGAGCAAGCCGCTGTCTGGTATCGCAAGGCCGCAGAGC